>NZ_PSRT01000018.1 GCF_004212635.1 Bradyrhizobium genosp. SA-3 | reverse complement strand
GACAGCGGACCCAACTCACGACTAGGTGAAGGGCGAATCTGGATAGGGCGTGGCCCGCCCGACCGGACAACGGGCGCCGCGCCCTATCGCATCCGGACGGACGGGACGCCAGGCGGCCGCCCGGATGACGCCAATGTGCATTCGTTGGATGCGCGTGCGGATCAGGCGTGCGCCTTCCCAAAGCTCGACGTCATGATCATCAGCGAGCTGCTTGGCTGGTTCACTTGCCGTTTTTTCGTCGGCGCAATGGAGTTGGACGCGAAGCTGAATGTGGCCGTCCGCCCCCAGGATATAGGCGCGATAATCTCCTCCAAAACGTCAGTTCCGAAGCTGAAACTCGAAGGAACTTACAACAATATCAGTGCACTGTCCGTTCGATTAGGACAATACTCCCATTCTGCCGAGCCGAGGCGCTGGCGTCACTCGCGGATGCGCGGCTCTTTAAATTCACCCGGGGTCGGAACGCGCTGAGGAGGCGCACGTTCGCACTGACACAATCCTTTCGTAAGGAGGTAAGCGCCATGAAGTTGCTTATAAGTGCCGTCGCCCTTCTGCTGACGGTTCTGTCTTCAGCGGTGTTGGCGCAAACGACCAAACCCGACGTCTCCGGTGCTCCGAGCGCACAGAGCTCCGGCGCAGGAATACCGGGTCAACCGGGAAACAAGAGCGGTCCTGCCGTCAAACCTGGAGAGACCGTTGGTTCTAGCTCGACGACGAACCAGGAGAACCCGACGGTTCGGATGCAGGACCCGTCGAACATTAAGGGACTGCCGGGCAATAAGAGCGGTCCGCCTGCTAAGCAGCCCTCGCGCCAGTGAATGGAAAGATCGGACTATCGCAAGCAGCATTGAGGCTCGCACCGAAAGACCGCGGGCCGGCGTTGCGGTCACGATCAGGCCGCAGCTTTGCGGGTGAAATCGGATTTCATCTGGCCGCCCACGGCAACGCCTCCCACGATAGCGCCCTTGATGCATCCCTTCGCGGTTGCGGGCGAGATCGGAGCGATCGCCAGCAGTAAAGAGGCGAGAACCTGAACTGTGCCCTCATCTGGCGGCTCGCGTCGTGAAGCAGACGACTGCCAGCGCGACGACTATCGCCAAGAGGATGACTCCGGCCGGCGTTTCGGTCAGCGTGCCGCTCCGGCTACCGTCCAAAAGGTTGAGCTTCATGAGGCACATAGTCTAGGCATCAACCACCCTCGTATGGGTTCGTTCCTGGCACCTGCAAAGCCCTCATTAAGGTGCCCGTTCATCCTCCTGGCCGCGCACCGACCTTTCCGACGAATGCTCCCGCCACTATAAGCGCGCCGTCGGCGATCGTCAGCCGAAGCGCGGCTAAGCGTCGAGGCGCCGGCCCAACGGATTTGGTTGCCAAGCACGCTCCGGTGGCGAGAGCCGTCAGGAGAAGCGAACGTCGTTTTTGGTCAGACAGTGCATCGCCTCGAACTCCATAGCGATCTGGGAAGCCGACGGTCGAAGCTTAGCGTCGTGAGACCGCCGAAAAGAAGGCACGAAGACGTGCCGTTCTGGCTGATCCGATCTAGGCTTCTTGCTCCCTCATATGGCCTGCCAAATTGCCAAGTACGCCGACGGCGAGCACCCTACCTGATGGGGCCTTCGAATGCCTGAGAGAACCTTGCATTACGCCATAGGAACCTTTCGGGGCCGATGTTGTTTGCTCGACCCTAGGGGAACGCAGGCTCCCCGTTAGACGGATTGCCGTCCAAGCTCTGCGCACGGCTCGCTTCCGAGGCGATTGCGCATGGACGAAACACAATTCTCTACCCCTCCCTATTCACGATGCAGGCGCGACTGCGGTCCGCACAGCGGCCGTCCGTTGGGGTGCGCCGCACAACCACCCAGCTTGAGGAGAGCGGGATGACAAAGACCTCGTCACGCGAGTGCGGTCCTTCAATGACCGTCCTACTGCAACAGCTTCCGATTCAGCGGCGGGCGGCCCAACCAAACAAGGCTGCGACGCCATCGCGCCGAGATCTGATGAGCACGATCGGTTGCGCCGCTCTGTTGACGGGCAGCGCCTTCTTCAGTGCGCAAGCACAGCAAAAGATCAGCAAATCGGAGGCCAAATATCAGGATAAGGCGAACGGCAATCAGCGTTGTCAATTGTGCCAGTTCTTCCAGGCTCCAAACCAGTGCCAGTTGGTTCAGGGTGGAATTAGCCCCAACGGTTGGTGCGAGCGCTTCGCGGCAAAGATGTAATCTCGTGCGCATTCGGGGATGCTTGCCGAGGAAGAGTGAGAGCTTTGTGGTCTCCGCGTTCGTTCGGCGCTCGACTCATCATGCGGCGCGCCAATCGAGAGGAGGTACCGTCAAGGAAAAATGAGACAAGGAGTGCAACATGCTCAATACCCAGGCCATTGAATCCATAACGGGACTGAAGGGACAAACGACGGGTGACGCGCTCAAGTTATCGATCCCGCGCAACGAAGTGAGAGTGACCCTCGACGGCTTTGAGGTCATTCCGTTCATGGGACTCACATCGTGGGTCGCCTTTCGACAGGGGCCACATCACACCACGTTGATGGGTGACATTGTCGTGCTTGAAGATGAAATCAAGGACGCAATGGCCGCGGCTATCCAAGCGGACCTGTACGTGACGGCCTTGCATAATCACTTCCTGCGCGAGGAGCCGCGCGTGATGTTTATGCACATCGAGGGCACGGCCGATGACACTGCGTTAGCGACAGGCGCACACAAGATTCTCGAAGCAATTAAGACCGTGCGTCAGGGGCACCCTGTCGACTCCGCCGCTGAGAAAGTCGACAGCACTCTGGACGTACCGCGACTTGAAAAAATTGTCGAGCATAACGGCGAGAGCAAAGATGGCGTATTCAAATTCGTGTTAGGGCGGCCAACGGTACCACTCATCTGCAAGCGCTGCGGTAACCTCAATATTGACGCCGCAATGGGCTACAACACATGGGCCGCCTTTCAGGGCACGAACGAGCGCGCGGCAATATGCGGCGATGTTGCAATGCTGGAAAACGAAGTGCACTCGGTTATCCGCGAATTGCAAGCAGGAACGATCGAAGTGGTAGCCGTCCACAATCACATGTTCTTTGAAGACCCACGCATCATTTTCCTGCACTACTGGGGCATCGGCAATGCTGAGGAATTGGCAAAAGCCTTCAAGCGCGCGCTTAACACACAGCAACAATCCGTTGCATCAACCTCTACGGGCTAGATGTGAGCTGCAGGACCTTCTCCTTGATCGACGAGCGTCGGCCGAAAAGAAGGCATGAACACAGAGCTTCGATAAACATTTGCCTGGCTGGCTCCCGCTACGCACACTCGAAACACCATCGTTGTGCATAGCAATGCGTCTTAGCCCAACCGCGACCTCTTCACAACGAGTTGATCTCTGCGAGTGGGAAGCTGACCTCAGGTCGCCGTTGTCAAAACGCGCATAGTGCAACGTCTCGCGGATGAGGGATGTCGCGCCTCGTGGAATTGATGAGCACATGATCGACCATGGTTCAGGATTTCGTTTCGGCTTGGAAGCAGAGTTTCTGCTGGTCGAGGTCGATTCGTGCCGTCCTCTGTGGCATCCCGAACTTCGATTCGAGGAGCTCAATCTCGCTCTGGAAGCGATTGACGTCAGCGATTTCGATCAAGAGGGCTTGGACCTCATCCCGCTTCACCGCAAGAGGATGCCGTTCGTTGTCGAAGGCTATCAGCTTCCCGGCCCGGATTTGAAGCCGACCGCTTTATTGCCAAAGGGCGTCGAGATTCGGACTCCGATATGCAACTCAGTTGAGGAGTGCATTGCCACCTTCGCCACGCTTCACGGCCGGATGCAACGATCTTTGTCGGAGCGCGGATACCGCGCCGCAACGCTCTCCTTTCATCCGATCGAGGACCATTTCGAAGGTCCGCAGAACAAGCGCCGTTACGACCATTGGCAATGGGCCATGGAGGCGATGACGACTTACGGCCCGGACATCAATGTCAGCGTTCCGCCTGACTTGGCGGCACAACTGGACCTCCACGAACTCCAAGGCTCCATTGGAAAATCCGTACGCACCTATCACCGCAGCACCATTGCGCCGGCGATTTCCATCCACCCAAAGGAGCACCTGCGCCTTGAATTCAAACCGCTCGAAATGACGCCGTATCTTCTCGACTATCAGGCCTACTTTCTGCTGTGGCTTGCCTTGATCCTGGACGAGAGCTTGTTGGGACGCGCGACGGAGCAAACCCGGATCTACGACATGGGACAGGTTGCCCGATTTGGCCTCCATGCAGAGGGCGCCCGCGAGCGCGCTCATGAGGTCCTGTCAAGGGCGCCGAGCGCGCTGAGCCATTGGGGGTTCGATTGCCAGCCACTCGATCATTTTCGTACCAGGCTGGAGACTGGCCGAGTCCCCGCCGACGACATCATCGATCTGTTCGAACGCGAGCAATCCGTCCCGAACGTGTTGCGTGATCTTCTCGATCTACGATGACTGGATCAGTTTTCGGAGGCGATCCGATCCAGGCGCAATCGGTGCCGATGATCGGTCAGCAAATGCCCGCCCCCGATGACTGCTGCAAGCGTCCCCAAACCGGTTCCGCCCGCAATCAGAAACATGATCAGTAGCTGGTATTTGACGGCATCGACCGGCTCGACGCCCGCGAGGATCTGGCCGGTCATCATCCCTGGCAGAGAGACCAGGCCAATTGCAGCCATGCCGTTGATGGTCGGCATGAAGCCGCTCCGTAGCGCATCGCGGATCACCGGAAGGAGGGCCTGATAGCGGGTACCTCCCAAAGCGAGGCAGGATTCCACGGCAGCACGTTCGCGCACCACGCCATTGACGAGCACATCAAGTCCGAGGCTCACGCCAGTCATGGTGTTGCCCAGGATCATTCCCAACAGCGGCAGAGCGTAGCGCGGATGATACCAGGGCTCAGGACGGAGTTGCGAGAGCAGCGAGAACATCGTGACGGTACCGGCGGCGAGCAAGGTGCAGCCTGCTCCCAAGCCGTAGGTCCAAAGACCTTCCAGCCGTCGCTTCTGACGGGCGACGATTTCTCGCGATGCGAACAAGACCATGATGAAGGCGGCGAGTGCCGTCCAGAACGGAGAGACCACGGCAAACAGAAACGTCAGCACATATCCAACGAGTACGAGCTGGATCACCATTCGCATGCTCGCAAGGGCAAGCTGTCGTTCAAGCTTCAGGTGCAGCGCGAGCGAGAGCGCGCCATTCATGACAACAAGGAGCGCAGGCAATATGAGGTCGCTGTAAGCCAGCTGGATGTAACTCAAAGCGAGTGCTCCTCGAGGTGGCCGCCGCTCGCCATCACGAACAGACGAGATCCGACGCGACGAGCCTGGCCACTGTTGTGAGTGCTCCATAGGACGCTTGTTCCGGCCGAGACACGCTCGGCAACCAGGGCTTCCACGGATGCGGTCGATGCCGCGTCAAGCGCCGACGTGGGCTCGTCCAGCAGGAGCACCCGCGAATGCAGCAACAGCGCCCGTACGAGGCCAAGGCGCTGCTTTTCGCCGGTAGAAAGTCTCCGGATCGGCCAGGTTCCGCAACTCGCTGGCAGCCCCAACTGATCCACTAACGGAGTGGCCAGATCCCAGTCGGTAAAGTGCTCCTGCACCGTGTCAGCCCACCAGCCAGGTTCGGCAGCTACATAGGTCACCTGCCTGCGCCAAACAGGGGCCGACATCGTTTCCCGCGGCACCCCGTCCAGCTCGACGGAGCCCTCATTCGGATCGAGATCGGCAATGGCGCGGAGCAGCAAGCTCTTGCCGACGCCCGACGGGCCCTGCAGCGCAATACATTCTCCATCCGCGAGTTCGAACGAGACCACGAGATGCAAGCGCTTGAGCGCGCTGACAGTGAGCATATTACCTTTGACCCTTGGCACATCTTGCGGTGATCTACGTTACCTGAATGGGGATGTGCAGTCTCCCCGTCAGACGGTTCCGTCCAAGCACTGACCAATGCTCGGTTGTCGAGGTGGTTGCGCATGGACCGACCTATATTCCCTCATCTGCTTCAGCATCGATCGCGTCAAACGCGCGAACGGCACGGGATCGACGCGGTCGCTTTCCATTTCTCCAGGCTAAGCGCACCGATGTACACCCACGAGAAGATCACACTTTCCGTGGTGGCTGAGAGCATCGCGCGGCTTAAAGGCTGTCGATTTGTAGGTGAGTACGGTCCGAAGACGCATGTGGCCGCTGGTCTTTTCTTCGTTCCCAGCGACACGCTCATGCTTGAGGAGGCGCGGGATCTCGGAATTCAGTCTCCGCATCAACTCTATGGCGCCGTGGTGCCGTATCCCTTCGTCAAGACGAAAGCCATCACGCATCCCCTTGTCGCCAAGCACGCGGCCCGGCCGCGCGGCTGGTCATTTGCCTTCGGAGACGGTGTCCGTGATGCGGTTCTGCCGGGCTACACCGCGTTTGGCGCTGACGATGCTAGAGTGGCAGCTAAGCGGCTATTGGCGCTGGGGCCGGTTCGCGTGAAGGAGCCGCTGGGCGACGGCGGTCATGGACAGACGGTCATCACGAACATTGATGAACTGGAAGCTTACCTGGAGAAATTCCCGACAGATAAACTGGCATCTCACGGCCTGTCGCTCGAGGTCAACCTGCGTCAGGCCATAACCCGAAGCGTCGGTTGCACGATGATCGGCGACCGCTCGCTCGCCTATCACGGCACGCAACGGTCGGTTACCAATAATTATGGACTTCGGGTCTATGGCGGCTCGCACATCATTTGCGTTCGCGGCGGCTGGTCGGCACTCGACAGTCTTCCGATGGAGCCGGAGGCGAGACTCGCCGTAGATCAAGCTCGAATATACGATCGGAACGCCGCCAGATATCGGGGCTTCCTGGCCTCACGCCGAAACTATGATGTTGGACAAGGCATTGATGGGACCGGAAAATGGCGATCCGGAGTGTTCGAGGCGTCCTGGCGCTCCGGCGGCGCGAGCACTGCCGAACTCGCCGCTCTGACCGCGTTCGCAGACGATTCCAGCTTACACGTGGTCGAGACGGCATCCGTGAAGGATTATGGGAAGCTACGCAGAACCCCGGCCGGCGCAGCCGTACATTTCGATGATGTAGATCCTGAAGAGGGTCCATTGATCAGATACACGACGGCCGCGCGAGCCGTGCGCCAAATGGCGTAAGCTGTGGAAGGCTCGCTTGCAGCCCCGCCTGCCATCGTGAACAGGTTGCCCTATCCGAGCACATGACGCCAGAAGCCCCTTGCGTCCCAGCCGGCGACGATCAGGCAGACCGCCATTGCGGGTGCAGACGATGAAGTGCCAGACGGGCCAGCGTTAATATGGTCAGCGTTCCTACTGCAACGAGGACCGCGACGCGAGGCATTGCGATGGTCAATCCGATGCAGCCCATGATCCCTCCCTACATTGATCGAGGTGCCCCCTGCCCTTTACAGAAGCTGCTATTTCACCATCACCCACGCAGGTTGCAGCAGCGGATGGGCGATAAGCCCAACGACTGCAGTTGCCGCAATCAGCGCAGGATTGCTTACCTTCCAACGGAAGAGCACCGCGAGAGATACGATGCCGACCGCTACAGTCAGCCAGTCACCGATCGCGATCTTGCCGAGCAGGACGCACGCGCCGAGAATCGTGCCGATCGCAGCCGCGTAAGCGCCCTTCACAAAGCCTTGGACATTGGCGTTTCCACGATGCCGCGCCAGGATCGGTGCCACGATTAGCACCAACAGAAACGAGGGCAGGAAGATGCCAACCGTCGATACCAGCGAACCCCAAAAGCCGGCCACGAGGTAACCGACGAAAGTCGCCGTGATCACGACCGGCCCCGGACTGATCATGCCGATGGCGACCGCGATCAGGAATTGACGTTCGTCGAGCCAGCCATATTGCTGCACAAGCCCTTGTTCTAGGAATGGCACGATGACGAGCCCACTGCCGAAGGTCAGGGAGCCCGCCTTCAGGAAGAACAGCATGAGCTTGCCCAGCGTCGAGGCTGTCGCGACCGGTGCCATCGGAGCGGCCGCCGCGGGCACCACAACCGCCGGCAACACAGCAGGCGTACGTTTGAAGAGGCTGCCATAGTAGACGATGCCGACGATACCTGCCCCCATGAAGAGCAAGGCAACCTCGGCCTGAAGGATGATTGTCACGGCGAAACACACGGCCGCAATCGCCCATTGCAGCCAATCCTCCATGCCGAGCTTGGCCAGCCGATAGCAGGAATGCAGGATGAGCGCGATCACCGCCGGGCTGACGCCGTAGAAGATCGCCGTGACCGGCTGGAGATCGCCCAGATAGACGTAGAGGGCCCCGAGCGCGGCAACGATGACGAAATTCGGCAGGATGAAGCACCATCCGCCGACCCACGCGCCCCAAAAACCGCCGCGGAGCCATGCGATGTAGATGCCAACCTGGATTGCGAGCGGGCCTGGCAGTGATTGGCAGATCGCGATGGATTCGCGCATCTGCTCCTTGGTTAGCCACTTCTTGTCGTTGACCAGTTCGCGTTCCATCTGGCCTACCAGCGCAACCGGACCGCCGAAGCCGAGGAAACCGAGACGCAGGAAGTAGAGTGCAAGCGCCGCCATACGGCTACGCTCGGGGATTGCGGTTGTCGTCATTTCAAAGTCCTTCGCAACAATCGGTCGTTGGCGCTACGCCGCATATCAGGAGCGGGAACCTGCGTTCGGTACAGGCTACTTTTCGATTACCCGTGATGGAGCACTTCGCCTCCTGTTACGGGTCGGAGATCGCCTGAACTATCCCGTCCGACGGCGAACCAAGTCCTTTCGGCGTCAGGACGACATTCTTTCCCGCCGCCGTCACCTCGAAACAGCCGCCATCTGGCTCCGGAAGATCGATGCAAAGGTCATCCCCTTGAATGGTCCACTTGCCGCGCTTCTTGCTGCCCATCGCATAGCTTCGGAGGGTCCCGTCGTGTTCATAGACATCACGATAATGGACCTCGTCGGTCACTTCCTTGCCCGACAACTTTGCTCGTATTTGCGCGCCAGATAATTTCTTGAGATTTTCCGCGGCAACAAATCCGGCATCGAGAGCAACGAGGCTCCCGATGCCGGCAAGTACCGCGATGAAGCGCTTTATTCCTAGCTTGACCAACCTAACCTCTTTCACTTCTTGCAGGCTTTGAGGCACATTTGGTACTCGGTTTTGCAGGCGGGTCCGGCGTAGTTCTTCATGCACGCCTTTTGCTGCTCCGCGCATATCTTGCAGGATGTTTGGGCCTGCGCCGTAGCATTCAGTGCAAAGAGACCAGTGAGTACAGACAACATAAGAGCCGCATTTCGCATTCGATCTTCCTTTCCTGAGGGCACGATCACGTGGGCCAACCGTCTGGCCGATGGGATCGATCAGTTCTGCGACTTCTTGGTGCTGGCCGAGTTGTCTAAGGCAGCTCGAAGACCCTTTGCCAGCTTCAGAGCATCGCGAGTCCGCACTGTTCATTGCTTGGCTTGGTGCGCCATAACCCTTGCGTCGAATGTCTCCTCATCCTTGTTGGCGCGCATCCTGATGTGCGTCCCTGACATCCAGACTTCATTGCACACCGGCGACGGGCTGCTTGGCATCGTCGTGCACAGCTTGTCATCTCGAATTTTCCAGGTCCCGGTCCAAGAACTTCCCGATTCTGAACCGACGAGAGCGCCATCCGGCCGGAGATACATGGACCAGTGGGATCCATCCGTGATGTCCTGACCGACAACGCGAGCGCGGATTTGCTTCTCGCCGAGCATCCTGAACTGATCTTCGGCGCGAGCGTCAGCTATGAAAGCCAGCGCGGCCGAACAGAGAATCCACCGAACGTATCGTAGGCCGTGCCTCATTTCTGTATCCCGTCAAAGGCACGTTGCACGGCCGGCCAATTAATCGCCGCCATGAACACGTCCACGTAGTTCGCGGCCTTGGCGCCGTAGTCGATGTGGTACGAGTGTTCGTACATATCGAGCGCGAGTATCGGCGTGCCACCGGCCAGCGTGTGGCAGTGATCCGACGCCCACTGATTCACGAGCTTGCGGTCGCGGGGTGACCAAGTCAGCAGCACCCACCCGGAGCCACCGCCAAGTGCCTTGCCCATGGCTATGAATTCGGCCCGCCACCGGTCATACGAACCGAAGTCGCGAGCAAGGTCTTCCTTCAGACTTGCGCCCGGTTCGCTCTCATCGCCAAGACCATCAAAGAACACTTCATGCAGGATCATCGAGTTGGTCGCGATAAGCTGCTCGCGCTTCAACCCATTGATCAGGAAGCCCGGCGCGCTCGCGTAGTCGAGTTCAGCAAGCTTTTCGTCGATCAGATTCAGCCGTTTGACCGCGCCACCATAGTTGTTCTCGTAGTGGCTGATAATCATCCGCTCCGACATCCCACGGATGCGGCTCGGGTCGCAGGACAACGGCTTCACGACATAGGTCATGGCAACCTCCCGACGCATGGCCTGGGTGGCATCCGGGCGCACAAAGTGCCAACCGGCGGCAGCGCGCTAGTAAGATCTGGGAATTTGTTGGATGTGATTGGGATAACGGCAGACATGATGCGCCCTTGGTGAAATCGGACGCGATTCTTGGGCATGTCGCCTCATGGGGAGATCGCTTCCCCAAGCCCCAGAAATAGAGCCGGCTGCGACAACTTGTCAATGCCGATAAACATTCATTTCGAAGCAACGGAATCGCTCGTAGGGGAGAACGTCGCGCGGAGGGTCGCACGCGAAACCAGCCCGCCCCGATTCCATTCACTCCCGACGGGAGCTATCTACTCAATCCTCGTCGTCGTCATCGCCGGTACGTAGTCGGCCGTTCCGCGAATTGACGGCAACATTCGCGGTTTGGCCGTCTTTCGAGCCAATCGCCTCGAAGTACCATCCGTTGCGCACGATCTGGACATTCGACCAGCCGTCCGACTGCAGTTTTTGACGGATCTGATCCTCGCTGACCGGCTTGTCTCCCGCGATGAAGATCGCACCCCTGCCCTCCGGTTCGGCGGTAACCATGGCGACACCCACAAGGCCCAGCAACAGCGCGCCGCTGCCTACCAGAATCCATTTCCTGTTCATCGTCCACCTCGTTTTCTGACGAATCTCCCCCTTGTCATCCTTTCAATTGCCGCCGGCGCGATGGTGTAATCCGCGAAGTACATGTGGCTGTCGGCCTTCGACCAGAGCCCGATCCGGCCCGAGACAGGTTGGGTCAGCGTGTGCTCCAGATAGAGCTTGCCATCGAGATAGCCTTCCACCTTGGTGCCTTTGACGCGGACCTTGAGGTCATGCCACTGCCGAGTCGCGGTCGGCGTATTTCGCACCCATTTGACCGAGGATCGCTTGCCGTTCTCGAACTTCCACAGCACGATGTTATTCTCCAGACAGTTCGCGCGGACTGTCAGGTAGTCCCCGTTTGGCTTGAGATTGAATAGGATGCCGGCGCCCTGGTCGATACGACCGGACAACCCTTCAAAGCGCACCGAAATCTCGCCATCGCTGAAATTTTCGATTTTTGGCGCGACCGCGTAGGGATAGTAGGCGTAGGCCTGCACGCGATCGAGAAACTCGGCGTAGCGTTCACCGTAGAGAGCCCGTGCCTTGTCGGCGATACCTGCCGACGATTGCCCCTCCTTCCACTGCCGACCATCGACAGTGAGCACCTTCTTGCCGCCGTCCTCCTCGATCCTCCAGAAGCCCACCACTGGCACCAGCGACTTTGGTTCCCCACCGACGGTTTCATTCGAGAGGTCAATCTTGATTGGCTCCGTGGCTAAACAGGGCAATGCCGGCACCGCAAAGCCGATTGCCGCGAGGATGATCATTCCGAGTTTCTTGCAGGATCTCATGGCTTAACTCCTTGATGAACGAGAGAGCCTTTGTCTGGAGGGAGCCGGCGAATCCATCGCCACGCGAGCACGATCAGGAGCGGCAATCCGCCGAAGAACCACAGCAGCACCGCGTCTGCGCTGACGACCAGGGGATAACCGGGGTACTCTTCGCCGAGGCTAGGCGCCGGCGGCTGCGTGCCCGCGAGCGCATATAGTAGCGGCAGTATCTCCCGCGGACTGGTGGAACGGCTTACGTCGGTTCGATCACCGTAGACATATTCGATCTGGCCATAGGCGTCTGATCGATTGGGAACGTTCGACCGCTCGCTCGCGAGAACGACGATGACATCAGGCAGGACGCGCTCCAGCTTCGCGAGAACGTTCCGCCGGAGATCGACGTAGCGGGGGTCTTCCGCCTCGAGATTGACCTTGATGACTAAGGGACGCCGAAGCGATGCGAGCAAACGTTCATCTGCAGAAGTAAACGAGTTGCGACGATCTTCGCTGAGATCCCCGGACGCCCTGATCTGCGCCGCGACGGTGAGCGCAACGGCAATCACAAGCACACAAGACACAGAGCGAATGACTTTCGTCCGCACCGGTGTACCGGGAGGGAGCCAGACAACTGTCAGCGCAGCGAGCCCGCCAATGACGGCCGCTATGCCTAGCACGAGGCCGGCCGAAAGAAGCCCCTGCTCAAAGGGACGCAGCGTTTGGGTTAGCGACAATTGCAAAAGCCAGGCCGACAGACCAGAGCGGCCCGCGAGCGTGAAATCCAGCACCCATGATCCTATCGTGACGGCGAGCGCGATGATGGCTGCAGTAGCCGAATTGTCGGCGATAACCGCGGCGAGCAGCCCAATGGCGCCGGCCAGAAGACCGTAGAGCAAATGACCCAATATAAGATTCAGCGTCTCGGGCACCGCCAGATGGCCACCCAACATAGCCCACACGGCCAGCGCGGAAAGCGCAGGAATGCTCACCATGAACCAGGCTGCCAGTACGGCGCAGAATTTTGCGGCGATCAGCGTCGAGGGTCGGTACGGCAATTGGACCAGCAGGCGCAAAGCGCCACTTTCCTTCTCTTGGCCCAGCACGCGGATCGCCACGAAAGGAAACAATAGCGTCACCGCCACATAGAATGAGCCGAATGTCGGAACGAGGATCCCATCGAGGGGAGACAGGCTCCTCGCCAGGACTGGCGACTGGAGGGCCGCGGCGCTTGACTCGCTGTAGAGCGAGACTGCCTGGACGAAAGAGTATCCGACGAGCGGACAGACCAGCAGCAACATGGTCCAAAGTGCCCGCCCGGCCGTGACCTCGCGGAGCTCCTTTGCGAGCAGCGGAACGATCGGTGCGGTCGGCCGCACGTATGCCTCACGTGAGCGCAAGGAAGATATCCTCCAGTGAGCCGTTCGGCAGTCCAGTCTGCGCACGCAATTCGGCAAGTCCTCCAGATCCGCGCACCTGCCCTGCCGAGAGTAGGATGAAACGGTCACAGACCCGTTCCGCGTCCGGCAATTGATGAATGGAGAGGATCAGCGTGCGTCCGCGCGCCGTCTGGTCACGCAATAGACCCATCACGTGGCGCGTTTGCCGCAGGTCAAATCCGTCAAATGGTTCGTCCATCAGTAACAGGTCATGCGGCGCGAGCAGTCCGATGGTCAACATCAGCCGTCGGGCATAGCCCTTTGACAGAGCGTGGACGCGCTTTCGAAGCACCGGCTGTAACCCGAGCGCTTCGATGGTCGACTTGATGTCTGCTTCTGACCGTCGAAAGACGCTACCGACAAACCACACGACCTGCAGGGCCGATTGGTCCTGGTACGGACGGACGCCATCAGGCAGGTAGAACAGGACGTTCCGCCGGCGGCTTGCGTGCAACGGCTCTCCGCGCCAGAAGACTTCGCCCGAATTCACCGGTAGAAGTCCGGCAACGGCTTCCAGCAACGTCGTCTTGCCGGCGCCATTTGGACCGATGATGCCGAGGATTTCGCCCGCGACAGCAGAGAACGTCACACCGTCGATCGCGGCGCCATCGCTTCCATAGCGCTTGGTCAGGTTTCTCACGCCCAGCAAAGGCGCTGAACGGTCTGGCGAAAACCCGTCGTTGACGGTTGACATGCAGCGTCCTTCTCAGGAATCCGGACGCGATGCTTGGGCATGTCGCCTCATGGGGAGATCGCCGTCCCCATAGCGGCGACCTTGCCAAAGCGGAATTGCTTGTCAATTAGGAACCAGCGGAAGCGAGGCTCGCCAACTTGGCGGTTTGTTCACTTCAGCTTGATTGGGTTCCCGCTCACAGCTCTCTGTAGCGGCAACATGCGGCCAATCACGTTTCGCTCTCACAGCCAGCCTGATTTCAGCGCTTCTCGTCACGCTCAGGATGCGCTCGCCAATCACGACCTACTGTTTGACGATCCTCGTCGGTCTTGCCAGCAGATCCATCGCCAGCACTTCGGTTGGCATTTTCCTGAGCCTTCCAGTCGCGCTCGATCTGAACACTCTCACCGCGCGCTCGCTCTTGGTCGCGAGATTGGTCCGATTGCTGGGGCGTGCGATCTGGCTGCACCGGAACCGATTGCTCCTGCTTATATGTCTTGGATAACCCGGACTCCCCTGCATATCCGGGAGCGAGACTGCAGGACAGTAGTATTGCCGTTGTCATCGCGAGATTGCGCATGCGTCTCTCCTCCGTTCGGGATGAACGCTAACAACTTGCTTGAGCTTCTGTTCGGAGATTTCGCACGCATTGCGGTACTGCACTGCGGTGCACCACAAGGGGTCATGGTCGCGAAGCCATGCTGCTCGAGTTTCTCTTGCGGGAGTTCGTCCCGTTTGAGCGCAGGCGCTTCCGATCATCAGGCTGAGGCGCCAGCTTCTTGAGTTGCCGCTGGTCCGCCGCCGCCTCCGCCAGAAGCCAATCGCGAAAAGTCGCGATCTTCGGCAGAGCCGCGGTCGCCTTCGGACAGACGATCCAATAGGTCTTGGATACTGGCAGGGATTCCGGAAATGGCAGCACCAGCCGGCCGTTGATCAGATCCCATGCTGCAAGCGTGGTGCGCGCAAGTGCGATCCCCTGCCCGTTGATCGCCGCGTCAATTACCATACTTGCACGGTTCATTACGGGGCCGTGAATGACGCGCGCATCGTCGATGCCGACGCCATGCAGCCAGTTCGCCCAATCAGTTCGGCTGTCCAGGTGGATCAGGGGAAATTTCAGGATATCTCCGATGCCATCGATACGGCGACGCCCGGACAATAATTTTGGGCTGCATACGGCAAACATCCGCTCCCCGCAAAGCCTCACGACCTCCATTCCCGGCCAGTTGCCGTCGCCATGACGCACCGCCAGGTCGACGTCCTCCCTGGCGAAATCGACGTGATGCAGTGTTGCGGTAACCCGAAGATCGATGCCGGAATGCGCCTCGGCGAAATGGCCGAGCCGGTGCACCAACCACTTGGCGGCGAAATCGGGCGAGGTGCTGACCGTTAGAACGCCCGCGCTCTGCCGCTGCAGCAACCGCTCCGTCCCCGCCGCGATCCGATCGAGCGCATCGCGCACGACCGAAAGATAGTCCCGGCCGGCCTCGGTGATGATCAAACGCTGACGTTCGCGATTGAACAGCTTGACCGCGAGCTTGGTTTCCAGCGCCTTCACCTGATGACTGACGGCACCCTGCGTAACACACAGCTCTTCGGCTGCGCGCGTGAAACTTTCATGTCGGGCCGCGGCTTCGAAGGCCTTCAGCGCGTTCAACGGCGGCAAATGCGAGCGCATTACAATAATTCCCGAGATCATGAGAAAAATTCGGGCATGCCCGAGAAACGATGCTTTGCGGACTGCGCCCTGCCGGCCCTATTCAGGCGCCAGCAATTCGAAATCATGGGATTTGGAGCCGCTGAATGTCAACGCTTTTTGCCAATAGTGACTTTCTACCGCGCATTCGGCGCAGCGCGACAAGCGCGGATCATCAACCCAATTCATGGGTGATGCTGCTGGATAAGTGGCTTGCCTGCAGCGAGCGAATGCATCAGCGCGCCGATCTGCGTGCTATCGCCGACGACCCCCACCTGCTTGCCGATCTCGGGCTCACCCGGGAAGAGGCCTTGGAGCAGGCAGACGCGCCGTTCTGGCGCTGACCAATTCCGATTGAATTCATTAACAGGGAGGAAGAGCGATGTCTGAAACCGTCGTGTACGGGTTTCCGCGCAGCACGTTCGTCAACATTGTTCGACTGGTGCTCACCCATAGGCGATCATCTTGATTGCAAGTGCGGTGCCGAGCACGGCGCCCGCCTTATCACCGGCGATCTTGAACGCCAGCAAGCCGAGCGCGACGGTCATCAAACCCGTGCCAATCAGGGCGATCACCTGAGCGGCAAACAGGTGGCGATAGGGTTCGGTTGGCAAGGACTGAAAGCACGATAGGCCCTCTGGTCTATTCGGCTGCGCGTCGCGAGAGGAACTGATCGGATCTCTTCAATCGCAATGGCCGTCGCGCGAAATAGGCATAGAGCGCCGGCAGAACGATGAGCGTCAACAGCGTCGCCGTGAGCAATCCACCGATCACCACGGTGGCCAGCGGCCGCTGCACCTCAGCGCCAGTTCCCGTGGCGAGCGCCATGGGGACGAAGCCGAGCGATGCGACCAAAGCAGTCATGATCACCGGTCGGAAGCGTATTAACGCCCCCTCTTCGATCGCGGACCGAAGTTCGGCGCCGTCCTCGACCAGTTTGCGGATCTGGCTCAACATCACGAGCCCGTTCAGGACGGCGACACCCGACAACGCGATGAAGCCAACCGCAGCCGAGATCGAGAACGGCATGCCACGCAGCCATAGCGTGACAATACCGCCGGTCAGAGCGAGCGGCACGGCGCTGAAGACCAGAAGCGCATCGCGCGCGGAACCCAAGGCGCCGAACAGCAACAGGAAGATGAGAAGGAAGCAGCCGGGCACCACGACCATCAGCCGCTGCCGCGCGACGGAGAAGTTCTCGAACTGTCCTCCCCAGGCCAGATAAGTCCCAGGGGGAAGCTTGACCTGTTCTGCGACCTTGGCCTGTGCTTCGGCGACGAGCGAACCGATGTCCCGGCCGCGAACCTCGGCCGTCGTCACCACCCTGCGCTTGCCGTTTTCGCGGCTGATCTGGTTAGGCCCCTCGGTCTGCTCGAAGGATGCCAGTGTGCGCAGCGGAACGGAGGGGGCCGGCGTATTCGGATCGGCGTGCGGTAACGGCACTGGAAGCGCCTCCAGAGCGGTAATGTCGGAACGCAGCTTGTCGTCGAGCCGAACCACAATCTGGAAGCGGCGGTCGCCTTCGAAGACAAGCCCGGCCACTCGGCCTCCAACGGCCGTCTCGATCAAGTCCTGGATGGTTGCGAGGTTAAGGCCGCGGCGGGCGATCTCGGCCTTGTCGATGCGGATTTCAAGGAATGGAAGGCCAGTCGTTTCCTCGACCTTGACACTTTCGGCGCCCTCGATACGACGCAGCACATTGGCGATCTCCTGCGCGGTCCGCTGCATTTCGCTGAAATCGTCGCCGAACACCTTGACGGCAAGATCTTCCCGGACGCCCGCGATCAGCTCATTGAATCGCATTTCGATGGGTTGGGAGAAGCCGACCTTGTTGCCCGGCAACTTGGTCGCTTCTGCCTCGATCTGCCGTATCAGCTCGTCCTTCGACAGCGACGGATCCGGCCATTCGCTCTGCGGCTTGACGATGATGTAGGTGTCGGAGGCGCTCGGGGGCATCGGATCGGCAGCGAGATCGGGCGTTCCTGTGCGCGAGAACACGAAGGAGACCTGCGGAAATTTGCTGATCGTCCGCTCGATCAGGAGCTGCATCGCTTGAGCCTGCGACAGCGCCGTGCTGGGCACGCGCTTGACCTCCATGACGATGTTCTTTTCGTCAAGCGTCGGCGTGAACTCTTGACCAAGTCGACCAAAGAGAATCACCGCACCGACGAAGAGAACCACCGCCGTGGCCATGATCGGCCGCGGCGACACCACGGTCCTCGCCAGGACTGGCGCATAGAGTTGCTTAAGCCAATGGACAATTGCGTTTTCCTGTTCGCGCACCGGCTTGGTCATCGCGATCGCAATCGCCGCAGGCACGAAGGTCAGTGACAGGACGAAGGCCGCAACAAGCGCGATCATGACAGTCAACGCCATCGGCTCGAACGTCTTGCCTTCCACTCCGGTGAAGGTCAGTAGCGGCACATAGACCAGGATGATGATGAGCTGGCCGTAGACCGTGGGTCTGATCATCTCGATCGCTGATGCCGTCACGGTGTTGAGCCGCTCGGCAGGCCTAAGGGTCCGGCCGAGCTCGCGCTGGCGTTCTGCCAGATGGCGCAGGCTGTTCTCCGTGATGATGACGGCACCATCGACGATCAAGCCGAAGTCGAGCGCGCCAAGGCTCATCAGGTTCGCGCTGAGCTTGGTCCCCAGCATGCCAGTTACCGTCAACAGCATCGTGACTGGAATGACGCAAGCGGTAATCAGCGCCGCACGGAAGTTGCCGAGCATCAGGAAGAGCACTGCGATCACCAGCAGCGCACCTTCGGCGAGGTTGGTTGCAACAGTCCGAATGGTGGCGTCAACCAACTGCGTGCGATTAAGCACGGTCCGCGCCTTGATGCCCGGCGGCAGCGTGCGGCCAATCTGCTTGATCTTGGCGTCGGCAGCGGCTGCCACCGTGCGGCTATTGCCGCCGATCAGCATAAGCGCTGTTCCGAGCACGACCTCCTGCCCATCGACGCTGGCACTGCCGGTCCGCAACTCGCGCCCGATCTCGACGTCGGCGACGTCCTGGATGCGCACGGGAATTCCTCCACGCGTCGTCACGACAATCTGCCTGATGTCCTCGAGGTTCTCGACCCGGCCGCTGGCGCGGACCACGACGCCCTCGCCGTTCTGCTCGATGAAGTTGGCGCCGCGGCTGACGTTGTTGGCCTCGATCGCGGCGATCAGCTGGCTGAACGATAGCCCATAGGCGTTCAGCCTGAGCGGATCGGGGTGCACCTGAAACTGTTTGACGAACCCGCCGATCGCATCCGCCCCGGCAACGCCCGGCACCGTCTTCATTTGCGGGCGGATGATCCAGTCCTGCACGGTACGGAGATAGACAGTACGCTGAAAGTCATCGGTCAACCGCTCGCCTTCGGGCGTGAGATAGCTGCCGTCGCTCTGCCAACCCGGCTTGCCGTCCTCGACCGGCGCCATCTCGCCCGGTTTGGCATATTCGACCGCCCACCAATAGATCTCACCGAGGCCGGTGGAGATCGGCCCCATGCGAACGTCGACAGCGGGAGGAAGATTGCTTTTCGCTTCGTTCAGCCGTTCGGAAACCTGTTGACGCGCGAAGTAGATGTCGGTGCGATCAGCGAATACAGCCGTGATCTGCGCAAAACCATTGCGCGAGAAGGATCGCGTCGATTCCAGGCCGGGCGTGCCCGCCAGCGCCGTCTCTAGCGCGACTGTCACCTGCTTCTCGATTTCGGCTGGCGTCAATGCTGGGGCGGTCGCGTTGACCTGCACCTGTACGTTCGTGACGTCGGGAACAGCATCGATCGGTAGTTTCGTCATCGACCAAAAGCCGGTGCCGGCGGTAACCAGCGTCACCAGCACCACGAGCCAGCGCCGACGAACTGAGAAGTCGACAATCCAGGCGATCATTACTCAGTCCTCGTCGCGGGGCTTGGACAGCTCTGCCTTCAGCGAGAACGTGTTCGACACGGCGATGGTCTCACCCGCAGCAAGACCAGAGGCGATCTCAATGACCTCCCCGTCGCGCTCGCCGGGTATCACACCGCGCACTTCGAACCCATCCTTGCGGCGAATGAAGACCACCCTCCGTCCATCCACGGTCTGAAGCGCGCCGATCGGCACCACGACATCTGCCTGGTGCTCATTCAGCGCAATCGCCGCAGTAACGAAGGACCCTGGGCGCCAGCGGCCATCCGGATTGTCCAGCGCTGCGACGACGCGCGCGCTGCGGGTCTCCTTTTCAAGCAGCGGCGACACGAACACGATTTTGCCAAAAGCGGTTTCCGGCATTCCCCGCCCCGTGATCCGGACAGTTTGGCCCTCTTTCACCAATGGCAGGTCGCTCGACGAGACGGCCAGTTCCACCCATACGCGGCTCAGATCGACGATCACAAAGAGCTCGGTTTCAAGATTGTCGCGGCCGACTGCGGTTCCGAGTTCGACTCTGCGCGCGGCAACCCGGCCGGAGATCGGCGCGCGAACGTTTTGGCTCCGCAGCGAGATCTCTGGCGCCTGCGGTAGACCGGCGATTTCATTTTCCTGCACGCCCAAAGCCAGCAGCTTCTGGCGAGCGATGTCCAAGCGCATAGCCGTCTGCGCTGCCGCATTGCGGGAACGAATATATTGTAGCTCCGGCGCCGCCCGGCCTTCCCATAGGAGCTTGTCTCGTCCTGCGAGATCTTGTTGCAGTTCGTTCGCAAGTCGAGCGGCCAGATATTCGCTCTTGGCGTCCGCAACTTCGCGGCTCTCAAGCGAAGCTAAAATTTCGCCCTTTGCGACGACATCGCCGATGTTCTTGCGAAGCTCGGCAACTGTTCCGGACAGCTTCACCGAGACGTGCGCAACGCGGTCCGCGTCCGGAGCAATGGTTCCGGGCACCAAAAGTCGCCTGGCGATGCTGCCCGGTTCCACTTGCACCTGCTCGATTTTGGCGAGACCAATTCGCTCGTCGTCCATCCGGACGATGGGCAGACGTTCGGCCTCGGGTGTTTTGGCCTCCTGCCGCGGCTGCTCGGCAGCAACTCCAACGGCTTTCCGCAGGGCCGGCACGCCTGGTGCCCAAAGGGCAGATGCGACGCCCGCTGCGAACACCGCGACCAGGATAAACGGTCGGAAGGACATACGTTTCTCTTCAATACCGGCGGCGCGCCGCCGCTCAGAGGTAACGCGAGATCGCCTTGAATTCGGCGAGCACGGTCTTCGTGGATTTCGAGGAGCCTCCGTTCGCGGCCGCGTCGAGGCAATTGTCCACGTGATCGTGGATGAGCGCCCTCTTCGCCTCGCCAATGGCCTTCTCGACCGCATGAAGCTGCTGAGCGAGATCGAGACAGCCGCGCCCCTCGCCGAACATCTCGATGACTCTGTGGAGGTGCCCCCCGGCGCGCTTCAGCCGCTTGACGATCTCCGGGTGACTTTCGTGAACGTGTTCTTTCGACATGCCATATCCTATCCCCCCTGAGGGGATATGTCGAGCGTTGCTCTTATGCCATCTTGCAGGCAGATCAAGTAATCGACCCTTCAGGGACAAAAGGTCGCTCACCGCGCACGCTGAAAACGTCAATTGAGCTCTTTCGGCATTCGTACTAGTGTGTCTCGGGGACGTCGCAGCCTCCCCGTCAAGTGGGTCATCCCATGCAAGAGCTGTTCGCTTTGTTTTGGAGCGAACACATGGATGGGATGTCTTTTGAACTTCCGCTTTTCATCGTTGCGACCTTCGCCGGTGCGCTCGTTGCCGGCCTTTCCGGGTTTGCATTTGGCCTGATCGCCGCCTCGATCTGGCTCTACATCCTTACTCCCGTGCAAACCGCCAGCTTGATCATCGCCTTTGGGCTGATCGTGCAGGGGTACTCCGTATGGAAATTACGTGGTGCTCTGGACTGGAGACGGCTCTGGCCGTTCATGCTTGGCGCGGCACTCGGCGTACCGGTTGGGGTAACAATATTGACCTGGGGAGATCCTGGACACGTCCGCGCGGGTATCGGCGTGTTTCTCGTTCTCTACAGCCTTTATGCCCTGTTTCGTCCTGCGATCGGGCCCTTGAAATCACCGGGCACCGCAGTCGATGCCGTTGTCGGATTCCTCAACGGCGCGCTGGGCGGCATCACCGGGTTCGCCGGAATCCTCGTCACGATCTGGTGCGGACTGCGCGGGTGGCCCAAAGATGTGCAGCGTGCGGTGTTTCAACCCGTTGCGGTGGCGACGTTCCTGGTGAGTGCACTTTGGATCGGCGTCAATGGTGCGTTGAGCGCGGAGACGATCAAGCTCTTTCTGATCGGATTGCCAGCCCTGTTCGCGGGTACCTGGCTCGGTCTCAAGTTGTTCGGCCGTCTCAACGAGGCTGCATTCCGCAAGATAGTACTGGTGCTGCTGTTGGCTTCGGGTGCGGTCCTGATCGTCTAGTATTGCGACGGATCCGCCCGATCCTTGTCCTGCGCATAACCAACACACAATCGTATGGATCAATGAATCAGGAGCCGCTTTCCATGCTTGAACCCCGCCTCGGCCGCATCGCCATCCTGTGGCGCGGAGATGAAGCGGCGCGCCGCAGTGCCTCGCCAGAGACCAGCCGGTTCAGCGCCGTATTCGCGGCGCTCGCCGATGTCGGCGTTGATGCGGAACCAGTGGTCTACGAGGACGATGTCCTCGACGCCGTCCGAACACAGCTCGCCACGTTCGATGGCGTGCTCGTCTGGGTCAATCCGATTCACGAGGGGCGCAACCGCGCCAATCTGGACGCGCTGCTGCGCGAGGTCGCGGCGCGCGGCGTATGGGTGAGCGCCCATCCCGATGTGATCCTCAAAATGGGCACCAAAGAGGTGCTCCATCGTACCCGAATGATGAGCTGGGGTTGTGACACGGCCCTCTATCGAACGCTCGAGCAGATGAGTGTGGAATTACCCTTGCGGCTGGCGGCTGGCCCGCGCGTGATCAAGCGCAACCGCGGTAATGGCGGCCAGGGTGTCTGGAAAGTCGAGGCGCTGGCAAGTCCACCCGACGGGCTGATGGTACGCGTGCTTGATGCCACCAAGGAAGGATCGGAGGACATCGCATTGGACGAGTTTCTTAAGCGGTGCATCGAGTATTTCGAAGACGGTTCTGTGATCGATCAGCCGTTCCAGCCACGCCTGAGCGAAGGGGTGGTCCGCTGTTATATGGCAGGCGATCGCTGCGCCGGCTTCGGCTATCATAAGGTCAAGGCGCTGGTTGACGAACCGACCGCGCGCGCGAAAGCCGGACCGCGGCTCTATGCCAACAAGGCCGACCCGCGCTTCCAGGGCCTGCGCCGGTTGATGGAAGACGAGTGGACGCCGCAGCTGACTTCCTTGCTGGACATCCCGAGGAGCGATCTCCCGATGATCTGGGATGCAGACTTCATGCTGGGCCAGCCTTGCTCCGACGGGAGCGACAGTTACGTGCTCGGCGAGATCAACGTCAGTTCAGTCTTCCCGATCCCGGATGACGCGCCGGCAGAGATCGCCCGCCGCGTCGCGGATAGACTGCAGGCGAAGCTCTGAATGTCGACTGTGTCATAGCTTCGGAAGCTGACCACATCGCGCTGCTCGGCTCCGGCGTGCAGCCAGCGCAGGCGCTGAGTGTCTCTTTCGCTCGCGCTGACGATGCGATCGAGCGGCAACGCATTTCGGTCTGGCTCTTGGTTGACCGGCGGCTCACTCACAAGGCCGCTATGCGCCCAAGCGGCCTTCCCGGCCAAGTCGCAGTTTCACCCGCAGGCGACTGGCAGCATTTCTGTCGTTCTGGCGCTTAGGTCTGCTTCTGTGGAGCAGCTCACTGCAACCGCCGCGAAGTCTATCAGCCCTGCGAGATCACCCGCGGGGTCACGGAGCTGAAATCGCACTCATGTGTGAACCGGCTCACCAATCGTGCCGGCAATTTGTCGTATCATTTCTCCAAGATCGCGCTCCAAGCGTGTGGCAGGTCTTCGTCGCGTGTCTCGCTTGACCCCTGAGGCGCCTCCTCTGCCTTGCTGCGGAGGCGCGGCCTAACGACCGAAAGCGACACGGCCGGACCAAACCGTCTCGCGCACCGCGGCGATCTCAACGCTTCGAAAGGAACTCTCCATGCTCACCTTTCTGCGGCAAGACCCTTCCATTCCGGTCGATATCCAAGACACCGAGTTCACGCGGGATCTGCTCGGCCGATACGTGTGCAGCACCTATGACGAAGCAGCGAATAACGGCGGCAAGCCGTTTGATGTAGTTGTCATCGGCGCAGGCATGTTCGGCGCCTATGTCGCCGACAAGATCTATCGCGGCAGCGCCGACCAGAACCTCCGGGTGCTCCTGCTCGACGCGGGAGGCTATTTTGCTTCAACGCACGTGCAGAACCTGCCGCATCTCGGCCTCAATGCGCCGGATACCGTGCTGGTCACGCGTAACGATCAAGATCCGGGTGGGCGCAATGGCGTCTGGGGCATTCCTTGGCACAGCAACGAGCCGTTCACCGGGCTAGCGTACTGCCCGGGAGGCCGATCGCTGTTCTGGGGAGGCTGGTCGCCGCGGCTCACGCCGGCTGATCTGGCTGCGTGGCCCAAAGGCGCGCGCGATTTTCTGACAGCGAACTACCCGGACGTCGAGTTCGAAATCGGCGTTCAGGACAAGGCGGACTACCTCTCGGGTCCGCTCAATGCGGCGGTCAATGCAGCGCTCCAAGGCGTGGCGAGCGGCGCGAACATTCCCAATGTGACCGTCGATGTCGTCGAAGAGGCCCCGATCGCGGTGCAGGCAGGCTCACCGGGGCCCGGCCTTTTTTCCTTCGACAAATTCAGCAGCGGACCCATGCTGCTGGAGAGCATCCGCGACGATATCGCGAAGCGTTGGACGTTGAACGATAATTCGCGGCGGCGATTCTTCCTCGTTCCGCGGTGCCACGTGATCCGGCTACAGAACAGCGGGGGCAAGGTCACGGGCATCGATCTCACCTACAATGGTCAGTTTCGATCGCTCTCCGTTCCGACAAACCTCAGTCCCGATTGCCAGATTATATTGGCGGCGGGGACGATCGAGTCGACGCGGCTGGCGATCGAGTCGTTCCCGATCAATCGTGGTGCGTACAGCATGGGCGCCAACTTCATGGCGCATCTGCGCACGAATCTGACCGTGCGCGTCAAGCGCAGCGCGCTCGGGCTCGGAGCGGTCACCACACTTGAGCAGGGCGGAGCCATCGTGCGCGGCGAGATCACGAATCCGGACGGCAGCAAACGCCGCTATCATTTCCAGGTGCTCGCATCGGCCGAGAAAGGACAGAACCCGGAAGCAACGATGTGGACCATGGTGCCCGACATCGACCTGTTGCGGAACCTGCTTTCGAACGAGGACCCGGATTGGGTGGCGATCGTTTTTCGCGGTCTCGGTGAAATGGACGGCGACAAGAGCGCAGGCCCGGGCGGCGTCACGAGCTTCGTGAACCTCACCAATGCGGCCGATCCGCTTCAAAACGACGGCATGAGCGCGCGCGCGTGGGTCAATTTCACGCCGACGCCAAACGACTACGCGGCCTGGAGCAAACTCGCCGCCGCAGCGGTCAGCCTGGCCGGACGCCTCGGCAGGAGCGCCGGCGACGTCCAGTACCTGTACAACGGCGGCTGGCAAAGCACCCCACCCGCCGATCCGTTTGGTGCCACCAAGGACCAGCTGGGCAATACGCATCACGAAGCGGGCACGTTGTGGATGGGCGAGGATCCGGCCACATCGATTACCGACTCCAACGGACGATTCCATCACATCTCCAACGCCTATGTTGCTGGCCCTGCTATGTTCCCCACCGTCGGCTCGGCGAATCCGTCTTTGACCGGCCTTACGCTCGCGCGTCGGACGAGCGCGGCCGTCGTTGCGGCATCGACGCCGACGCCTTTGGCGCGTTTCAAGCCGCTCTACGCAGGAAGCTTGGCAGACTGGCAGATGTCGGGGTCCGGAAGCTTCCTGCCGGTGTTCGACATTCTCGAGTCCGTCGGCGGGCCCGGATTGCTCTGGTACACGCGCGAGAGCTTCTCCGACTTCGTGCTCGAGCTGGAATGGCAATACGCCAACCGCACGGACAACTCCGGCGTTTTCATCCGCGTGCCCTACCTGAACAGCTCGAATCCGAACGACTGGACGGCCGCAATCGACCAAAGCTACGAGATCCAAATCGATCCGCGAGGATACAACTCCGAAAAGAATGTGGAGAACGATCCGCTGCGAAGCACCGGTGCCATTTACAACATCAACGCCGCGGCCCGCGGCGATGTTGCGAAAGGCCCGTGGCAATGGAACAAATTCCTAATTGAGGCGATCGGAAATCGCATCAAAGTGACGCTTAACGACGTGCTCGTGAACGACTTCACGGATCCCACGTCCCGGTCTCTTCGCGGCCACATCGCGCTACAAAACCATCACGATGGATCGAAGGTGCAATTCCGCAACATCCGCATCAAGACGGTGTTGCCGGGAGTCACTGAGCTGCCTGTCCCAAGGGTCGCTTAGTCTTCTCATCGCCGTCCTGCACAAGATGGGGCGCTCCGCCGGAGCGCCCCTGGCAGTTGCGCGATCTGCATCGGAGGGCGGTCGCATTTGGCGTGATTTCAATGGCTTATCGAAATGGGCAAACGCGTAAGTGCATTTCGGGCCTATAGGCGCTTTTCAGGCACAGCTCCAAAGCTCTGAACTAGGTCGGGGTTTCGGGATGCCACGCCTCGCCATCGCCCGCTATTTGGACAGATGCCACGGCGAAGCCACGTGTTCACGCCACCCGCCACTGAGATTTCGGCCAATAACCGCCGTCAAACTGGCGGGGGTGGCGCGGCGTTTCTGTGGGCGTCTGCGGAGAAGCCGTATGATCGGAGCCTGCGGCTGCGCGGTCAGAGCTCCGTTCCCCGTCCCCGTGGCCGAGCAACTCTTTGCGTTCGCCGGTCAGTTGCTCCAGCGCTGACCGACTTCGTCATCCTGGTCACTGCCACCGCCAGGCCTCATCCTATGCGACCTTTCGACGATTGAGGCCGAAGCCTATCAACAGAGCCGCAATCATGAGTAGCTGGGCCGCGACCGTTTGCGTGGTTGGGAACAGACCAACCAACGAGATGCGTGGCACCAAGCGTAACGGCGCGATGCTGACGATGCCGGCCTCTTGCAGGGCGGCGATGCCCTTGCCCGCCAGCACGACCGTCAGAACCGCCATGAGCCACGAACTGTAGGTGAAGAACTTGCCGATTGGCAGCCGGCGACTATAGCGCAGCATCGCCCACGCGATAAGCGCCAGCGCCGCGCACGCGCTCAGCGCGCCCGCGAGTATCGTGCCGCCGTTTCCCTGGGTCCATAGCGCCGCGTAGAAGAGGATCGTCTCGAATACCTCGCGGTAAACCACGATGAAAGCGAGCCCGAACAGAAACCAGGCCGAACCACCGGACAACGCCTTTGCCATCCTTTCGCGAATGTAGCGCTGCCATTGATCGGCTTGTGCCTTGCCGTGCATCCAGATGCCAACCGAGAGCAGGACGACGGCGGCGATCACCGACCCGAATCCCTCCGTCAGCTCCCGGCTCGCGCCGCTGATTCCGATCACCCAGGTCGCGATGACCCAGGTTGCGAAGCCGGCGACGAGGGCGCCCACCCACCCCGCATGGACGTAGGGCATGACCTCCATCCGCTCAGCCTTGCGGAGGAACGCGATCATCGCAACGACGATCAGCAGCGCTTCCAGTCCTTCGCGCAGCAGGATCGTTGCCGCTCCGAGAAACGTTGAGAGGCCGCTTGCCGCATTGGGGGAAAGCGACGCCTCTGCATCATCAAAAAGATCGTCGAGGACCTGTACGCGATCGGCGAGCGCATCGGCATTTTCTCCGCTCTGGATGGCGGCACGGTAGTCGCCCATCGCGCTCTCGATCCGCTCCAGAAGCGCACGATTGCGCGCCCCCAGCGCCGGTTCGACCGGCTCAAACCCATCGAGATAGGCAGACAAAGCTAGCTCGCCCGCATGCTGGCGGTCCCCCGCACGATAGGCGGCAAGGCTCTCGGTCAAGCGGCCGCGCACCAGCGACAGGGATCCGGTCTGCTGCTGCGTGACCGTTTCTGGATGGCGACGCAAATAAGCCATGAGAGCGTCGGCCTTGTCCTGTCCGATCTTGCTCGCGAGCGCTGCGGGCGTCGTCCCGACGAGCGTCTTCAGATCGGGAACGAGCCTATGAAGCGAGGCGTCCTGCTTCCACAGCCGCTCGCCTTCGGCCGCGGCGACATCGTGGAAGGCGAAATGACCGGCGTAGAGGGCCAAAGCCCAACGATCATCAGTCGGAAGGCGGTCGAAGCTCGGCATCGCCGTACCATCAAGACCCTGGGTGATCACCTGGTAGAGCGCGAACACACTGCGCTGGCGAGCACGCTCGGCGTCCGTGAACGCTATGGGCGGCGTATCAAGCTTGACGGCATCTGGTCCATGGCCGTCGCCCGCGTCTCCATGGCAGGCGGCGCAGTTCTGACCGAACAACGCTGCGCCGCGTGCGAAGTCCGGAACCTTGTTCGGCGCCAGCGGCACGGGGTAGGTCGCCAGCAACGCAGCCGCCAGGCCATGCGCTATAGCTGCTACTTGCTCGGCGTCAGACTTGTCTGCGATGGCGCGCTGCAGGCGGGCAGCTTCCGTCGCAAGCGCTTGCCGTTCCGGCTTAGGTGGGAGTGCAGCGATCTTTGCGGCAACGGTCGCCGCGAACTCATTCTGCTCGGCATATTCGGAAGGGCTTAAGACCGAGCCATGTGATACGGCGCCGGCGTAATCCACCGCAATGTAATCCAACAGTCGCCACGTGGTTTCGACATCGCTCGTCTCGGCCCTCGCTGCGCCGCAGAATACCAGAGCGACCAGCGTGGCAAGCACTGCGAGACGCGGCGGTAAAGATAGCATGCTCACCGGGATGCCAAATTGAAGGTTGGGTCCGAGGACGGTCGTACCGCCGGTTTCGGATCGGTGCAATTTGAGACGTTCTAATTCAGCTCCAGGTCAACTTCTTTTGAGGCATGTGCGCCGGCCTTCTCGCCGCGGTAGGCGCTCCCGCTAACCGCGCCGGGCGAGTAGCGGCGACGACAGCAAGCGTCGCCTTTGCGCCATCGGCTCCGCCCTTCTCCGGCGCGCCAGCAAGTAACGCGATACGGCGTCCGAAAGACTGCTAGACTTAAGTTTCGGAGTTCGTGAGATCGTGCTTCGGCGCCAGGCCCACCCTACGTGGAGAAGGCCATGAGATTTGCGGTCGCTTCATTGTTGCTGGCAATTGCGCTCGGATTGGGTGCGGCCGTGGGAATTATGCCTGCTGCCGCCCGGACCTTCACTGAATTCATGCTGCCTCCCGCCAGCCGTCCGTCCGCAATCACCACTGGGCCAGACGGTGCGCTCTGGTTCACCGAGGCAGCGGGCAAGATCGGGCGAATGACCATCGATGGCAGCATCACCGAATTCCCGATCAAGGGCGGCGGCGTTTTGCATTCCATCACGACGGGGCCTGACGGCGCGCTGTGGTTCACCGAGTTCACGGCGAAGAAGATCGGGCGCATTCCGACGACCGCCACCGTCGAAAACCTAAAGCTGACCGAATTCGCAATCCCTGGATCGACGGGGCCACTTGGCATCACGACCGGGCCAGATGGTGCCTTGTGGTTCACCCAAGCGGTTGGAGATAAAATCGGGCGGATCACGACGACCGGCGAGGTCACCGAATTCAGGATTCCCACCGCCAGGAGCGGCGCGATCGCAACTGGGCCCGACGGCGCGCTGTGGTTCACATATTTTCGCGGCAAAGTCGGGCGGATGACTACGACGGGCGCGGTCACCGA
This sequence comes from Bradyrhizobium genosp. SA-3, assembly GCF_004212635.1. Lineage (GTDB taxonomy): Bacteria > Pseudomonadota > Alphaproteobacteria > Rhizobiales > Xanthobacteraceae > Bradyrhizobium. Next base: position 50,171 of record NZ_PSRT01000018.1, on the reverse strand, counting down.
GTTCACGATCTCCCCAGGAATAGTAGCCCCGCGGGTATTACGAGCGGGCCAGATGGCGCACTGTGGTTCACCGAGTCGGTTAGTGGCAAAATCGTGCGAATGACCACCGATGGCGAGATGACCGAATTCGCCCTTCCTAATCCTGATGCCCAGCCATGGGGCATCGCGACGGGGCCAGATGGTGCCTTGTGGTTTACCGAAGCCAGTTGCGTTCGCCAGCAAGCTTCGCGCTGCATCGTTGGCAACAGAATCGGTCGGATCACGACCAGCGGTTCAGTCACCGAGTTCGCGATTCCTTCGGACGGTAGCGAAACCCACAGCATCACGACCGGGCCGGATGGCGCGCTGTGGTTCACTGAGTATTATGGGAGCAGAATCGGACGCTTGGTGCTTCCTTGATCGTCAACGGTTCGTTGCGATTGCACGATCGGCGTCCCCACGATGCATTAACTTCACGAACCATACATGGCGGGGTCTAATGTCCCCAACACGCTGACGACGCCCACGACGACTAGGCCCACCACCTGCTCCCCAAGAACGTGACCGCGAAGCTTTGCCAGCATGCTTTCGGACCCGTTCGCAGTCGGCGATTGGGCCATAGCCGGAACAAGCCAGAACCGGTTGGCGGCAGCCAACAGCACCATTAGAGCGAACAGCCCCGATTTCACCAACAGCAGCTGACCGTAAGTCGTAGAGATCAAGTGCGACAGAGAGCCGACGAGGAACCAACTATTGATCGAACCGGAGGCAAGGAGGACCGCTACCGCAGCGTAGCCCATTCCGGAAAAACGCGACAAGACGCGCACGACTCCTCTATTCGGTACCCTGACCTTCTGATTGGAAGCGAGAAAGAGACTTAGAGGCAAAAGACCGCCCAGCCAAGCGCCAGCCGCAAGCAGGTGCGCTACGTCGCTAGTGACGTGAATGCGTGCCGAGGTCCCTTCGTTGACCTGGGTGTGCCCAATTCCGGCCAATGACACGAGGAGGATCGCTGCGAGAAACGTCACAATTGCGATCGCACGACGGTTCAAGTGAGATACGCCAGGCAACTGGATCGCCGCAACGAGGAGAATCATAAGCGGTGCGCGCACCGCCCATACGTGACCGAAATCGGTGTCCCATAGCACTGATGCCAACGTGTCACGATCCACGGCGTCTGCAAGCTCCCCGGACATGTTCGCCACGGTCAAGCCGAACCAGGCAAGGCCGCTTAAGAGCGCGCCAAGCGCGGCCGTGATCAGGATAGGATTCAGTTGGCGCCCAAGTCGCTCTGAGCTGTCGGCGCTCAGGCACGAATAGAGCGGGAAGAGTGCAGCACCGAAGGAAATAATGACGCAGGACAGATGAACGAAGCGGGCGCCAACGAGGCCCGCCTCCAGCATCATTGCGAAACCTTGAACGAGAAGTGGCCCTTCACCTTGTGGGTATCGGCTGAAACAGCATGCCACTCGACGTCGTAAATTCCGGCAGACAGCGACTTGACGATCGGAACGACAAGCTGTCGCTTATCATTCGGATCGATGGATGGACCTTCCGTCTGGATGAGAGCGCCCCTGCTGTCCTTGATTGTCAGCCCTGAGAATTTAGGGATGACATTCTCGCTGAAGGTCAATCGAACCTCTTTCGGAGGCGGTACCGTGGCATCCTGTCCGGGATTGCTGGCTTGGAGGGCCGGGTGAGCATAGGCCGATCCGGCCATGAGACCACTCACAAGAATAGCCAAGCTCGCGACAACACGTAGCATCGTCTCTCCTACCTAATTCGCACTCGTTCGGCCTAATTCGTGCACGTTTGGATATCGCCTTATGTCCAAATCCGGTCGCCGTATCAGCCTTTTTCGCTGGGCACAATCCATTTGCGGCGCAAGGCGCCTGCGGATCATGTCCTAGTCATCGTGATCGCCACCATTCCAGTCATGGTGCGGGCCACGGTGCCAATCGTCATGGCGCCCCTCGTGCGGGCCGTTGTGCCTGCCATAGTGCCAGCCATAGTACGGATCCCAATGGAACCCGCTGTGCTGACCATAATGCGGTCCGGAGTGCCAATCGTGGTGCCAGCCGGAGTGCCAATCGTGTTCGCGGGGTCGGTACCAGCCTTCCTCATCATGGGCACTCGCGGCGTGCGTCAACGTCACAAGTAGCGCGGCTCCGCCGACGAGGCACAACACCGGTCTTAGGCTCTTCTTTTGAAGCTCGTTCGCGTCCATCATCGTCCTCCGCGAGCGTGAACTGACTCGGAACCGTAAGAGATCCCATCCGATGGACATTTTCGAAGAGGCGAGCTGAACGAGATCGGAACGGCAAGTTTAATTTTGGTTCATCGGCCCCTGCCCGTCCGGCACGATTGGACCGACGGACTTCACCTCCGGATTGCCGCCTCCATTTGGTGCAAGCGCGTTGCAGCAATTGCGGTCGCGTCCCTGAAACTATGGAGCGGCATCTGCATAAGCATTCCGCTCGCGCTTCGCGCGGGTGTAAAATGTCAGCAGAATGTGCGTCCCGTAGTCGGACGGCTGACGTAGATTACTGGTCGAGATCAGGCAGGCCCTCGACAACCAGGAGTAACGACCATGAAAACCACCACTAATTTGTGCTTGGGGGCGGCGTTGGTTCTCTGCATCGCAACCTCGAGCTCAACTCTCGCCATGGCTCAAGGAATGCAAGGCATGGGTGCCGACATGATGCAAGAAGGCAGCGCGTCCAGGACTACAACTTCCAACATGCCCGAGCATGGGATGAGACAAGGCATGATGGATTCCGGGATGATGCGACGCGGCATGGAGCAAGGCATGATGTGTCCGATGATGGGCGGCATGATGCAGGGCGGCATGGGCCAAGGGATGATGGGGTCCAACATGATGGGGCAAGGAATGATGGGCTCCGACACGACGCGCGGCGGCACAGGCGGAATGTTTGGATCGCACGTGACCCCGATGATGAACCTGTCCGTCGAGGACGTGCGAAGCTATCTCGGCGTGCAGCTCGAGCGGCTCAACAATAAGCGGCTGAAGATTGGTAACGTCAGTGCCGACGGCGGGAGTATTAGTGCCGCGATCGTTACTGTCGACAATTCACTTGTGCAAAACCTGAAAGTCGACCGCCACACCGGGACCATTGAGTACGAAAACTGAAGCAATTTCTCGCCGGATGAGAGTTGGATGCAATCTGCCCCGCTGTGCCGATTGCGATAGTATATGCCCCCGCTGGGTGGCCTGTCTGAGAAATGCGAGGAGATCAGCGCGTTGCTGATCATTCTTGATGCCTGCGAACGTCATCTCATTGCCGGGTACGAAATGTTGCGGGTCCTTAAGCCACTGGTCGAGGGTGCCGATCGTTCCAGAGCACTCCCGAACTCTTCAGGGCGGAAGAGTAGCGTGGGAAGCTTGCCAAGGCTCCTGCCTTGCGGTTCCAAAGCTCCGCCAGACTTGGGCCCGTCATATTTCGGTTTGGCTCGAGCGAATGGCAGGCGGCGCACGCGGTAAATACGTGCTGGCCGCGCGTCGCATCTGCTTCGCCCGGCCGCGCTCGCGAACATCGTGATGGGCGCAATCGGAAGAAGCCGGTTCATCATTGCCTCCCTCGGAGCCAGGCGCTTATCGTGGTCGCGCGCTGCCCTCGTACATAAACGTCATCGGCTTCGGGCCGCGCATGTATCCGGTCTCGAGTCGATCGAACTGGAAACCGGCGTCCTCGATCAGCGTTCCGATGGCGCGGTTGAGATGGCAACCGCCACCGATCCGTTTCCAAATCGGAGTCAGACGATCCCGCCACCGCACCACGCTTGGGTCGGGGGCGCGCCCGTGTTCCACGAACAAGAGACGCCCGGCGGGCCTAAGCACGCGACGCATTTCGCCCAGCGCACGCGAGGCATCTGGAACGCTGCACAACGTCCAGGTCGTTACGACGGTATCGATGCTTGCGTCCTCCAGTGGGATCTCTTCGGCCGAACCCTCTACGAATTCAACTTTGCCCGACCCCGGACGCTCGGTGCGGCGCGCCATGGCAAGAAGCTTCGGCGAAGGATCAAGGCCGATCACCTGCTGTACCGTCGGCGAATAGAACGGCAGGTTCAGCCCGGAACCGATCCCGATCTCGAGCACGCGGCCCTGAGCCGCCGGGACAACGCGTCGGCGGTAGGCGGCGAGGTTCTTCTGCCGCATCGAGAAATTGATCAGGATCGGAAGGATCTGCTCTTGATAAATGCCCATAGCGACATTCGCTCCCAATAATCATCGGATGTGCTCTGCTCACAGCTCAATGCCGATCGCTATTGCTTTGCAGTGGTCTCTTTGCTCCTCGCCTCCGCCGTTAGCGCCTGGAGGGCTTTCACGTCCATTGCGCCCGTGGTGATCTTATCGCCGATCGCGAAGCCGGGCGTGCCAGTGATGTGCAGCGCTTGCGCGAGCCTGAAGCTGCGGGTCGGCCGACTCGGCTTGCTCCATCAACGGGGCCATCATGCGGCAATACGGGCAATTGTAGTCGAAGAACTCGGCGACCGTGGCATTGCCGTCCGGATTTCCGCCAACGGGACTGCTTGGATCATGGAATACCTCGTCGGCATGCGCCTTCAGAGCCGCCTCGGCTTCGTTGGCGGCCTGCTCGCCGCGTTGCGCCTCGAGGCGATTGATCGCTTCTGCGATGATCTCGGGATGCTCCAGAATGTAGCTGCGCACGCGCTGTTCGAATTCGTGTTGCGGAACACCGATACGATCGTTGAGCCCGCCTCGCAGCTGCAGAGCATTGCGCTCGGATGCGAACCAGGTGCCGCCCGCGATCAGCAGGACTAGCGGCAGAAGCACCCAGCCCACCAGTTTCCACCGCCGTGGTGGCGCGCTGTGGTTACTCATCTCTCCTCCCTGTCGCATCGCGGTCGTCCTGAAGACGCTATTTCACTGATCCTTGGGCGACAGATTGCCGGTTCGCTGGAGGCCGCATCATCGGCTCAAGCTCAACCAACCTCATTCTTTCATCGTGTCGTCGTGATGATGCATCATGGGAGCCATGTCACTGGGCCGCATGGCGCCGACCTTCGCAACCGGAACCGTGACGTCGACTTTGCCCGCCTTGGCAAACGTCAAACTTAGAGAGAAAGTCTGACCTTCTTTGAGCGGCTGCTTCAAGTCGACGAGCATAATGTGCATGCCGCCCGGATCGAATTTGGTCTTTGCATGAGGTACCAGATCGACGACGGGCATTTCGCGCATACGGGACATGCCATTCTCTTCTGTGGTGCTGTGAAACTGAACCTTGTCCGCAATCGGCGTCGTCGCGCCCAACAACTGGTCTGGGGATTCGCCGTTATTGATCAATGTAAGGTATGTTGCGCCGGTCTTGGCTCCGCCGGGCGTCGCTCGCGCCCAAGGTCGCTCGACTACGATTGAGCTCGAACCTGACATTTGCGCGTTAACCTGAACGCTGGCTGCCAAAACGAATGCGATGCTCAAGATCGGCTTGATTGGTTGTTTCATCAGTCGTCCTATCCGTTCTTGTGGACCATTTGCTTGCGCAGCCAAGCAGCGATCTCATCTCCACCTTCGCTGCTCTGGATCACATTCGCGAATCGCCCCTGTGGATCCATCAGATAGAGGTACGCGCTGTGCGAGACCGGATAATCGGCGTAATCCACTTCGGATTTCTGCGCTTCGGCGTACACGCGATATGCCCTCAGCACGCCGTCGATCTGCGCCTGGTTTCCAGTCAGGCCGACAATGCGAGAATCAAAGGACTTCAGGTAATCAGTCATGACGACAGGGGTGTCGCGCTGGGGGTCGACCGTGACAAAGAGCGGTTGGAGCTCGCTGGCATTTGGGCCAAGCTTTTCCAAGGCCGCACTCATGTTGGTGAGCGCGGTCGGACACGCATCCGGACAGAAGGTGTAGCCGAAGTAGATCAGAAGCCACTTGCCGCGGTAGGTCTCATCGCTCACTGTCTTGCCGTCGGTCGTTACCAGCGTGAACGGCCCGCCAATCGCTGCCGTGCCAGACGTGACGACCTTCGGATACGGAGTCGCCACAAACCATGCCTCAGCCAGCGCGATCGCGCCGGCGGCCGCAACAAGAGCTATGATGGTCAGGCGTCTGGTTCGTGTCTTCATCGACGGCTACTGTTTGGCCTTGGCATCCGGCGATCGAGGAGCGCGCCACTGGTCGTTGGGTCGGCCACTGCTGTCATCTCTGCCCATCATCGCGCCGCAATGGTTCATCATCCCTATCCGTTCCATCATTCCGCTCCCCCGACCCATCATTCCGACCATCGTCGTGGAGCTGGACGAGGCGTGATCGTCGGCATAGAGAGCCGGAGCCATGGTCACTGCGGCGACCAAGAACGCGGCGAATACAAGCAGAGTTCTAGCGGTTGATTGCATGTTCGGTCTCCTTTCGTCGGTTTCCGATTTCCGCAGGCTCGCCGCGCGTTCTTTCGGCGGCGTCCCCAGGATTTCGGTCTGGACCCCGACCCTGAGCGACATCTGCCGTTGCCTGGTCAAGGACCGGAGAATTCGTTGCCTGCCAGCCGACATTCGCTGCGCTTTGTGATGTGGAGGTTGCGCAAGAGCGGCCGATCAGGCGGTTCATGCACAGACCGAGCCCGCACATCACCAAGCATGGCAGTACGCTCAGCAGGACGGGCGCAATACCGGCAGCCACGAGCCAGTTCCATCCGAACGCGGTGCCGACGATCACGGCGATAACCGCGAGGATAACCAGTGCGCGCCGCTCCCCAAGATAACGCCAGGGCCGCCACGCGCGTACAGCAGAGATATCATCTGCTCTTATTTTCGTCTGAGGAGTCATCAGCTGTTTCTCTATTGAGGATCACTTCGTTAATGGGCGACATCAGCCAGTCGAACACACGCCGGAGCAGGCCGAGCGACGCGTGCAATCGATCAGGGTCTTGCCGCTGAGCGAAGCGATCGCCGGTATTGGTCATGACGGCTCGGAGCGTGTCGGCGATTTCTGGGGAATCCCACTCGGCCGGGCCAAGCGCGCGCCCGACTTCCTGGCCAGCGCGATCGATAATGAGCGTCGTCGGCAAGCCGATCGCGCCTACAGCACGCAACGCCTGCCCGGAAGGGTCGGTGTAAACGGCAAGGTTGCGAATGGTGACCTCGGAGTAGAACTTGCGGACGGCTTCGTGCCCGCCGCGATCCACCGAGAGAGGTACAACTTCGAGCTCGGCCCCGCCCAAGGCCGCTTGCAGCCGATCGAGCGCGGGCATTTCCTTTCGGCAGGGCACGCACCAGGTGGCCCAGAGATTGAGGACCACGACCTTTCCTTTGAAGTCAGCCAGACTTCGCGGTCGGCCTTCCTCATCACTGAACTGAACAGCGGCGACAGGTCTTGGGCTGTTATGCAGGACCACCTTTTTCGCTGGCTCCTGAGCAACGGCCAATTGAGTGGCCGCTGCGAGTGCGATTGCGACAGCGATCGCGGACTGAATCCGGCCGATACAGGGGACAAGCATCATTGCTGCTCAACCTTTCCGATCGATGGCAGGATCGCATCCACAAGCCGTTTGGGGACGATCGTTGGCCAACGTGCTTGTGGGGCGATGCGGGCCGACCTCGCCCGCTACCGACTGGCTACACGGTGGCGTAGACGGTCGGTGCCTTGTCATCCTTAGTCACGGCGTAGATAACGAATTTCTGCGTCTTCGGGCCGGTCATGCCGGGGGAGCCGGTCGGCATCCCGGGAAGGGTGATCCCCGCAATCGGCGGCCGCTCGGTCAGAAGCTTACGGACCACCTCCACCGGAACATGCCCATCGACCACGTAGCTGCCGACAAGCATCGTGTGACAGCCTTGATATTTCGCTGGCACGCCGGCATTTTGGCTGATCTCGGCGAGATCGTTGGTGGGCTTCACGTCAACGGCAAAGCCGTTCTGCCGAAGATACGCGGCATAGCCCTCGCAGCAGCTGCATTGCGGATTCTTGTACAAGGCCGCCTGGGTCGGAGCGGCAAACACTGGCAGCGGCAGCACGAGCGTCGTTAGCGCAGTACCAAGGAAGAATGTCCGCCTATTCATGTCGTTTCTCCTTTGCAAAGATCGGGTTGCTCATGCAACGCGTAGCACCGTCATCATTCCTGACGCCTGGTGGTCGGTGACATGGCAATGCAGCATCCAGTCGCCGGGATTGTCGGCGACAAAAGCGATCTCGACCGTCTCTTTCGGCCGTACGAGAACGGTATCGGCCCACTGCCGGTGCGGCACCGGTGCGCCGTTGCGGCTCAGGACGCGGAAACTGTGCCCGTGGAGGTGCATCGGATGCCACCAAGCGGTCTCGTTGCGCATCGACAGCACGCAGCTTCGTCCGCGCCGGAGCGTAAACAGCGGCGGCATCCCGGCGTGACCGTCGCCTGTCATCGAATGACCATTGATGGACCAGTTGGCTTTGTTGCCCATGCCCATCATTCCGCCCATCCCCATCATGCCGCCGCCACCCATCATGCCGCCCTGCAGCAGCAGTTGGCGCCGTTCGGCGGCGGTCAAGTCCGGCTCTGGCAAAGGATTGCGTGGCAAACGGAGCGGTGAATCGAGGCGATGCGCGCGGAGTGGCGGCTCGTCTTTGTAAGCGAGTTGAGTGAGCCAATAGGACAGGTCGTCGTAGAAATCGTCGACCACGCGGTATCGCCGTCCCGGTTCACCCTGCATATCGAGGATGAGGTCGACGCGCATTGCGGGAGCAAGAAGCAGGCGACCATTGTCCGGCTCATGCGGTTCGCAGGGCTGGCCGTCGATCGCGACGATTGTCGGACGATGGCCCTCGAAGCGCAGGGACATGATGCGAGCGAGCGAGGTGTTGATGAGACGCAGGCGAATGCGCTCCCCTGCCCGTACTGACTCCTCTTCGGACACCACACCGTTCACCGTGACGGTGTTGCCGACGCGGCCGGACATGGCGGCTTCCATGCCGTTGCCGAATCCAGACGCGATTTGCGCGTCAGATTTGAGCCGCCAGTCGCTCAACACCCAGACAACGTCGCGGTCGACCGGTACGGGTTCCGGCTCTTCAATGATCAGAGCTCCGGCCAGGCCGCGCCCCAGTTGCTGCAGACTATCGGCATGCGGATGGTACCAGAACGTGCCGGCGTCGGGCGGCGTGAATTCGTATGTGAAGCTTTCGCCAGGCTTGATCGGCGGCTGCGTGAGGCCGGGAACGCCGTCCATGGCATTCGGCAGACGTATGCCGTGCCAGTGGACGGTCGTATCTTCCGGTAACTGGTTTCGCACCACCAACCGAACGGGCTCGCCTTGGCGGAGCCGGATGTCGGGACCAGGGATGCGATTCCCGTAACACCAGACATTTGTTTCCGTGTCAGGCGAGCCAACGAGGGACACGCGACCGGGCGCCGCGGAGAGCTCAATAACCTTGGGTTCCACCGGTGCGGCTCGCGGTATTCCCGGGAACAGGGCGGAGGCCGCAACTGCGGTACCGCCTAGCAGCAGTGCGCGGCGACTGATCGTCGGACTCAAATCGGAATGCATGAAAGCCGATCCTGGACGTTGATCCGATGCCCGTGGCCAAGAGCCCACGTGCGTCATCACGATACGCTGTCGATGCGGTGGGCATCGTGCGCGCCAAAGGTCACATCGCGACCAGCGATGCGCCTTTAGTTCAGGACGGCAGGTCTGGGAGGATACGGGTCAGGCGGGATCGTATGCCCCGCAAGAATTGGGCTGAAGCAATCTCGCGCCGTCTCGACCGAGGATAGCTCAAACAGCGGTCCAAAGACGGGCAAGGCCACGAAACTTCCGCAAAAGGCGGAGCATGCCGCGGCCGTCATGGCCTTCTGATCGTCGCCGCAGCCGTGACATTTGCCTTTCATCGGCATATCGGTCGCGGCAGCCATGACCATGCTCACGTCAGCATGCGCAGCACGTATGCCATGCGGAACCAGCCCCACGATGAACGTGAGGGCCAGTGCCAGTCTCATGACGCGGCCGAGCTTCTCCGACATGCGACTAAGATAACGACCAGCGCCGAGAATAGCTAGGCCATTGGCGGGAGCCGCAAGATCAACCGGCGCTGCAGTTCACGGGTTTGTGAGCCCGATATCCTGCCAGTAACAGGCTGGCTTTCGATCTCCATCTGCGCGCTGCTTACGGTCCCGAGAGGTATTTAACGAGCGCCGCAATGCCGAGAATGAGAAGGATGAGGATGAGTACTCCGATCAGACCCATCCCCCAACCCATGCCACCCATCATGTTCATCATGCCATCCATCATGCCTCACACTCCCTAAGTAGCCCGATGGCTTGGCTCGTTCATCATGCGCAGCATTGCCGGACCGCCGGTCCTTAGAAATCTCCAGACAAGCGCAGTTGCTAGCGCGAGAACGGCGATATTCAACACGGTGGTGTAGTTGAGTGCGATCGATGCTTCAGTCACCTTGGCGTGGCGGGCCACACCGCGGCCCAGTCCATCACAAAATAGTGGCTGATCGCGAAAGATCCGGTCGGAAACCCATTTTCAAGCAAATAATGCTGATGCCGGCATGCCGCGCTGCAGCCAAGTCGCGAGCTTTGGGCGCAATGGCGTTCCGGATGCCGGAAATGTCGACGCCCGCAAGCGCGAACATCCCGCCCTCAGAGCCGAAGTCATTCTGCATAACGACAACGATGACGGCGCTCTGTGTTGGGTTGATGGAAAGAGCCTCAGGCTTCGCTTCGATAACGATCTGCCCGGATGATCGCATGTCGTCGTCCCCTTGAACGAGCACTGAGGGTAAGCCTAGAGCATCGCGCCGACAACCCACATGGCGCGTCACGAAACGCCACTAATACGACGTCCGCACCTGGACCTGGCCCCAACTTGGACCTCTGGCGCGGTCCGCTATCGTGCCCACTATCAGAAGTACGCCGAACCTCATATGCGCCTTGATCTCCGGCTGGAAGCTGACTACGCGGATCGCCACCCTTGGTCTCGGCTTCGCGGATGAGGCGTTTCAGGCGCTGGCTACAGCCAGTTGCTCCGACAGACAGAGCGCAGCGAAGTGAACCCGCGCACGCCGAGACGGAGTTGCGGACGCGGATACTGTGGAGTTACTGTGCACTGCTTCGGAGCATGCGCCTATGCCCACAAATCCCTTCATCGATATCGGTCATTTCCTGAGTGCGATGACGGGCGACTATCTCAGTCTCGGAAACTGGCGCTATCTGATCCTGGCGCTGTTCTGGGCGCTGCTGTTCGCCAGCATTGCAGTGGCCTTGCGAAATTGGCAGGAGGATTCGGAGCAACGTACCGGCCGACATCTCGGAATCTGGCTGGTTCGGGTGCTGGTCGGCTGTATGTGGTTTCAGGGCATGTTATGGAAGCTGCCGCTACCTCTGTCGGGCGGTCTGCAATACTGGACCGAACAGGAATCGACCAACGCGGCGTTCGAGTTTCACCGCAGCTTCATGAAGGATGTCGTGCTCCCGAACATGACCATCTTTGGGCCAATCGTCTTTGTTGCTGAGCTGGCATTCGCTGGGTCGATGATGCTCGGGCTTGCGGTGCGATTGCTGGGCGTGCTGGCCATCGCCTATGTGTTGCAGCTCTGGCTCGGCCTGTATGGCAATTCGTCCGAGTGGCCGTGGACGTACATCTTTTTGGCCATGCTGATGTTCCTGTTCACACTCGATGGCGCCGGCCGCAGTCTTGGCCTTGATGCCTGGTTGCGCCGCAAAATCCCTGCGGTGCGCGACGGGAAGGGATTAATCGGCGGGTTTTTCCACATGGCGGGCTAGTTGCGATCGTTTGAGTGAGAGAGTGACGACGTTGAGCCAACCTCGTGAACTCACAAGAGCCGACCAGCCGCACGAGATGCTTGGCGGGCATTTGATCGCTCTATTTCGCGCAGCCTCGCTTCTTGCGGTGCTGGGCCCAACTTGCTCGTACGCGGCCGATATCGGTTATCTGGCCCCATCAGGCGTCTCGGCATCGGAGTTCCCCTCGCCCCAGCGCCCGGTTGCGCCGATTGTCAGCCCAGGCCGCTCCGACGAGAGGCACCGTGACTCCCTGGATGAGACCGGCGAGATTGCTCGGCGTCTTGTGTTGAAGCCCGGCATGACGGTCGGTGATATCGGCGCCGGCCGTGGCTACCACACGGTTCGGCTCTCGCCCCTCCTCGCCTCCAAAGGCTCCGTCATTGCTGAGGACGTCACCCGAGATTACCTCATCGAGCTCGCCAAGCGCGTCGAGCGTCTTCGACTGACAAACGTCACATTAGCGCTGGGCGAACCGCACGACCCACGCCTGCCCGCCTCCTCGCTGGATGCCGCCATCCTCGTGCACATGTATCACGAGATCGCCCAACCCTATGCCTTTCTCTATAATCTCGCGCCTGCCTTGAAACCGGGCGCGCGGATCGGAATTGTCGACCTTGAGCGTCCGACCTCCGAACATGGCACGCCAATTGAGCAGTTGCGTTGCGAAGCGAGCGCCGTCGGTTATCGCGAGATCGCCACATATCAGCTCGCAGGCGATGGCGGATACCTCGCTGTCTTTTCCCCGCCGAATAAGGAAAATCGAAAGTCTCCCCGGGATATCGTTGCCTGTGAAGATCGTGCCGGCACGCACTGACTAGCTCCTCTTGCCGTGGTCTCGCAGCTCGAACGCGAGACGAACAAACGTCGCCGAAATCGACCAGGCTGCCTTGATGCCAGCGATGAGATTGCCGGAGACCTTCGACACTCCGCCGATTCGACGCCGCTGTCCGACAGCGATCTCAAGCATCGGTACACGCGCCGCGGCGACCCGCATCAACATCTCCAGATTCCAGCCAAATGTCTCTTCCTTCATATCGAGACGTATGAGCGCATCCCGCCGGATAGCGCGAAACGGCGACAGATCCGTGAAGTTTGCGCCATAGACGAAGCGCAGCAGAAGCCTGCCGACGTGGGCAGCGATGACCTGCTGTGGTGCCAGGCTGCCGGGCTCACGTGGGCCGCGAACACGCGAGCCGAGTACGAAGTCGGCTTGCCCAGCAATGATCGGCGACACCAGATCAGGAATGAATTCCGCAGGATCGCTGCCATCGCCGTCGAGAAAAACCAGAATGTCGGCGTTATCGCGCACAGCGGCGATGCCAGCCTGGATCGCGCGCCCGTAGCCGCGTCGCGGCTCGACAATTACGCGCGCTCCGGCGGCCTCAGCGCGCTCGACCGTACGATCTCGCGAGACCCCATCGACCACGATGACCTCGCTTACATTCTGGCCGAGCACCGCCGTCACGACCCAGCCGATGGCCGCTTCCTCATCAATGCAGGGAATGATCGCCGAAACCACCGGCCGGCGCTCGCTCTGTTCGCTCGCCTTGATCACCTGGCTCACAGGCTCCAGCGCAGGCCGCAATTGGCGCAGCACTTGGGTGGCTCGTCTGACAAGAGCGCTGCCCGAAAGTCCCGGTAGGCGGGCCCATTCCAGATGTCCCGCAGGGCCTGCTGCCGGGCATGACCGAGGGTGTAGTTGTCATAGCCATGCTGCGAGAACGGCGCGATACAGCATGGCAGCGCACGGCCATTGGCCGTAAAGTACATCAACGACCATGGCCGCCGGCAGAGCGACCATGGCGAAAGGTCTCCGCCACCCTTGAGGCTTAAGCTGGGCTCGCTCGTTGCGCCCGATGCGCTGAAGGTCATGCCAAGGGAGCGCGCGAGCTCCTCAGCCTGCTTCAGGTACGCCGCTTCCTCCTCCGTCAGGCGCTCGAACAGCGCCTGATCCGGCCGCGCCTTGCCAATGGCGGATTCATCGAAGAATACGAGCCGTTGCAGATAGACTTCCTTGACGCTGATCTCCGCCGCAATTTGCACAAAGGCCGGAAGCTGCTCGACAGTCTCTCTCAGACCGGTCAGCCAGAAGGATACCAGCGGCTTAGAGTGGCCCTCCCGCTCCTGTAGTTCGCGAAATGCTCGCACGTTGCGGATGATGCGGCCGAAATAATCTCTGCCGCGGATCGCCTTGAAGCTCTCGCGATTTGACGCGTCGAGAGAGACGCGCAGTTCATCAAGGCAGGCGTCGATCAGCGCACGGCCGTTGCGCTCACTGAGAACCGTTCCATTTGTGTTGAAGACGACATAAACGCCACGATCCTTCAGGTATCCGACCATGCGGGGCAGATCAGCGACCAGCATCGGCTCGCCGACGCCGTGCAGAACCGCCCGCGCAAGACCGGGGACCTGATCGACAATCGATACGAACAAGTCCCAGCTCATGTCCGCCGGCGGCTCGAGCTGCTCGTAGGTGCGCGGGCAAGTGGTGCACAAAAGATTGCAGCGGTTCGTCACCTCCAGATAAAGGCAGACTGGCGGGCGCTGGGCGACCTCGGTGCGCTCGCCCGCGACCGACTCGTGGTAGCGGCGCGGGTCGAACGGCGCGTGAGGGTTTTGCGCTTCGCGGGAAAGGCTCATTGCAACAGCCTTGCCTCTATGGTCCGCGGCATGCGGGTCCTCCAGACGACGAAGGCCCAAGCCAGCAAAAGACCTCCAAACAGGATTGATTTGCTTACCACCCTTGGAATGTAGAAGTCCCAGTCGAGTTGTTCGGACAGCAACAGCGCTCCGATCGAAACGACCCAGGTGGGCGCGGAGCCGCACAAGGCGGCAAACGGCGCAACAATCAGAAAATACCAGGGGTAGTTGGGCGACCACAACAGGAAAGCAAGAAGCAACAGCATGTTAATGTCGGCAACACGCGACGCGATGCTGTGATCAGAGCTGCGGGCAACCGTGAGCCCCTTGAGCATGAGGACCAGCCCCGCCAGTGCCACGTAGACGGCAACGTCGCGCTCATGCTCGCCGAACACAAGCCGCCAGAGCGACAACAGCCAGATATCGTTGCCGGCAACGATCCCCTCTTGGTTGAAATAGCCCTTGGTCAGGAACCCGAGAACGCCCCAGCCGACCGACAGATAAGGAAGGTAACAAAGCGCGATGACGGCGATCACAACGAGCGGCATTTTAGGGTCCCACGGCCGCCAGATCCCGGCGAGCACCGGCGCCGCATACGGTTTCACCAGCGTCGATAACGCGATCACGGCGGCCCCGCGCAGAGCGGAGCCGGTCAGGGCAATCCATAGGCCCAGCAGCACCAGCGCGACCATGAGCGCGTCGACGTGGCCGCTGTTGGCGATCTCCCACAGCGGCAGCGGATGCCAGAGATAGGCGATCACGCGCGTCACCGGGCGGTGCATGCGCCGCAGCAGCAGCATGATCATCGTGACGGTGACGGCCTCGCACCCCAACAGTGCGAGGCGCATCGTCGTCACGCTTTCACCAATCCGCGTGACAACGAGGAAGAAAAACTGCGCGACGGGAGGATAGATGGTGACGGCAGAGTCGGCACGGTTGATGTGCGGCAAGATCGCCCCGTCGCGCAGAGATGCCAATGCCTCATGAGCCGGGAAATAGCGGTACGGATTGATACCTGCGGCCTGAACCCTGCCATCCCAGACATAGCGATAGATGTCATTGGACAGAAGGGGATCGAACGCCAGCACATAGGCTCTCAGAACGATCGCCAAGCCAAAAATGAGCCATAGCGCGCGATCGGGTGGAGCCTGTTCGGCCATACTTGTCGCTAAGATCGTCAGCAGACCTGCAAGAATGGTCAGAGCAATGAAGGCATTATCACCGGCTGCCTCGAAGGCAAAGGGGGTCACCAGAGTGAGACCAAGCAGGACAACGCCAATACCGGCCAGCCGATGAAGCGGAGGCATTGTGGTAACCGAGCGCGCCAGTCCGCCGAATTGACTCGCAATGGTTCCCGCAATTGGCTTCATGGGTCTATCCGCTGCGCAGCCTTGAGAAAAACTCGGCTCGCCCGCGCCAGACCACCGCCGCGAAAGCGCGCCGAATTGCCGGCCAATTCGTCCTTAAGCCAAGTTAGCCCTTCAATGTCGTCGATATCGTACCATTCCGGCAGCAGTATCGTGGCAAGTCCGATCTCGGCGGCGCGATCGCATGTGCTGCGAGCTACAGTCTCCGTCCCCCATGCGATGCGCGTGAATAGCTGCCGATGTGGGCGCTTTAACCCAATGAGGTAATAACCGCCATCGCTTGCTGGCCCGAGCACCATTCTGTCGCCGGGCTCGCGAAGAGCTTCGATAGCCCGGACCAGGAAACGGGCAGGAAGGGTTGGGCTGTCGCCATTGACGAGCAAAACGCAGTCGTGTCCGTCGAGGAGATCGCGCGCGGCACCGAACAGCACATCTCCGAGATCGTCACCGACTTGCAGCAGAAGCCCGAACGTTGCGGGAAGCAGCTCCCGCATGATGTGCTCGACCCCCGCGGGCGCATAGACACCATAGCCGCGCCTGCCGAGGCTCTCCGGGACCGTCTCGACGGCGTCGGCGACGTCACGCAGAAAGCAAGCCGAGAGCTCCGAGGCGGCAACCGCGCCAATAGCCGTCGCAAGCCTGGTCTTTGCGCGGCCAGGCTGCGGCGCCTTACAGATGATCCCAATCGCCGCAACGCTCATAGCAGGAGCCGGGGCCGCGGGCGATCGGCCGGGATCGCGATCAATTGCCGCCACGCCAGACACACCTCCTTACGCAATCGCCGGTCGCTCGCAGCGCTTTTCACGACAGCTGACGAGCGCCGCCCCCCTGCTGCGATGATTGTCTCCGCCGGCCGCAGCCGGAACAAGCAAAAGGTGCGACCGACGTCTAAAAAATATCCTCCGGGTGACGTAACCAGATCGCTTTGAGCGGCGTAATAATTTGGGGGTACTTTGGCGTGGAGAAACCAACAGCGAGTATACGGAAGCGGTTGTGCCGCACGCTGGGCGTTCCGACCCGACAACATCCGCTGCAGTGCAATACAGCCGCCTGCAGCTAGTTCAATTCGACCGAGCACGACGGAGGGCTGTTATGGACCACGAGACTGCAGTTTCGCAGGCCAGGGAGATCGCCGACCGCATACTGGCGCCGGCGGCACGACAAAACGACAAGGATGCTCGATTTTCGTCGGAGGCAGTCGCGGCGCTCGGCTCGGCCGGACTGCTGGGGATGATGCTGCCCACCGAAGTTGGCGGCTCGGCTCTCGGACCAAGGACCCTCGCTGCCATCATTGCGATGCTTGCGGAAGCGGACGCGTCGGCCGCGATGGTCTATTTGATGCACATGTGCGCCACCGCGACGATCGCCGCGGCCCGTCCCGGTGCAGCCGTCGTGCAGACGTTGAAAGATATTGCAGCCGGTCAGCACCTCACCACGCTGGCATTCAGCGAAGCCGGATCCCGCAGCCACTTCTGGGCGCCTGTGTCGCGAGCGATCCGTAGTGGCACCAATGTGCGCATCACGGCCAAGAAATCGTGGGTGACGAGCGCCGGTCACGCGCAAAGCTATGTTGTCTCGGCGCTGGCTCCCGAAGGGAAGAGTCCGACCGATTCAACCCTTTACCTTTTCGCCGCTGGTGCGCCTGGACTGTCGGTCGCCGGCCCTTGGGATGGTCTCGGGATGCGCGCCAACGCTTCCGCGCCGATGATCCTTGAGGACGCCGAGGTCGGATCGAGTCTTCAGCTGACCGACGACAAAGCGGGCTTCAAGGCGATGCTGGAAATCGTGCTTCCGCTGTTCAACCTCGGGACATCGGCGGTCGCGCTAGGCCTTTGCCGGGCCGCCGTGGCGGGGACCACAGCTCACCTCAAGAGCGCTCGCTTCGAGCATCTGGGCCAGACCCTCGGCGAGAGCCTGCCGACGCTTCGCGCGCAACTTGCGACAATGCAAATCGACACTGATGGGCTCGCCGCGCGCGTCGACGATCTCGTCGGTCACCTCGAGCGCCCCCGAGATACCACCATGCTACGCGTGCTCGAGTGCAAAGCGTCGGCGGGTGATGTTGCTATCGGCGTCACTTCGGCGGCGATGCGGGTGTGCGGAGGTGCTGCGTTTTCCAAGCATCTGGCCATCGAGCGATTGTTCCGCGATGCCCATGCAGGCGCGGTCATGGCGCCGACGGGCGATGTTCTGCGTGAATTCATCGGCAAGGCCGTGTTGGGAATACCGCTGTTCTGAGCGCGGCAGGGTTGCCCTGCTGGCCGCGCTCGGATCGCGATTGATCGCATTTGAAATCAGGCGTGACAGGCGAGGAGTAATCATGAGCCAGACGATCTGGGTAGGTGCCGTCGCATACGATCCGAAGGTGGTCAGTATCTGGGAGGGCATGCGACGCTACTTTCACGAGGAGGCGCATCTCGCCGTCGAGGTCGTATTGTTTCAGAGCTACGAGGCCCAGGTCGCAGCGCTGCTGGCCTTGCCGGGCGAGCGGCTGCCGCGGATCGACATCGCATGGAACACGAACCTCGCCTATATCCAGGCCGATGCCTGGAGCGACAAGCGCTGCCGCCCGATCGCGATGCGCGACACCGACGTCGGCTGGATGACCAAGATCGTTGCGGTCACCGGTGGGCCGGTCGCTACGCTTGGCGATCTCAAGAACCGGACCCTGGCGCTCGGGAGCCGCGACAGCGGTCATGCGGCAATCCTCCCGGTTTATTTTCTAGAGCGCGAGGGACTGATTGAGGGGAAAGACTACCAAACGCTGCGCTTCAACACGGATCTCGGTAAGCACGGTGACACGGGGACGAGCGAGTCCAACGTCGTTCGCGCGGTGCTCGACGGCCGCGCTGATGCCGGCGCAATCGGCAGCCCATTCTGGAACGCGGTGCGTACGGAGCGTCTGGTGCCGGAAGGTGCGCTGACCGAAATCTGGACCTCGCCGCCATATAATCACTGCATGTTCACTGCCCGATCCGATCTGGACCCCGCGTTGGAGCAGCACTTTGCCAAAGCACTATTCGCCATGAGCTACGACAACCCGACGCATCGTGCTGTGCTCGAGGCCGAAGGGCTGCGCCAGTGGATAGCGCCGCAGCTTGCAGCCTACGCCGAATTGCGGGAAGCATCGGCGCAACAAGGCTTCTTAACGCGCCCCTCGGCTTAGCGATAGAGAGCTCCGCCCCTATCAGGCGCAATTGAAGATCGTTGCCAACCGGCGCTGATGCTCTTTTTCGCGATCAAAGGCACGGCGCACGGCTGCAAAGGATTCGGCGAGCGGAAAGATGTCGTGGCTGACCAGCAGGTCATTGTCCTCTGCGCCGACCGGATGCCAAAACACGCCTTCGGCGGTAATCGTTACTTCAGGAACCAGATCCGCCCTAGCCAACGCAATGCCCTGTGTGGCGGAGCCTCGCAGGACAATTCGCCGGATCACGCGGTTCTCCTCGCTGACGTGATTGGCATCCAGGAAGCTGCGGAATTCCTCGGCTTCCGCGTCACTTGACACCGTCGCCGCCAATCGCACCCGGAATCCTTCGGCGCACGCCAGCTCAACTCCTCTCCAGGCGCGTGCCCAGGTTCCCTTTCCACGGTGGCCGTCGTGGCGCTCCGGCGTCGGACTATCCAGGCTGATCTGAAATGTTACGCGCTCGCGCGGCAATGAGCGCAGCGTTGCGAGCCGACGTCCGGCAAACAGCATGCCGTTGGTGAGGACCGTGGTCGGCGCCGCCGCTGCGCATGCGGCAAGGATCTCGCCGATATCTGGCAACATGAATGGCTCGCCGCCGGTCACAAAGATTTCCCCCACACTGAGCTCGGCCGCCTCGACAGCGATACGTCGCACGCGCTCGATACCAAGAGCCCGGCGCGGAGCTTTGGGTGAGGAGCGCACGCAGCAGTAATCGCAGCTTAGGTTGCAGTCGAAGTTCGTATAAAGCCATAGACGAGAGCCGACTGGCCGATCTTCGACGCTTTCAGGAGCCTCTCCGTACCGAACTACCCAGCGGGTGCGACCTTGTTCGACGGCCACGTCAACCAAACTGTTACGGGTGAAGCGACACCATGCCTCAAGGTCGGGGCCGATGCTTGGATCGCCGCTGATCAAGGCCACCAGATCGCCCTTACGGCTGCGGCGCAGCGCGTCTATCAAATCAGCCAGGAGGCCCGAGGCAAATGTCTTGGTGCCGGCATCGAGTTCGAGCTTAGCGGCCGTTCTCATAAGGCGATACTATAGGTTTTGCCCAAGGAAATCCAAAGCGGTGTTGGATGGTCGATCAGACGTTCGCGTCTGCAGCAAGGGTGTCGCACCAAAACCGATTTCATCAGAAGGCAATGAACAAGGACAATCCAGAGCGCAAGCCTGCTGCGCCGATCGGCTGGGATGTCTTTCCGCCCACAGGCATTCTGGCTTCTCATCCTCTACCAACTGCTCGACCGACGAGTCTGAGTAGCTGTTTTGGAATATCCGGCCAGGACGTGGCATCTCGAGATGACCACCGTTTCTTTCTTGCGAGCACGGACGGCGTCCAGGCTTGACCGTCGTCGCACTCTGATGGAGGCGAAGCCACTCCGTTCAATGATAGCGGAATGCGGATTTGCCCCTCACCGTCGATCACCACCTCCGCTGCGCCAGCTTCCTTGGCGGCGCGGATCACGCGAGCAATTTCACCTTGAGTGATCTTGGCAGGACGACGCGGCATGGAGCGCACTAGAATCCCAGTGCTCGTCAGAACAGTGATGAAATGGGCCAGACAATTGTGAAGGATTTAGCTGGCTGACCGCAACTAGAGGGCTGGACACCTTAGCGCGAAAAAGATGCGGCCCTTCAGGCTGCGTGCGGTTAATAGGGCGGCGCACCACTTTCCAGTGGGTTACGACGGCGAATAAGTGCTCTTCGGGTAGTTTCAAAAAGAAACTATCATATATTTCAATGTCTTACGCGCTTGGTGCGCTCGGAGGGCGTTCGCATTTGCTGCGATTTCAATGGCTTGCACTGCTAAGCCAAGAAAATAGGTGCGTTTCCCGCCGACAAGTACCTTTCAGAGCGGATGATTTAGCACTGCGTCCAGGATTCGCATAACGAACCTAACGGCCAATTTTGACCAAGGCCCAGCGCTCCAATCGAGCCGACGACCGCGTTTAGCCAGCGAAGCCTTGGATGGGCCGCCCCGCGCGCCGCAGTTTCCACCTCCAACACTCGATCGCCGAGTTGTGCGTCAGCCCTGCGGCGATGACGACCGCATCGTGAGGGGACTCAGAAGACCAACGCAGCCAGGCGGCCCACCACGGCGACCGATAAGGCTACGAGAACGACGAGAAGTTGCCCGAACTGGACCTCTTCCATGTCGATGTCCGGCATCGTGATGATGGCGTATGCGATCATGTGGCAATTTTCCACGGCAGTTCCTCTCCTAGCTATTGTTCTGTCGACTTCCGGGCAGTACCAACCGGCCGGGAGCGGATCGCTCGAGGGCGCGACGCTTCGCAGAACACGCGCGGATCAGGCAGCCCTGCTTTCAAGCGCCGCCTGATGAGGTGCAGCAATCGTGCCCACGCAGGCTCCGAACCCGATGGATACAAAGCCATCGCGGCTGCAGCGCCCCTCAAATCTGATCTGATCGCCGTCGTGTAGAAAGCCGCGACGCTCTCCGTTGGGAAGCGCAATGGGGCGGGTTCCGGCAGAAGTGAATTCGAGCATGCTGCTCAATTCAGCGTCGGTAGGTCCGGAGATCGTACCGGTGCCGATCAGATCCCCCGGTAGAAGGTTGCATCCATTGATCGTGTGGTGCGCAACCATCTGCGCCGGAGTCCAATATAGATACTTGGCGTTCGAGCTCAGAATTTCGACCGGAACGTCCCTTGCGGCCCGCATCTTTTCGGTCGTGAGGAACACCTTCAGGCTTATGTCCAGCCCGCCACTTTTCTGATCATCATCGTCGAGCAGATATTTCAACGGCTGGGGGTCCCCGTGAGGACGAACCATCGCCGGAATGCGGAACGGCGCCAATGCGTCGACGGTGACAACCCACGGCGAGACGGATGTCGCGAAACTCTTGCTGAGGAATGGGCCGAGTGGGTACATCTCCCAGCGCTGGACGTCCCTCGCCGACCAATCGTTGAGAAGTGAATAGCCGACAATCTGTTCGCTTGCGCGCGCAACCGGGATCGGACTTCCGAGTTCGTTGCCGCCGCTGAGATAGAACCCCATCTCCAATTCGAAATCGAGCCGGTCGCACGGGCCGAAGCCAGGACTGCCTCCGTCGACCGATGGCGTCCGCTGTCCAATGGGTCGGCGAACAACACCCTGCCCGACTTGCACCGAAGACGCCCGTCCGTGGTAGGCAATCGGCACCCATTTGTAGCTGGCGGGCAGCGGATTTTCAGGCGTGAGAAGTGCGCCCGCCGCCTTCGCGTGATGTATGCCGGCATAAAAGTCCGTGTAGTTCGGCACCGAGGTCGGACGATACATCGTGCAAGCGCTCAGTGGGACCAGCAGGTCCGACGCACGGCGGCGCGCAGCCTCACCGCTTGAACCCGCGTCAAGCGCGGCACTGATTGCCTTTCGTAAGGTGTGCAACGCGCGAGGTCCCAACGCAAACAGCGAGTTGAGCGAGGAGTCGGCGACGGTCCACTCGGGAATTTCTGCCGGCAGGAGACCAGCCCTGTGCGCCGAATGGAGATCCAGGATCTGGTCGCCGATCCCAACCCCCGCGGATCGTTTTCCGTCCTTGCCACGGCTGAAGACACCGAGCGGCAGATTCTGGATGGGAAAGTCGCCGGAGGGATCGTTCGCGGACGACACAAAACTGCGGCGCGCCGGATCGTGGGTCTCGTCGATGTTGGCGTTCATCGTGCAACTCCCGCCAGCGCGTTGTTGCCTTCAGAGAGGCCGATGCCGATCTCCGATTGCACAAACTGAGCATCAAACGCGCGCCGCTCGGCCACGGCACGGGCTGTTCTGTCACTTAACGAACCGAGCCATATCGTCAGGAATGCAAGCGGCATCGAGAAGAGCGCCGGATTGTCGTAGGGAAACAACGGTACCGCGAAATGGAACACCGCGACCCAGACTGTTTTGCTCAGTACGACGAACACGAGTGAGCTGAATAGGCCGACCAGGCCGCCGGCAACCGCGCCGCGCGTGGTGGTACCGCGCCAGAAGATCGCCATCGCCAGCACAGGAAAATTGCAGCTTGCCGCGACCGAAAGCGCCAACCCCGCCATGAACGCGACATTCTGGTTCTCGAAAATGATGGCAAGGCCAACCGCGACGATGCCGATTGCGACCGCGGCGATCTTAGCAACCCTCACTTCACGTGCCTCCTGAGCGTGCCCCCTCGCAATCACCTGACCATAGATGTCGTGGCTCACCGCGGACGCCCCTGCGAGCGTCAATCCGGCTACCACGGCGAGAATGGTGGCAAACGCGACGGCCGAGATAAACCCAAGCAGAATCGGTCCGCCGAGTGCGCCCGCCAGGTGGACGGCCGCCATATTGGGACCGCCGATCAGATCGGTGACCTTGTTGAACTGGCCACCCAATCCGACGTTGAAGAAACTCGCATCCGGCATAAGGACCACCATCGCGGCAAAGCCGAACAGCGGGATGACCAGGCAGAAGTAAGCCACGCAGGTCGTCGCATAGAAAACCGACTTCCTTGCACCTGCGGAATCCTTGACGGTGAAGAACCGCATCAGGATATGCGGCAATCCAGCGGTCCCGAACACCAGCGCGAGTCCAAGCGAGATCGCGGAAACCGGCTCGGCGAACAGCCCGCCGGGAGAGAGAATTGCTGCACCTTTGGGGTGGACCCGGCTCGCCTCGGCGAAAAGGCGTCCAAGGCTGAAATCGAAGCGCCACAACACCACCAGCGCCATCAAGGTGCCGCCAATCAGCAGCAGCAGCGCCTTGGTGATCTGAACCCAGGTGGTAGCCTGCATGCCGCCGACAGCCACATAGACGATCATCAGAAGTCCGACGCCAACGACTGCGAACAGATAGTTCACGCCGAACAGAAGCTGAATAACCTTGCCGGCGCCGATCATCTGCGCGATCAGGTAAAACAGCACGACCACGAGACTACCCGTGGCGGCGACCAAACGAACCGAGGTGCGATCAAGGCGAAACGACGCTGCGTCGGCGAACGTGTAACTGCCGAGGTTCCGCAATCGCTCCGACATCATGAACAGCACGATCGGCCAACCCGTCAAGAAGCCTAACGCATAGATGAGGCCATCAAAGCCGGTCGCATAGATCAGCGCCGAGATACCAAGGAAAGCCGCGGCCGAGAGGAAATCCCCCGCAATCGCCAGGCCGTTCTGGAGCGGCGTGATCTCATGTCCCGCCGTATAGAAGTCCGCCTTCGATTTGGTTCGGCCAGCCGATCGATAGGTGATGAGGAGCGTGACGGCGACGATCAACAGGAACATGCCGATCGCAACCCAGTTAAGATCGCGCCCCGCTAGAACGGTGGTCGCCTGAGCATGCGCCGGAAAGGATACTGTCACCGCGATGGCCCCCAGTAGAATACGCATGATCATCGGCCACACTCCCGGCGAACGAGCTGTGTCAGGCCGTCGAAGTAGGTGTTGGAACGGCGTACATAGTAACCGGTCAGGGCAACGACCAAGGCGATCATGCCAAGCGCGATCGCCATGCCCAACGGAACGGCTCCGCCCGCCATGTTCTTCCCGAGCGCTGACGACGCCGCCGAAATCAGCCCGATGAAGCCGAAGAACATCAGCAACGTGACGATCGAGAGCCCCCACCGCAGCCGTGCCCGTGCGGCGGTCAGCTCCCGAAAAGACGGATTAGACAAGATTTTTCGCGCTTGTTCCGAAGACAGCGACAATGACATGATTTCCCTCCCGCATTTTTTGGCTAGTTGGCTTCGGCGCAGCTAGGACGCCTGCTTCAGGACATCGGCACTGTCGGGCGGCGCGGATGCTCCTATCAACCGCGAGGGTCGCGGCGGAATGTTCGTCAACAGCACGCCCGAATTGGTAAGGGCAGCAATCTCCTGATCGGAGTAGCCGTATTCCTTCATCACTTCGACGTTGTGTTCGCCGCGAAAGGCAGCTTCGCGCGCAGCGGCCAGCGGCGTTTTTGAGAAGTGCCAGGGCTTGCCAGGAATTCTGACAGCTTTGCCGCGGCGGTCGGTAACCTCTTCTATCGCGCCCCACCATTTGACCCAGTCCGAACCGGCGAAATCCTTGACCGAGCGGACCACGCCGAACGCCAGCTTCACTTCGTCGAGCTGGGCATCGAGTTCGCCGGCCGTGGCAAAGGAAAGAATCCACTGCTGGATGATCTCGTAAAGGGCGTTGAGATTCTTCCGGCGCGCCGCCGGCGTGGCGAATCGGGGATCTGAAGCGAGATCGGGGCGACGCATCGCCGCGATGTAATTCGGAAACGTCAGACTGCTGACGACACTGGTCGCGATTGTAATGACGTCACCGTAGCTTGTCTTGAAGAACGGCGAGTCAGCAGGTCCGAGCGCTGCGGGTTCGGCGCCGAGATCCGCGTCGGAGAGATCGGCGTGCACCCGCTCGTTGACGGCAAGCATGGTGGCGGCCATCGCGATATCGACATATTGGCCCTCGCCTGTTTGGTCGCGGTGATGCAGTGCTGCCAGAATGCCGATGATCGCTTCGAGGCCCGTATAAACGTCAGCATGCGAATATGCATCATGCCGCTTGACCGTGAGATCCTCGCCGAGATGGTCGATCATTCCGCCGACAAAGCCGGATTCGGCATGGACGGTCGGCGCGTAGGCGCTGCGGTGCGACAGCGCGCTGCCCTGGCCGTAGCCGCTGATCGAGGCGTAGATGACTTTCGGGTTGCGCGCGGCGACGGATTCATAATCGAGGCCGAAGAATTTCAATGTGCCGGCACGAAAATTCTCAACGATGATGTCGGCGCTGTCGCACATCTTGCGCACGACTTCTCTTCCTTCGGGGAAATTGAGGTCGATGCTGATGTTCCGCTTCCCGACATTCTGTTGAATATAGTAATAGGACATGCTCGCGGTTTCGTCGCCAGGCAGTGCGTGCCGCGAGATGTCTCCGCGCGGCGGTTCGATCTTGATCACGTCGGCGCCGAGGTCCGACAGGGCCCTGGTGCAATGGGGACCAGCAAGGACGCGCGAGAAGTCGACGACCTTGATTCCGGCAAGGGGGGCACGATTTGTCATGACGATGTCCCTCAGCGCCCGGAGAAGATGGCGTGACCAGGCCCGGCCTCACGGAAGGCCTTGAGGCCGACGATGAGGTCGTTGCTCTGGAAGATCGGACGCTGCACGTCGGACATTGCGCGGTCGGCTTTCACGACGCTCTCGTCCATGTATTCGCGGATTAGTCTTTTGGTGGCGCCATGCGCCACTGTCGGGCCCATCGCAAGCTCAAGCGCGAGGATTCGCGTCGTTTCTTCAAGCTGGGCTTCGGGCACGACGCGATTGACGATATTCCAGCGCTCCAGCGTCGCCGCATCATAGCGACGGCCGAACAGAGCCATTTCCCTGGCGCGCGCCACGCCGGCGCGCGATGCCACACGTTGTATGGCGCCCATCAGCGGATGCAGGCCCAGCGTCACTTCGACCATGCCGGCCTTCGCGGAGTCCGCGGCAACGATGATGTCGCAGGCCAGCGCCAGCTCGAATCCGCCACCGAGGGCCAATCCGTGCATGCTCGCGATGATCGGCACCGGGACCTGTTCGAGCGCATCCAGGCAGGCGCACACATCAATTTCTGGCAGCCGTTCGCCGCGATTGTCGAATAGTTCTATTTCAGCACCTGCGGAGAAGTGTCGCAACCCGCTGCGAAGGATAATGGCGCGCGCGCCTTCCTCATGAGCCTTTTCGACTGCGTCCAGGAGCGCAGTCAGCAGCGGCTTTGCTACGAGATTATAGGGAGCGAAAGTCATCGTCAGGGTAACGAGATCGCCCTCCCGACTGACGGTAACCAACTCGTTTGGTGTGGTCATTAGCTTCCTCCGGACTCTTTTTCAGCGGGCCTTAAAGTTCTATAATGGAACGTTAATCCAAAAAATCATACGGTCAATAGAAAAAAGATATTTTCGGCTCCGTCTTGTATTCTTCCGAATCCTTACGAAAATGGGAGGATGTCCCCAGACGCCACCAGTCTTACCGTTTCAGCCTACGCCCGGCTTCGCTCGGACATCTTGGCCTGCCGCTTGCCGGCCGGTGGGAAGTTGAAAATTCAGGATTTGGCTCAACACCTTACGGTGAGCCCGAGCGTCGTGCGGGAGGCGCTTTCGCGTCTCTCTGCGGAGGCACTGGTCATTGCGGAGCCCCAGCGGGGCTTCCGGGTGGCGCCCATCAATGCCGCCGACGTTTCGGACCTGACGGCCATCAGAATCGACATCGAACT
The DNA here is from genome assembly GCF_004212635.1 of Bradyrhizobium genosp. SA-3. Lineage (GTDB taxonomy): Bacteria > Pseudomonadota > Alphaproteobacteria > Rhizobiales > Xanthobacteraceae > Bradyrhizobium. Next base: position 23,029 of record NZ_PSRT01000018.1, on the reverse strand, counting down.
GAAATGCATGCACCGCGCGATGAAACTCGGCGGCCTCAAATGGGAGGCTGCTATTGTCGCAGCCGATCATGAACTCTCGCATACGCCCCATGACATTCACGACCTGGGCGACGACTGGATGATCGCGCACGCGAAATTTCATGCTGCCCTGGTGGCGGCTTGCGACAGCCCCTGGCTGCTGCGAATTCGCGACCAACTCTTCGTCCAGGGCGAACGCTATCGTCGTATCAATGTGCGAATGTCGCGCGCGGATCGTGATTTGCGCGCCGAACATTCGGCACTGGCCCAAGCCATTCTTGGCCGGGATGCGAAACTTGCCACCGACCTGATGACGGAACATCTGCGCTTGACCGAGGTGCTGACGCTTCAGTCGCTTAAGTTGCAGGACGCAGCCGTCGCCTAGCAAAAGCGTCTCCCCGGTCCGATACATTCAGCTCGGCCAACTGCACTCAGTTGACCCTCCGCTCATATCCGTCCCAGTAGCGCTCACGCAGCAATCGCTTCAGTATCTTTCCGGATGGATTGCGGGGAAGCTCGTTCACGAATTCGATCGACTTCGGGATCTTGAACCCCGCCAGCCTTTCTCTCGCGAAATGCAGTATGCCCGCCGGGTCCGCCGAACGATCCGGTTTTAGTACGATGAGGGCCTTGACCGCCTCACCCCACCGGCCGTCAGGCACGCCGATGACGGCGACGTCGGCGATATCCGCGTGTCCGTACAAGGCACTTTCAATCTCGGCGGGGTAGACGTTCTCTCCACCGGAAACGATCATGTCTTTCAAGCGATCATGAATGTACAAGTAGCCGTTTTCATCAAGGAATCCGGCATCGCCTGTATGCAGCCACCCGTCCCTGAGGGTCCTCGCGGTGTCGTCCGTCCGATTCCAATACCCCCGCATATTTTGTGATGATCGACACACGACCTCACCCACCTGTCGAGCTGGCAGCGATTTTCCCGAAGCGTCGATGATCTGCAGCTCGACGCCTTCGATAGGGCGGCCACACGACCTCAAGAGTTCGCCATCGCCAACGGAGTGGTCCGCGTCTCCCAAAACGGTGATGACGCCAGTCGTCTCGGTTAGACCGTAGACCTGGAAGAACCCCGTATGCCTGAACACCCGGAGCGACTTCCTGAGGAGCTCCAGCGGTATCGGCGACGCCCCGTAAAGAATTTGCCTCAGCGAGGAGAGATCGCATGTCTCGACGTTACGTTCGGTCAGCATCGCCAATAACATTGCCGGAACGAGGAACGTGACCGTAACTCGATCGCGCTGTATCGTTTCAAGCGCCACCGATGGAACGAACTCGCGAAGCACGATCGTCTTGAGGCCGGCGACCAGACCGAACACGCCGGTACCAACCCCTGCGATGTGGAACAACGGCATTGCCAGCAACATGACGTCGTTGGACGACCACGCCTTCCAGTCAAGCGCGTGTGGCGGAAAATTTGCGTGAGAAAGCTGCACGCCCTTCGGATAGCCGGTCGTGCCACTTGTGTAGAGTTGCAGGCAAACGTCATCGGGGCTGACTGGCAGGCTCGCCTCAGTCGGCGGGTGGGCATCGCGCCACTTCGGGTAACGCGAGTCCAGCACAATGATTTGGTAAACAGTGTCCAGCTGATCCTGGATTTCAGTAATGAGTTTCTCGAACGATTCCCCGACGAAGAGAATCTCGGTTTTGGCATCGTTGACCGCGAAAACGACCTCAGGAGGTGCCAGCCTTGCATTGATGGGAACCAGGACGGCGCGGGCCTTGGCTGCCCCGAGAAGCACTTGAAAAAAAATATCCGAATTCTTGTCCAGGATCCCAATTCGGCTGCCCGGTCGCACACCCCCAGCCACGAGGCCATTGGCGACTTGATTGGAAAATTCGTCCAGGACCCGATAGCTTGTCTCGCGCCCCTCGAAGCTCACGGCGACAGCGTCGGGAGTGACCGCCGCGTAACGTCGCGGAATTTCAGCGATCGTCTGGATCGGGGTTGACAGCAAGGCCCCTTCCGATTTGGACATCCATCCCTCCCATGATGACTTTTGGGATGGAGGATGACCTGCACCGCTGCCGGCAAGTATCTAAATTCTGAACTACCGCTATTCAGCGCAGAATTACCACGGCCTGTTCGCGCGTCTTACAGCGATATTTCCCGACGCGGCGAAGGCAGCATGTGAGACGGCCTCAGGCCTTGCGCTTGATCACTCTCGCATTTCGAGGGCTGCCCGCGAGCCATTCCCTGGAAGCGGCGAATTCTGCTTCCAGGAATCGCCTGACTTCACGAGTTAATTTTCTCAGGTCGCTCTCGCGCCTGCGCAGCAGCCATACGTTCATCGTAACTGTCTCTTGCGGCAAGACCTGAACCAGTCCCTCGGCTTGCGCGAATGGTACAGCGAGAAGCGCAAGCCCGAGACCGCAACCGGCGGCGGCGAAATGGTTAGCAACCGGGTTGACCCGAACAACGCTGCGGATACCTGCCGCTTCCGAGAAATACTCCAGCAAATGTCTCTGATTGGGCCGAACGTTGCGGAAGGAGACAAAATCGGCAGTATGGCCGATGATGTCATGATCCCTCAGCTCTGACAATGACCGAGGCGCCGGGCGTCCGGCAAGGTACTGCTCGGAGGCAAAAATCCCCATCGGTACGTCCGCGACCCGCTTTCCAATGAGATCGTTCTCGCCGGGATCTCCCATCCTGATGACGTAATCCAGATCACTCGTTGCCAGGCTCTGCTGGTTCACCGTGGAGATGATTTCCAGATAAATCCGGCTATCGCGCCGTCGCAGCTCCGCAACCCGCGGGAGAAGCCAGTGCTTGGTCATGCCTTCGGTCGCCGATATCCTGACCACTGACGATCTCTGCCCGACCTGCGAACGCAAATCGCGATGAAACGACTCAAATGCGAGCATCATATCGCTAGCCGATCGTTGCAGGTCCTCGCCTTCTCGCGTCAGCTTCACCCCGGACGAGGCACGAAAGAACAGGGGAGCGGCCACGTAGCGCTCCAGCTCCTTCAGACGCCTGCTCAATGTCGGTTGGCTCATTCCCAGTTCATGTGCGGCGCGGTTGACGCTTCCAGTTCTCGCCACCACGGAAAACAAGCGAAACAAATCCCAGCTGGCCTCGGTCATGCTCGTCCTTTGCGCAAGCGCTTTGCGTCCCTTATCTCCGAGTGCGAACGACATCGCAGGACCCGGAAACGCAAACGAAAAACCATCGAATCTTGGCCGCTATTCAATATTGCGTTCCCCGTTCAACAAAATCGACATGGCTTTCCTCGCAGTTTGGGAAAATATGCGAAGCAGTTGAACCAACGGACACGGCGATGGCAAAGATCAAGCTCGAGGCGATCGGGGATTTCGTAGGCCAGAATCTCGGAACATCCGACTGGATCACCATCGACCAACCCATGATTGACCAGTTCGCGGCGTGTACTGGAGACAGGCAGTGGATTCATGTGGACGCGGAGCGCGCCAGCAAGGAAAGTCCAGCAGGCGGCACCATTGCTCACGGCTTCCTGAGCCTGTCGTTAATCGCGCCACTTGGCATGGACCTGGGGCTCACTCCGGTCGACGCATCTGCCGTCTTCAACTATGGTCTGGACAAGGTCAGGTTCCTGACACCGGTGAGATCGGGTAACCGCGTTCGCCTTCAGCTTTCCATGACCAGTGTCGAGCCGAAGGACAACGGGCGTTTGTTGATCAAGGGCAACGCGGTACTTGAGATCGAGAATAGCCAAACGCCGGCTCTGGTTGCCGAGACGCTGACCCTGGTGGTCCCCTAGCCCTCCACCTGCCACGAACGGTATCACCACAGTACCGAAGGCGGCTATATAGAGACGCTCAGGAGGACGATAGCACCGAAGTCAGACCGCCATCCACGGCAAGAATCTGTCCGGTAATGTGCTTGCCGGCGTCGCTGGCGAAGAGAACCGCGGCTCCTTTCAGATCGTCCTCGTCACCGATGCGGCGCAGCGGTGCACCGGCGGCGAGCTTCTCGACACCGACAGATTCGATCGTGCCCTTCGTCATCCTCGATGGGAAAAATCCGGGCGCCAGAGCATTGGTCGTAATTCCGTAGCGCCCCCAACTCCCCGCCAACGCCCGCGTGAAGTTGACCACCGCGCCCTTGCTCGTATTGTAGGCGACAGTCTGCATATCCCCGGTGCTTCCGAACAGGCCTGCGATCGAAGCAAGGTTGATGATGCGCCCATATTTGTTGGGAATCATCGATCCCTTCGCAACCTGTTGACTGAGCAGGAACAGCGAGCGGATGTTCAGGTTCATCACCTTGTCCCACGCTTCGATCGGGTGATCTTCCGTCGGCGCGCCCCAAGTTGCGCCCGCGTTATTCACCAGAATGTCCACCCGCCCGAGCTTCTTGATCGTTTCGTCGGCGAGCCGCTTGACGTCTTCGTCCCTGGAATTATCCGCTGCGATCCATTCCGCCTTGACGCCGAGCCCGGCAAGATGCGCCTGAGCCTTTTCCAGATCTGGCGCCTTGCGAGAGGAAATCACGACCCGTGCTCCTTGCTCACCTAGCACCTCAGCGATCTGCAACCCAAGGCCACGGGAGCCTCCGGTAACAAGGGCGTTCCTGCCGGTGAGATCGAATGCCTTCTTGATGCTTCCCATGTTCAAATCCTCTGGCTCGTGAGCGAAGTCCTACTGTGCGGTCCGCCGGATTCCTATTTCCCGCGGAACACGGCCGAGCGACGTTCCACGAAAGACTGGATGCCTTCTTTCATGTCCTCGCTGCTGAAGACGCGATCCTTGATCTTGGGAATGTAGTCGATCGCGGCTCTCTCGCCGGCCTCGATGTATTTCAACGCGGCCTCTTTCGTCACCTGAATGCCGATCGGTGCGTTCTTGGCGATCAAATTCGCAATCTCCATCGCGCGCGCAATCTGCTGGCCGGGTGCAACGACTTCCTGAACGAAGCCGATCTTGTGAGCTCGGGCTGCGCCGAACTCGTCACATAGGAACAGGTGATACATCGCGTCTCCCCAGCCCGCCCGTGTCAGATACCGGAAATGGGCACCACCAAGAGGCGCGATCCCGCGTTTGGATTCCATCTGACAGAACCGGGCGTCGTCGGCCGCCACGACGATGTCGCCAGCCAGCATCATTTCGATGCCAATCGTGAAGCAGATCCCCTGCACTGCCGTCACAATCGGCTTGCGGCACCGGCTCTTCAGGGCGAACGCATCGATGTTGCCGGGCTTGATCTCGGTATTCTCGGCCTTGGGTCCGAAGAATTTCGGCATATCCAGCCCGGCAGTGAAATCCGGACCCTCGGCGCAGAGCACCCCGACCCAATAGTCGTCGGTGCGATCGAGAAGCGTCATCGCATCCGACATCTGCGCCATCATCTGCGGACTGAAGGAGTTCTTCTTCGCCACGTTGTCGATGATGATCTTGAACACATGCCCGTGCACCTCGGTGCGGATCTGGCCGACTTGGGTCTTGGTGTCGCTCATTGTTCGTCTCCGTTGCTTCCAGGTGACTGCGCAACGACGCGCCGGCTCCTCCCGTCGACTGGTGCGTAGCCGATCATTCCAGCCAGCTTGGACCGACCGCCGAAGCACCGGCCACCGCAAATTTGGATAGCTCTTATTCAGCAGCCATGCTGCTCTGCCCCAAACCCTTTCATCGCTCCAGCCTAGCTCAGCGCCGCAAACGCGGTCCGTTCGAAGGCCATCAATTCCTCCGTCCGGCCGTCGCGTATCTTTAGGAGCCACTGCGGATCCTGAAGCAGCGCCCGCCCCACCGCGACAAGATCGAACTCCTCGCGATCGAGGCGGCGGATCAGTTCGTCGAGGGACGCCGGACGGGAGCTCTCCCCGCCATATGCCGCGATGAACTCGCCGGTCAGGCCGACCGACCCGACCGAAATCGTCGGCACTCCCGTCACCTTTTTGGCCCATCCGGCGAAGTTCAAATCGGAACCATCGAACTCCGGCTCCCAGAAGCGTCGTTGTGAGCAATGCAGAATGTCGACCCCCGCGTCGACCAGAGGTTTGAGCCAGGCTTCCAACGCGCGAGGCGTATCGGCCAGCTTCACTTCGTAGTCCTGTTGCTTCCACTGGCTGATGCGGAGCAATATAGGAAAGTCTGGTCCGACCGACTTGCGCACCGCGTGAACGATATCAGCGGCAAACCGGGCCCGGCCCGGCAGGTCCTTGCCTCCATAGGCATCCTCGCGGCGATTGGTGCCTTCCCAGAAGAATTGATCGATTAGATAGCCGTGCGCGCCATGCAATTCGACGGCGTCGAACCCCAGGCGCTTCGCGGCAAGCGCCGCATCGGCGAAGGCGCGGATGGCGTCTGCGATGTCCTCTTCGCTCATCGGCTCGCCGAATTTCTTCTCCGGTCGCGACAGACCGGACGGACTGTCGTAGGCGCCCGGAGGAGACCAATCCTGGGCGCGGGTGCGAACGGCTCCGACGTGCCATAGCTGCGGTGCCATCAGGCCACCCGCGGCATGCACCTCGTCGACCACACGCCGCCACCCCGCCAGCTCCTTCTCTCCGTGAAAACGGGGAACGTTCGGATCGTTCAGGGATGCCGGACGATCCACGCCGGTGCCCTCCGATACGATGAGGCCGACCGCTCCTTCGGCACGGCGGCGGTAGTACCGCGCGACGTCTTCGGTCGGAATCCCGCCCGGAGAGAATGAGCGCGTCATTGGCGCCATCACGACCCGGTTCGGCAAGGTCAGCCCTTTGAGCTTGAAAGGCCGGAAAAGAACGTCGCTGGACATCCGTGCTCCATGATTCAGTTGGTCGTTTTGCGGGCTTAGATCATCCGCCCCGCATGTTCAGAAGGTACAATTCACTTTGCGTCGGCGCTGAGTACGTCACCGAATTGCTCCCACGTGGTCCCGTTCCAGCGCTGAAGCTGTAGCTGCGTGTACGCCATGCTGCCTTCCGGGCCCGTGTTGATCACGACACCCGGTATGGAAGTGGGAAGCGAGAGCCCACGTATGCTCCGCGATTGCTTGACGATGTTCTCGCGCGAGAGATCGTTGCCGCACTGCTTGAGCACCTGTTCCAGGATCTGTCCCTGCTGGGTACCGAACAGATAATTGTTATCGCCGATATCGGCGCCTGGCAGGTATTTGGCAAAAAATTCGCGGTACCACTTGATGCCCGGATCATCGGCCCACTTCTTGTCGTTCGGATCCTTGGTGATTGTCGCGGCAACTATGCCCACGGCCTTTTCCGGCCCCGCAGGGACGATGGTCGACGACACGGAGCTCGAAACGAAGTTGATCAGGAACAGCGGCTTCCAACCGATCTCGTCGACCTTCTTGATGGCCTGCGCTGCGAATTTCGGCGTGCCGGCCACCAAAAAGGCCTCTGCGCCAGACGACTTCAGCGACACGACGTGGGAATCAATGGTCGGCTCGGTCACCTCATAGGAGGACACGACGACCTTCTTGTCGAAATCGTCCTTCAGGTAGGACTTGAATGCATTGACGAAGTCCTTACCCAAATCATCGTTCTGATAGAGTATGGCGATCTTCGCGTCGGGCCGGGTCTGGGTGATGTATTTTGCGTAGATTCGTCCTTCGGTGTCGTAGCTTGGCAATCCCGTCGTGGTCATCGGGAATTCAGCGAAGTTCGTGAACTTGCTGACCCCGCTCACGACAAACAGATGCGGCACTTTCTTCGCGTTGACGTACTTGATCGTGGCGCTGATGCCGGGCGTACCCAACGGGCCAAACAGGAACGCCACCTCGTCGCTCTCGATGAGTTTCCTGGTCTGCTCCACCGTCTTGGGAGGGCTGTAACCATCGTCGTAGGTGATGAGATTGATCTTCCGCCCGTTGATGCCGCCACGCTCGTTGATCGAATTGACGTAGGCGATCATGCCCTTTCCGGTATTGCTGAGCGGCGAAGCGGGGCCGCTAAAAGGGAACGTCGCCCCTATCTTCACCTCGGATTCGGTGACGCCCGGCGTCTGCGCATGCGCGCCGGCTACGGATGCCGCGAGCGCGGCTACAATCATGGCGCTTCTCATCATTGTCATCTCCCTCCGGCGACAGGTCCGTCGCTCGCCGTTCTTTCCTGCAGCGCATATTCCGTTCAAATCACTCCTGACGCCCGTCAGCCAGCGGCTGCCGCACGCGACGCCTTCGGGGCGGCCTGTTCGTTCGCCATCTCCCGCAGCTTGTGTTTCAGTATCTTGCCGGTGGAGGCCGAGGGCAGAGCGTCGAGCACGATCAATTCGGTCGGACGCTTGTAGGACGTGAGCAATTGGGCCGTGTACGCTTTGAGGTCTTCCGCGCTGATGCTCGCACCGGGGAGAAGCTGAACGAACGCGACGACCTCCTCGTTGCCCTCGACCTTTCGTCCGACGACGGCCGACTGAACGACCTGGTCGTGCGCGTTCAGGACCGCCTCCACCTCGGCGGGATAAACGTTGAAGCCGGAGCGGATGATAAGCTCCTTGGTGCGGCCGGCGATATAGAGATGCCCCTTGCTGTTCACCCGCGCGAGATCCCCCGTGTTGAACCATCCCTGCTCATCGATCGCCGCCGCCGTCAGGTCGGGCGCACGATAGTAGCCGAGCATGATGTTCGGACCTCGAACGTGTAATTCGCCTACTTCACCGGTCGCCACCTTTTTTCCTTGTCCGTCCACGATCCGGTGCTCGATGCCGGGAAGAAACGGGCCGACCGACTCGTCCGACACAGGCTGTTCCGAACGGACCCCCGTGAGGCCTGGTGAGCATTCCGTTATGCCGTAATTGTTCAGCAGCGGGATTCCAAACTCGTCCTCGATCCGCTTCTTGAGATCGAGGTCGAGCGGAGCGCCAGCCACCGCCATGATCCGCAGGCTGCCCCGTTCGAGCCGTTGGATGCCCTTGACCGCCTTGTGTTCGAGCAGACGCTGATATGTGGCAGGCACGCCGAACAGGCTCGTAATCCCCTCCTCGGCTATGGCATGAGCCAGCGCAGCGGGATCGGCCTTGGCTACGACATACAACGTGCCGCCGTGCATCAGCGTCGAAATCAGCAGGATCGCATACCCGACGATGTGCGACATCGGCAGCACGCCGTAGATGCGGTCGTCTGGACTGCTCCGGCGAAGGATTCCCGACGTCCTTGCGGTGAAGAGGAGGTTGCGGTGACTCAGCATGACGCCCTTCGGTGCACCGGTCGTGCCCGAGGTGTATAAAAGGCCTGCGACCTGGCGGGCGCCATCCTTCTCGACGGGCTCCGCTTCCGCATCCGCATTGAGAGGGCCGACACCGATTCCACCAAATGGCCCGACGGCGCCGATTGTCGCACCGACGCGGGTGGCATGATCGGCCGCTTCCTTCGACAGAGCCGAGTTGAACAGCACGCGTCTGGCGCCGCTGTGCGTCCCGATCAGATTGATCTCTCTTGGCGAAAGGCGAGGATTGACCGGAATACCCCATGCATCGAGCTTGCTCGCCGCGAAGAGCGTCGCTCCCAGGGCCACGCTGTTCTCGCTTGCAATGATCACGCGATCACCGGGCCTGATGCCCAAACCGGCGAGATTCCTTGCAGCAGCGTCGACAGCGTCCGAGAACTGCCGATAGCTCCAGGAACGCCCGCCTTCCACGAAGGCCGGATGATCCGGAATATCCCGCACGAACGGCGCGTAGACCTCGTGCACTCTGGACGGCAGGCCGTCCAACAATTCGGCCGCGGTGAGCTCGTCCACGCTCCTCATGCCATCCTCCCTCGCGCCTTGTTTTCGGCAGCGTGCGCGGCCCCCTTCAACCGGGAGGTCCGCACACTTCATTCCTATTGGTCGACGGAGTAAACCGTTCTAAAATAGAACTGTTAAGTCAAGCCAACGTCAATGAACTGTAGATAATGGAATTTTGGCACAGCAAGAGAATTCCAATTTAGAATTGGCTGCCTCCGCGCAATTATTCGGAAGATCAGCTGAGCGTAATTACCATTTCTCGACCCACGGCCGCAGCACGACTTCAAAAGCCCAGGTCGACCGATGCTGGCGGTGCAGCTGCAGATAGGTTTCCGCGATATGGACAGGGTCGGCCATGTTGTCGTCCACGGTCGTTCCCGCCAGCCGGTGCGCGCGGGTCCCGTCTTCCTGAGTCCAACCGATCGCGGCATCGATCGGCACATTCGCCACATGGATTCCCTGCGGCATCAATTCTCTCGCCATGCTTTGCGCGAGTCCGGACTTGGCATGGCACGCCATCGCAAATGCACCACTCGATGGAAAGCCCTTGAGCGCCGCGCTGGCGTTCGTAAAGATTATCGTTCCTCTCGTACCATTGACGTCGGGTTCGTTTCCGAGCATGAGCCGAGCTGCCTGTTGACCTACCAGAAACGCGCTGAATGCCGAGTTTCGGATTGTTTCGAGCGCCATCATCGGGTCGGCTTCGAGAATGCCCTTGCGGAAAATGCCGGGAACGCGGCCATCGATGTTATGCACGACAAGCCTCGGCGCTCCGATCTCTCGAGCGACATTCGCGAACAGCTGTGCCACGGCCTCCGGTTCGCTTGCATCGCAGGCGTACCGACGCACGCCGTGCATCTTTTCAAGAGTCTCAAGGACGGCTTTTTCCGGATTCCTGGCTGCGACGGCGACACGCATGCCGTTTTCCGCGAACAGCCTGGCGCAACTCGAACTGATGCCCGGGCCACCGCCGACAATGAGTGCAACGTCCTGCAGGAAAGGCTGTGTATCGCGGTTGGATTCAGTCATGTCGTTTCCTCGGATGCACTTGGTGCCGGCCGGCGTATGGCGTCGCAACGCAGGCGGCACCGTTACGGAACTATTGTTTCACCGCAATCACGACCTTGCCCCTTGCTCGACCGGTCTCGACATAGGCGAGCGCGTCACCGGTTTTTTCGAACGGGAAAACCTGGTCCACGACCGGACGGATCACGCCGGATTCGATCAGGGACGTGATTTCGCGTAGCTGCTGTCCCTGCGCGCGCATGAACAGGAATGAGAAGCGCACACCAAGTTTTCTGGCTTTCTTCCGCACACCATGGCTCAGCAAACGCAGCACCAGTTTCAGGAAGAGGTTCATCCCCTGCTCCCTCGCGAATACGGGGTCGGGCGGCCCGGAGATTGAGATGAGCAGGCCGCCCGGCTTGAGCACGCGCAGAGATTTTTCAAGCGTCTTGGCGTCCTGGCTGTGCAGGACCAGATCGTAGCCCGACAAGACCTTCTCGAAATCCTGGGTCTTGTAGTCGATGACCAGGTCCGCGCCGAGGCTCTTGACCAGTTCGACATTCTTCGCGCTCGTCGTCGTCGCCACGACCGCACCGAGATGCTTGGCGAGCTGGATGGCGAAACTCCCCACCCCGCCGGAGCCTGCCTGGATGAAGACCTTCTGGCCGGGCCTCAGCTTGCCCACCTCGACCAGCGCCTGCCAGGCGGTCAGTCCCACCAACGGGATGGAAGCGGCCGCTTCCATGCTGATGTTCTCGGGCTTCGGCGCCATGTCGGCTTCGTTCATGGCAATGAATTCGGCGAATGTTCCGATCCGATGATCGCGCGGCCGTGCATAGACCTCGTCGCCTGCCTTGAATCGCCTGACATTGCGGCCAACCCTGACGACCGTCCCGGCAACATCGTGGCCCAGAATGAAGGGCGGACGATACGGCAGGATGAGTTTGAATTCTCCATCCCTGAGCTTGGAGTCCAGGACGTTCACAGCAGTTGCGTGAACCCGAACCAGGACATCATCGTCCCGCAACTCCGGTTCTGGCATGGTTGCCGAGCGCAGAGCGCCTTTCTTCTGATATTTGTCGACAACGAATGCCTTCATGATGTCATCTCCAATTTGAAATTTGGTCCCGGCATCAGGTGTCGAGGAACGACAGCGCCTTCGGCACGAAATCAGCGTGGTACTGGAAAATCCCGCCATGCCCGGCATCTTCGTAGATGACCAGTTGTGCGCCCGGGATACGCCGTGCCATGTCGGTGCTGTTTGCGGTCGGCACCATGATATCGTTATCGCCATTCGCGATCAGGACCGGAATGCGGAGGCTGCCGAGATCCTGAGGCGCCTGCTGGCCCCAGCTCTTGATCGCCTTGAGCTGCCGCAACAAGGCCACTGGCGTGGCTCCTTTGTCCCGATTTGACTTGCGCTCCTTCAACCTTTCCAGAAAGGCCTTTGCGGCCCGGCGTCCATTGGCCGTGGAGGTGAAGAACAGATAGAATTTCGGGTCTCGCAAAGTCAGCAAGCCCTTGATCATCAGCGGCCAGGACACCGGCCCGACCTTCTCGATACCTTTGCCGCCTGCCGGGCCCGTGCCGGTCAGAATCAGCTTTCGCACGAGACCAGGGGCCTTCAGCGCGATATCTTGGGCTACGAAGCCGCCGAGGGAAAAGCCGAGCAGATCGACTTTTTCAAAGCCCAGCGCGGCGATCAGAGCGATGGTATCTTGCGCCATTTCGCCAACGGTAACAGGCGCTTTCCCGCTTGAAGCGCCGATACCTTGGTAGTCGATCGCGATCACACGATGCCTGGTGGCGAGCCCATCGACGATCCGTGGATCGAAATTGTCGAGAACCGCGCCCCAATGATTGAGAAGGATCAATGGGACGCCACTGCGCGGACCGATATCGCGATAGGCAAAGGTTGTTCCTGCAGCAGGTATCGAAAGATTTGGCGCATCGATATAGCGCACAACCGATCCGGCGTGGCTGACATAACTGGACATCACTTACTCCATGGTTCGGCTGAAACCGGAATCCCCAGAGATCGGAGGGACCCGGTCGGATCGCGCGGCTTCGCCTTTGCGCACCAAGGGATGCGCGTGCGCCGCAACGCTGGCCCAGACACCAGCCCAATGCTGGCGGAAGCACCGGAGATCAGCGCATTCCGCGTTCTCTCCTGCTCATCGGCTCCGGTTCTTTCAATTTGTCGTGGAATATCGACGAACGACCTGTTACTATCAATTTAGTACCAAGTCACTACTAAAATGAAACTGACATGAAAAAACTTTCGAACCAGCCTTGCCTCATCGCCCGTAGCCTGGCGCTTGTCGGGGACGCATGGAGCATGCTGATCATGCGCGATGCCCATGCGGGGCTGACCCGCTTCGACGATTTCCGTAAGAGTCTCGGTATCGCGCCGACGATGCTGGCGGGGCGGCTTTCAGCCCTGGTTGACGAGGGCTTACTGGAAAAACGTCGTTATTCAGACCGCCCGCCACGGGACGAATACGTTCTGACTGAAGCCGGGCGCGACTTTTTGCCGGTGCTCTTCGCGATTGGCGCGTGGGGACGCAAGCATCGCGGCGGGGGCAAGGTGACTCGGTTCTTCGACGCCGAGAACGGAACGGAGATCGATCCCCTCACCATCGACCGCGCGACCGGCGCTCCGATCGGAACGCGTCCCATTCGTATCGCCGCAGTCGAATGAGCAATTAGCTTGGCAGCTCCAGCTTGTGCGGTTGCGGGTGCGGCCCGCTAGGCCTTCGAAGTAATGACCTGAAAGAGTTTCACCTGTAAGTCGGCGGACGCTTCTCAATAAAAGCCCGGACGGCTTCGGCGTGCTGCGCAGTGCCCGCCGCGAGGACCATCCTCTCGGCCTCTTGATCTAGTGACGTCAAGAAGTCGGCCGACAGCGCAAGATCGAGATTATCCTTCATGGAGGCATACGCGCTCGCCGGGCCATTCGCCAATGCTCTCGCCATTTCGAATGCTTCGCTTTGCAGTTCGGAATCAGGCACCACGCGATTGATAAGGCCCAATGCTTCGCAGCGCCGTGCACTGATCCGTTCAGACAGAAACATCAGTTCGCGAGCACGTGCCGTCCCGGCAAGCCGGGTCAACAGCCACGAAATGCCGTAATCGCCGGTGAGCGCAATCCTGGCATAGCCTGTCGTCATGATCGTGGATTCGGCTGCAATACGAAGGTCGCAAGCGAGTGCGATCGCAAGCCCGGCGCCAGCCGCCGGTCCCGGCAACGCCGCGATGGTGGGCTTGCGCACCGAAACAAGTGCGCCGGTCAGGGTTCGCTGACGCTCCCGCAATCGCGCAACCTTGTCGCTGAATGACATCGCCGGCGCGGCAGCGTTGCCGCCCATCCCCTTAACATCGCCGCCCGAACAGAAGGCAGTGCCTGCACCGGTAATCAGGAGGGCTCCGACCTCAGGATCATCTCCATTCTGTTTGACCATCCGGCGCAACGCCGGCGTAAGATGATCGGACAACGAATTTCGGGCTTCGGGTCGGTTCAAGGTAATCACCGCGACGCGATCCCGGATCGCGCACAGCAGTTCGTCCGTCCCCGTATCAACCGAGATGGATCCATCCGTCATGTTTCTGACCTTTCAAGTCCCACGGGGAGCTCTCCAAAGTGACCCAGCGCGCCGTGCCCGTGTTCGAGCATCACCAGTTTTCCGTTGAATGGCCGCAGTTCCGTGAGAAACGACCAGGCCGATCGGTCCTGACCGTAGAGATGCAATAATTCGTTGGCGATCGCCGCCGGCTTGATGAAGAACTCATCCGGTTTGTCGCTCATCCGCGCGCGCATCCGGGGCGTATCGATAACGGCGTCGATGAGAACGTAGGAGACGTGCACGCCGAGAGGTCCCATTTCGCGTGCGATCGACTCGGCCAGAATGCGCTGCGCTGCCTTTGTTGGAGCGAAGCCGGCGAAATTGGCTTTACCTCGGATCGAAGAGGTGTTTCCGGTCACCAGGATCGCACCCTTGCCGCGATCGATCATGTCAGGAGCTAGCTCGCGTGCCAGGTACAACAGACCCATCACGTTGACTTCGAAGTTGCCCTTCAGCATCTTCGGATCGATCTCGCGAAAATTCCCCCAGCCTCCTCCTACCGCGTTGTGGATGAGAACTTCGGCGGCGCCAAAGCGGCGCTTTACCTCAGTGACAACGATCCGAACCTGACTCTCGTCCGAGACGTCGCAGGTCATCGCGTGCACGTCGGGAAGCTCTTGCGCAAGGCGATTGATGAGTTCCGCAGAGCGAGCAAGCGCTATGATACGAAACCCGCCGGCAGAGAAGCGCTTGACGATGGCAGCTCCCGTGCCCGGCCCTACGCCGGTCACGATCGCGATTGGCTTCTCGGTCATTTGACGCTCCTTTCGGGCTATCGTCCGGCCGCTGTCTTATGAATTCGCTCGGACTGCGACTGATAGGTCGCAGCCTCATGCGCGGGCACCAGGGCCAGGCGAACCGCGACGTTCTTGTGGTAGGGCGTGCCCGCAATGGGGTCTCGGTTGCCGCTCTCCGTCAGCAGATTGATGCGCGGCCCGTTCACGAGGCGCTCTCCATCCGACGTAGGATACGCCTGACCATAGCCATGCGGCAGCGCGAGCTGGCCATTCCGCATGGCATCGTCGACCTTGCAGCGTACGACGAGCCGCCCGACCACCGACTCAACGGCGATCCAGTCACCATCCTTCGCGCCCAACTCGCGCAGATCGCTCGAATTGATCAACAAGGCACCATCGGGATCGTCGCGACGCCAGGCGGGATCGCGAAAGATCTGGTTGGCATTGAACATGCGACGGCCGCCGGCCGCCAGCATGAACGGAAACTCCTTTGGCGCGCCCGCGGTCTGCGGATCGAGACGCGCCAACCATTCCAACATCTGCGGGACGACCAGCCGAACCTTGCGATCCGAATGGCTGATCAATGACCAGACCTCGTCATAGTCGTGCCGGGTAACCGCCGTGCCCTGCCGGGTGGCCACGATAGTGTCGAACAGGAGATAGCCGAGCTGGTGATCCGCCACCTCGTCCGATGCGTTGATCGCGCGCCGCACCGCTTGCGGCGATCGCTTCGCGCAAGCCAGCGCCGCGCTCCACAACGGAGCCGCGGCCGCGGTGCCATCCGGAAGCGTCTGCCCAAGCGTATGGTAGAGCACAAGCGCGGGCACTGCCTGGGGGTTTTCCGCGATGAAAGCACGAAAGGCGGCGGCGAACTCCGGGCGGGAGCGACGTGCTGTCTCGCGCAGGGGTGCGAGCACATTGTCACCCGGCAGAAGCCCCAGGGCGATGGCGAGCCGCGTGTAGATCTCGGGCTCCGGCAAGGTACCGGCGAGCGGCGGCAAGACACCGGCGCGAACGTGAAAATAGTTCGTCGGAAAATCGAAGTTGAATAGCGTAAATTCGGTCTTCTCGTATTGTGTGGACGCCGGGAGAACGTAGTGCGCGAGCCGTGCGGTTTCGGTCATCGCAACGTCGACGACAACGCATAGCTCGAGCGAGCGCAGCGCTCGTTCCACCGCCTCGGTATTTGCGGCGGTGTTGGCGGGATTGGAACTGTCGATCCAGGCGCAGCGCAGCCGGTCTGGATGGTCCTTGAGCACCGCTTCGGGGAAGATGTTGGGAGGCAAGAGGCCTCCGATGATCGCGTCGCCGGTCGGAGCAAAGGTCTGGTTCGGTGAATTGCCCCATAGTGGTTGAAGCCAGCTGTGCAATTGGTTGGTACCTTTACGGCCGAAACTGCCGGAAAGCATGATCAAGAGTTTTTCGAGATAGGAATTGAGCGTCGAGTTGATGCCTTGCTGGATACCAAGCTCGACCCGCACCACCATGGCCTTCGCTGCTGCGATCATCGCGGCGCAACGCTCCAGGTCCGCGATCGAGATATCGGCCGCAGCAGCCCATTCCTCCAATGGGATGTTCAGCAGCGCCTGCCTCACTTCCGCGAAGCCGATCGTGTGCTCCTCAATGAACGCGTGGTCGATCCGGTCGGAGCGGACGAGCGTAGCCAGCAACGCGCCAAGCAGGAACGCGTCGGCGCCGGGACGAACTGCGAGATGCAGGTCCGCCATCTCTGCGGTTTCGGTTCGCCGGGGGTCGATAACGATCAGCTTGCGCGCGGGATCCTTGCGGATTTGATTGAGGTGGTCGCGCGCATTGGGGAAGCCGTGTGCGATCCAGGGATTGGCCCCGATGACAAGCAAGAGATCGCAATGATGGACGTCCTCGGCGGTGTGGCAGGTTTGGCTGCCGAACATGTGGCCATTGACCCAGAAATCGCCGGTTTTCTCCTGCGAAAGGGCGTTGAAGACGCTGCGCGAACCCAGCGCGCGCAACAGTCCACTGGCGTAGGCGCCGCCGGCGTGGTTGCCCTGCCCGCCGCCGCCATAAAGGGCAATGCTCTTGCCGCCATACCTGTCGACGATATCTCGAAGCCGCTCCGCGATCTCTGCGATCGCCACGTCCCATTCGATCTCGTCAAAGCCGCCATCGGCGCGACGACGCAGCGGGGTCGTGAGCCGATCCTTGTCATTCGCATAATAGGGAATACGGGTGGCCTTGTTGCACAGATAGCCTTGCGACTTCGGGCTTGAACGGTCGCCTCGCACTTTCTCCAGGCGACCGTCATTCACCCAGGCTTCGATCCCACAATTTATGTAGCACAGGTTACACGCTGTTTTGAGCCACTTGCCGGCCGTCATGGTGACCTCCCTGACCTTATGATTTATCGCAGCGCATCGCCTTTGCTGGTCTACCCTGCGGCTTCCGAATCCGGCTAACGACGGCCACGCGGCCTGCGTCGAGAATGCCGTCGGAAACATTCCCGGCGCCGACGGCACGCGACAGCACGATCGATCCAACCATGGTTGCGATAGCGCCGGTCGCGATTTGACGTGCCTGCTCTGGCTCCTCGTCGGGAAGCAGATCGACAAAGACGTCGATCATCTTCTCGAGTTTGGAAGCTAAGGCCCGCCGCTCGCTCGGGCTCGATCGAGCAACGTCGGCGGCCAAGGCTGGGAGTGGGCAACCGTGTTTGGAATCGTCGCGATGCCGGGGACTGAGATAATCGGCGATCACCGCCTCGAAACGCTTCCCGTTGGCCTTCCCATTCGCCACCCGCTTCCACCGCTCGGTCATTTGGTCCATTGCAAAAGCGATCGCCTCGCCGACAAGAGCGGCACGCGAATCGAAATGGTTATAGAAGCCGCCATGCGTCAGACCCGCCAGCTTCATCAAGTCGACAACGCTGAGCCCTTCGGCGCCCTTCTGCCGCAAGCCGTAAGATGCATTTTCAACGATCCGACTGTGGGTTTGACGTCTGTGGTCTTCTACGTAACGCATCGCCCCTCCGTGCGAGCTCATGGGTGACCGGCTGCACAAGCCGTTCCCCATCCCCTCCCTGCAATTCTGGAACCGCGCTTTTGCAGACCACGGCAACATTTCATTGCGATGCCGGCTATCTTATATGACTATCGTCATATAACAACAGCGATCAACAGGAGAATTCGCCATGGCCGCCGCTTCCGATCCCGTCGTCATCCTTTCCGCCGCCCGTACGCCACTCGGCCGCTTCATGGGCGAGCTCTCGCCGCTTAGCGCACACAAGCTCGGCTCTCACGTAATTGGAGCAACTCTGGAACGGGCGAAGCTTGCGCCGGAGAAGATCGACGAGGTGTTCATGGGCAACGTGCTACCGGCCGGCCAGGGCCAAGCACCGGCGCGCCAGGCCGCCCGCGGTGCCAAACTGCCGGATGCCACCGGCGCCACCACCATCAACAAGGTCTGCGGCTCCGGCATGAAGGCCACCATGCTCGCTCACGACATCATCAATGCAGGCTCCGCCGAGATCGTTCTGTCTGGCGGCATGGAGAGCATGAGCAATGCGCCGTATTTGCTGGCCAAGGCGCGTGGCGGTTATCGCGCTGGCCACGACCGCATCATCGACCACATGCTGATGGACGGGTTGGAAGACGCCTACGAGACCGGACGCTCGATGGGCGACTTTGGCGAGGCCACGGCGGAGGCCTATCAATTCACCCGTAAGGACCAGGACGACTATGCGATCGAGACCTTGACCCGCGCCCGCAAGGCGGTTGAAGGCGGCGCGTTCAAGGCTGAGATTGCTCCGATCACGTTGACCGAGAAAGCCGGGCCGCGGATCGTCTCAAATGACGAGCATCCGCTGAAGGTCGATCCCGCCAAAATCCCAGGGCTGAAAGCCGCGTTCCGCGCCAACGGCACAATCACGCCCGCCGCCTCCTCCGCTAACGCTGACGGCGCTGCGGCGCTCATCTTGGCGAAACGCTCGCTCGCCGATCGCGACGGCCTTCCGGTGCTCGCCGAGATCAAGGGCCATGCCACCCACAGTCAGGAGCCACAATGGTTCACGACGGCCCCGATCCCCGCTATTCGCAAGCTATTGGACAAGGTCGGCTGGAGCGTTGGCGACGTGGATCTGTTCGAGATCAATGAGGCATTTGCGGTCGTAGCTATGGCGGCGCAGAAGGATCTCGCCATCCCCAGGGAGAAGCTGAACGTCAACGGCGGCGCCTGCGCGCTAGGTCATCCCATTGGTGCCACCGGCGCGCGGCTGATTGTGACGCTGTTGCACGCGCTCGAAACGCGGAACCTCAAGCGCGGCGTCGCGTCACTCTGCATCGGCGGCGGCGAAGCTACCGCCATCGCGATCGAGCGCGTCGTCCGCCGATAACATGGCTGGGCGGACAACAACGGACAAGGCGAGTGGCGCGAACCGCCTTACTCGCCGCCTTGATCTACCTATCCCCATCACACGAAAGATCCCATGGCTGACCTGATCAACGCCGCGCCGCGGGACATTCCCACCTCCAGCGCCCTGCCCATCGCCATCCTTTCCGTCCTGGCCGCGATGGGAACGCTGGCGACCAACATTCTGCTGCCGTCTCTGCCGCAGATTGCGATCTCATTGAATGTCACGAGTGCGGCGGTCACGTCCGCCATCACCGTCTTTCTTGCGGTGTTCGGGGTGGGCCAACTCCTGGTTGGACCGCTTTCGGATCGCTACGGAAGACGTTGGCCGGTCCTGATCGGGTTCGCCGTATTCTTCGCCGGGAGCGTTTGGTGCGGTCTGGCAACCGACCTGCCCAATCTCCTCATCGGCCGCGTCGTGCAGGCAACAGGTGCTTGCGCGACGTCAGTGCTGTCTCGCGCTATCGCCCGCGACATGTTCAGTGGCGCCGCACTGGCGCGCGCGATGGCGCTCATCATGATCGTGATGTCCGCGGCTCCCGGGTTCTCACCGCTGCTTGGCGGCGCCCTCGACCACAGCCTGGGCTGGCGCGCCGAATTCGCGCTGGTCGCGGCCTTTGCCGCCCTCAGCGCCGTTGCCTACGCCATCGTTCTTGGCGAAACCCACAATTCGATCCGCACGCCGTTCAATCCAGTTGTCGTCGGCAGGACCTATGCCGGTCTGATTGGAGACCGTCGCTTCGCTACCCCCGCGGCCGCCTCGAGCCTCACTATGGGCGGCTTGTTCTCGATGTTTTCCGCTGCGCCGCGCCTATTCATCGAAGCGTTGCACTTCACGCCGATCCAGCTCGGGCTCTTCTTTGCCGGCACCGTCTTCATCGTATTCGCCGCGGGTATGCTTGCCACAAGATTGGCACCACGCTACGGGCTCGATGGTCCGATCCGGGCAGGTTTGTGCGCGACGACCGCCAGCAGCCTTGCGATCCTGCTCATCTCGATGATCAGTCCGACTTTCTTGCCGTTCTTAGCCGCAATGAGCATATATCTCCTCGGCATGGGCATTGTCGGTCCATTGTCCACAGCGCGCGCGCTCTCTCCATTCGGCGAGAAAGCCGGCGCTGCCTCGGCGCTGCTGGGTTTCTTGCAGATGATGGTCGCCGCGATTGGGGTGTGGCTTGCTGCCACAGTGTCACATGAAGCAATGTTGGCGCTGGGCGTCGTGATGAGCGTGTTTTCCCTGCTGGCTCTTGGCCTGTACGCGCGGGGCCCGGGGTCTTGATGGGCGTATGACTCCGGACGCGTTTCCGTTCGGTCACTCATCGGCTTTGCGAAGTCGGGCTTAGGCCTGTCGGGCAAAACGCGGCAAGGCTTGGCCAGCCCGACAATTGAGCCTGTTTCCAGCGCAATCAGGTCCCGTGAAATTCCGGCTTGCTGCTGCCCGCTGGGCGCTTCATCTCGAACATGTTTTCCGTCCTGACCTCGAGATAATCTCCACCACGGCCGGCACGCAGAATGGGTCGCGCAAGCGCCGTGTTGTAGACGCCGTCCTCAATCAAAGACTTGTCGATGAATACCGCGACGACCTCGCCGAGTACGAACCACCCTTCTACTTTCTCACCACGCGCATTCGCCAACTGAGAGACATCGACGACCTTGCATTCCATTGCCGCCCTGCTCTCGCCTACCCGCGGCACAGCTACGTGGCGCCCGGGTATTGGCGTCAGCCCGGCAGCTTCGAACTCGCTCACGCCGTGAGCGAGAGGCGCCGCAGTCGTGTTCATGCGCTCGCCCAGATCCATCGTAACTAGATTCCAGACGAACTCACGGGTCTCGCTGACGTTCTTGACGGTGTCCTTCCATGAAATCGA
This sequence comes from Bradyrhizobium genosp. SA-3, assembly GCF_004212635.1. GTDB lineage: Bacteria > Pseudomonadota > Alphaproteobacteria > Rhizobiales > Xanthobacteraceae > Bradyrhizobium. The sequence continues at coordinate 1,739 of NZ_PSRT01000018.1, read as the reverse complement.
GGAGAATCCGATGATTGGAGGGTCGTAAAGAAACGCGTTGAAGAAGCTGTATGGCGCGAGATTGAGTTGACCAGCCACGTTCCGCGACGAAATCCAGCCAATCGGACGCGGCGCGACAATCGCGTTGAACGGATTATGTCGGAGCCCGTGGCCCTTCGAAGGCTCGTAATAGTGGAAGTCGGCTAGATCCATAAATTTCCCCGGAGCTGCCGAAGCGCAACAATCGCAGGCGGTTGGGCTTCATCAATAACAATCACGCAATCGCCCGAACGACGGCCGGCTTTTGCTCTGCACCATCCAGGAAACCAGTCAAGCGCTGCCGGATAATTCGTTCGGCGTCGGCCATGATGCGATCGATCAGTTCCTTCACAGTCGGGATGTCGTGAATGAGTCCCACGACCATGCCGCAGCTCCAGGCGCCCGCATCCATATCGCCGTCGATCATCACCTTGGGATAAACGCCCGCCACCTGATCGTGGATGTCCTCGATCTTGAGACTCTTGCCCCTCTCCCGCTCAATCTCGAGCAAGTTCTCGACGCCCTTGTTGTTCAGAACCCGCTCGGTATTTCGCAGCGCCCGCATGACCAGGCGCGTGTCAAGCTCGGTTGCCTTGACAAGGGCATTCTTGACGTTCTCGTGCACCGGCGCTTCCTTGGTGGCGATAAAGCGCGTGCCCATGTTCATCCCGGCGGCGCCCATCGCCAAGGCCGCAACCAGACTGCGCGCGTCGGCCATGGCGCCAGAGGCAACGAACGGTATCTTCAATTCCTCGGCCGCGCGCGGCAGCAGGATCATGTTTGGCATGTCATCCTCGCCGGGATGGCCGCCGCATTCGAAGCCGTCGACGCTGACAGCGTCGCAACCGATCTGCTCGGCTTTCAGCGAGTGCCGAACGGAGGTGCATTTGTGGATCACCTTGATGCCACCCGCCTTTAGGGCCAGCATGTACTGCTCGGGGCTGCGACCGGCGGTTTCAACGACCTTAATGCCGCCTTCCCTGATCGCCGCAATGTATTCCGGATAGGGTGGCGCACTGAAGGTCGGCAGGAACGTCAGGTTCACGCCGAACGGCTTGTCCGTCATGTCCCGGCAACGCGCGATCTCCTTGGCCAGAAGTTCGGGCGTCCTTTGGGTCAGGCCGGTGATGATGCCGAGGCCGCCAGCGTTTGACACCGCGGCTGCCAGCTCGGCGAACCCGACATAATGCATGCCGCCCTGGATGATCGGATGTTCGATGCCGAACAGTTCAGTGATCGCTGTCTTCACGAATGATCTCCCCGCGTTTGCCGCTCAGTGGATGATTTCAAACAGGCCGGCCGCGCCCATGCCGCCGCCGATGCACATGGTCACGACGCCGTATTTTGCCTTGCGCCGGCGACCCTCGATCAGGAGATGGCCGGTAAGGCGCGAGCCGGTCATGCCGTAGGGATGACCGATCGCGATCGAGCCGCCATTGACGTTGAGCTTCTCAGGGTCGATGCCGAGCTTGTCGCGGCAATAGATCACCTGCACCGCGTAAGCTTCGTTGAGCTCCCAGAGATCGATGTCGTCGATCTTCAAATTGTGCCGCTTGAGCAGCCGCGGGATGGCGGCGACCGGACCGACGCCCATCTCGTCCGGCTCGACTCCGGCGGCGACGAAGCCGCGGAAGATGCCGAGGGGCTTGAGGCCCTTCCTCGCCGCGATCTTGTCGCTCATGATGACGCAGGCCGACGCGCCATCGGAAAGCTGGCTGGCG
>NZ_PSRT01000017.1 GCF_004212635.1 Bradyrhizobium genosp. SA-3 | reverse complement strand
CAGGCGCAGCGCGGAACGGGGTGGGCGACGGGGGAGCAGCGGGCGGGGCGACATGCGCGGGGGCAGCTGTGGACGCGGTGGCGTCGCCACCCTCAGTCGACGCTTCGCCGCTCTCGCCGTTGGGGCCGGCGATCATCGCGGTGTTCATGCCGCCCTTGGCGTCGGGGCCGGCATAGGTCGCTTCGAGATCGATGATGTCGCGGAGGAAGATCTTGCCTTCGTTGAGCTCGTCGCGCCAGATGATGATGGCCTGGAAGGTCAGCGGGCTTTCGCAGAGCCCTGCGATCATCGCTTCGCGGCCGGCCTCGATGCGCTTCGCAATGGCGATTTCACCTTCGCGGGAGAGCAGCTCGACCGTGCCCATCTCGCGCAGATACATGCGCACGGGATCGTCGGTGCGCTCGCCGGGCTCGCTCTTCTTGACCTCGGTGACGGCCTTCTGAGTGACCTCGACGAGCTCGTTATCGGTCTCGTCGTCGGCCTCGTCCTTCTCGTCCTCGCTTTCGGTGTCGTCGGCTTCGGTGACGTTGATGCCCATGTCCGAGAGCATCGACATGATGTCCTCGATCTGTTCGGGCGAGGTCTGGTCGGACGGCAAGACTTCGTTGAGCTGATCGAAGGTCACGAAGCCGCGCTTCTTGGCCTGCTTGATCATCTTCTTCACGGCGGCGTCGGACAGGTCGAGCAAGGGCGAGGGCGCGTCCTGGGAGTCCTTCTCCGGCGCGTCCGCTGCCTTGTCGTCTTTTTCCTTGTCCTTCGCCTGCAGCGTCTTTGCCTTGGTGGCCATCCATTGCTCCTAAACGCGCTTCAATGCAGACGGCGCGCCCCGCCTGCCTGAATTCACATGAACCTATTGCTCGACGCTCTCGCTTCGGCAGCTCTCGACACGGAAAGGGCGGCGCACATGTCTCTCGCCACCCCAACTTTCTCTCGCCGGATTTGCCTAACGCTTCGTGAGCCTCTTTGCCGCAGCGGATGCAGGTGTAGTGCCAACAGTGTTCGCGCGGATTCATTCCTGACGCGTCTGTTCTGCCTGCGGCCGCCTCTGGGCCAAAGTGCTACAAGACCGTTAAGCCTCGATTAACCCTGTTTTTGCCGCCAAACCCAGGATTTGGCGAGTCTTTTAGCGGTTCCGGCCGCGGCCGTCCGCATGATTCTTCATCACATGCTCTTCTGGAGCCGGCCAGACAGCTCGCCAAAACCCTCGATCAGGGCCTCGGTACCGTCGACTTCGCCTATCCGAGCCTTGACGTCACGCAGCCATGCCAAATTAGCCTCGCTGGGGTCCTCCCCCAGGGCCAGCTCGGCGTCTTTCAGCTCTCTAAGTAGTGAATGCCATTGCCGATGCAAGGCAACCAGCTGATGCCATGTGGCAAGAACGTCGTCCCGCGCCGCGCCCTCGCGGGCGCCCCACACCGCCGCGGTCGTGATACCGTTCTCAACCCTTTGAAGAGTTTGAGAAAATCCGCCCTTTTCGAGATCGCCGCGCATCTTCTCGGCCTGCTCGCCGGGGTCCGGTGAGTGGTGATGGTCGTTGGCAAAGGCGGCGATGATGCCGGCCCTGAGCTTATGGGCTTCGGGATGGGCCAGCTCCAGGGCGGCCACCTCCTCGAGGTGCTCATGCAGCAGCCAGGGGTGGTTGATCAGGCATTGCAGGATCAGGGCTTCCCGGCGCGAAATGGCGCTGCGCTGGCCGCGCATGATCGGGCTGGCCGCCAGCTGCGGGCTCGCCGCCTGGTAGGGGCCGGAGGGCAGCGGCACGGGACCGGGCGGGCCGCGGCGGCCTCCACCAAATCCCTGGCCACCGAATCGATTCGCGCCTCCCCCGCCCCTGGGCTGGAAGGACCGGCCGGAATTGCCGCGGAAATTGCCCCGGCCACCAAAGCCGCCGCGCCCGCCCTCGGGCGCAAAGGCGCGCTGGAGCCGGTCGGCGAAGTCGTCGCGGTAATAGCGCCGCACCATCTCGTCGCGGATGCCGTTGGAAAGCTCCTTGATGCGCGCCTCCAGCGCGGCGCGGCGCTCGGGCGTGGCGAAATTGCCGCCTTCGAGCTCGCGCGACCAGATCATGTCGGCGAGCGGACGCGCCGCCGCGATCACCTCCTCGATCGCGCCGCGCCCGCCCGAGCGCACGAGATCGTCAGGGTCCTGCCCCTCCGGCAGCAGCGCAAAGCGCAGGCTCTTGCCGGGTGCGAGGAAGGGCAGCGCGAGGTCGGCGGCGCGATACGCCGCCTTCTGTCCGGCACGGTCGCCGTCGAAGCACAGGATCGGCTCGTCCGCCATCTTCCAGAGCAGCGCGAGCTGGCTTTCGGTGAGCGCGGTGCCGAGCGGCGCGACGCTGCCCGCAAAGCCCGCGGTGACCATGGCGATGACGTCGACATAGCCTTCGACCACGATCAGGGGGCTGCCATTATGCGAGGCGGCGCGCGCGGTCTGGTGGTTGTAGAGATTGTCGCCCTTGTGGAAGAGCGGCGTCTCCGGCGAGTTCAGATATTTGGCCGGAACGTCCTTCTCCAGCGCGCGCCCGCCGAAGGCGATGACGCGGCCGCGTAAGTCCGTGATCGGAAACATCACGCGGTCGCGGAAGCGGTCGTACGGCACGGGAATGTCGTCGCCGGCTACGAGCAGGCCGGTCTCGACCATGTCGTCGACGGAGACGCCGAGCTTGCCGAGATGCTCCTTCAGCGCGAACCGATCGGGCGAGGCATAGCCGAGGCGGAACTGCAATTGCGTCGCCGGCGAGATGGCGCGATCGGCGAGATAGCCGCGCGCTTTCGCGCCGACGCGCGAGGCCAGCGTTTCCGCAAAATACTTTGTGGCGAGATCCATGACGTCATGCAGCGATTTGCGCCGCTGCTCATACCGGGCCGCATCCGGCGTCACCGCCGGCAGCGGCAGGCCCGCCATGCCCGCGAGCCGCTCGACAGCCTCCGCGAACGGCAGGCCGTCGGTCTCCATCACGAAGGTGATGATGTCGCCGTGCTTGCCGGAGGAGAAGTCGTGGTAAAATCCCTTCTGGTCGTTGACGTAGAAGGACGGCGTCTTCTCCTGCTGAAACGGCGACAGCCCCTTCCACTCCCGCCCCGCCTTCTTGAGCTTGACGCGCTTGCCCACGACTTCGGAGACCGAAAGCCGGGCACGAAGCTCGTCGAGGAATTGGGGCGTGAAGCGCATGGCGTGTGTGTAGCGCGAAACCGTGTGAGTCGGGCGAAGGGTTAGGGATATAGGTGCGGCTGGGCCAAAGGCTAGGTTTGTCGGGCTTATCCGCGCTGTTCACAGGCCTCCCTGTCATTCCGGGGCGCGCGCAGCGCGAGCTACGATGCGCAATTGCGCATCTGAGAATCCATTTCTCGCAGCATTTCGGTGGCCCGATGGATTCCGGGCTCGCCTCTTCGGGCGCCCCGGAATGACGAGCCACTTGAACCGCGCCCGGTTCCACGCTTCCATACCCCCATGTTCAGGACCTTTCGAGGCGGCCAGAGCGGGGGCTGGCGTGTGACCTCGATTTCGCCCGTGACGGGCGAGCCCCTGCCCTTCGTGCCGGCGCTGTCGGTCACCGACAGCGAAGCCGTCTCGTTGCCGCTGGTGCCCTCGCGCAATGCCTGGCGGCTGGTCGGCGTCGCCAGCAGCTTGCGCTACACCGAGCGGCCCGAGAAGCAGCAGCTCGTGGCCGTGCAGGCCGGCCTCGGCCGGCTCGAGGCAACCAGCGCAGCGCTGATCCCGATCCGCAAGTCGCAAGCCTGGTGGGAGCTGACGCAGGAAGAGCGGCGCAAAATCTTTGAGGACAGATCGCACCACATCGCCAGCAGCCTGCGCTACCTGCCCGCGATCGCGCGGCAGCTCTATCATTGCCGTGACCTCGGCGGGCCCTTCGATTTCCTCACCTGGTTCGAGTTCGCACCGGTTCATGCCGCGTTGTTCGAAGAGCTGGTGGAGATGCTGCGGCGGACCGAGGAATGGACTTACGTCGAGCGCGAGGTGGATTTGCGCGTGGTGAAGGAGGTGCTGTCGGCTTAGTGCTCCAGGAAGCGGCCGGAGTCGATGCGCGGCAGGTCGGCGACGGGCCAGTTGTAGATGTAGGTCCAGGCCTTCTCGATGGTCCCGTCCGGCAGTGTCACGTCGATCAGCCTGCGCAGATATTCGGTCGGCTCCGGAAAGCCCTCGCCGCAGGCCTCGTACATGTCGAGCTCGCGCAGGAGCTCGTCGCCCGCCCGCAAGTAAAAGAGCTCGCCATGGACGATGTCGGACGGCGCGTCCGACAGCAGCAATCCCGGATAATGCTTCACCAGGACGAGCGTGCCGCGGCAGGTCGCTTCCCCCAGGAAATCCGCATGCGCCGAGAGCAGCCGCGCCATCGGATGATCGAAGCCGCGCATCAGTGTGCCGTAGACGAAGAGACGATCGGAGGTCATGGGGGCTCTATAGCTGGCAATGATGCAGAACGACAGCGCCGCATATTCGTTGTCGTCCTGGCGAAGGCCAGGACCCATAGCCACCGAACGCAGCAATAGGCAACCTGACAGCACCAGCGCCGGACCAAACTAACAGTTGGGGTAATGGGTCCCGGCCTTCGCCGGGACGACGATGTGTAGGCAATGACGCTCTCAGCGACGTCCTCTGTCAAGCATGGTGATTTGAATCGAACCAATCTATATCGATCTCCGTCCGACTTTCGGGGCGACTTTTTCCATAGGCAATCAGGATGGCTTTAGACACGGCCGACGCGACCGATCAGCTCCTCGGCGAGGGCGACATTGCGCCAGTGCATGAGGTGAATACGGGAGGAACATCGCCCTTCCTGCTCACCGCGGATCACTACGGACGGGTGCTGCCGCGCGCGCTCGGCGATCTCGGCGTCGCGGAAAGCGAACTGACGCGACACATTGCCTGGGACATCGGCATTGCCGGCGTCGCCGAGCGGCTCGCAAAAATGCTCGACGCGCATCTGATCGCGCAGCGCTATTCGCGGCTCGTGATCGATTGCAACCGCCCGCCCGCCGCTGCGAGCTCGATTCCCGTGATTTCCGAAGCCACCGCGATTCCGCGCAACGAGGGCATTTCGAAATGGGAGCGCGAGGCGCGGCGCCGCGAGATTTTCGTCCCCTATCATCATCGCATCGACGCCGCGATCAACCGCCGCCTGCACGGCAAGCAGCCAACGGTGCTGGTGTCGCTGCACAGTTTTACGCCGGTCTATGCCGGCGTCGCGCGGCCCTGGCACATCGGCGCCCTGTATAACCGCGACACGATCCTGCCGCAGCTGCTCTTGAAACATCTCCGCGCTGAAAGCGATCTCGTCGTCGGCGACAATCAGCCCTATGCGGTGAGTGACCACACCGACTACACCATTCCCGTGCACGGCGAGGCGCGCGGCCTCGTCAACACCGGCATCGAGATCCGCCAGGATCTGATCGCCGACCAGTCCGGCCAGCAGCAATGGGCCGAGCGGCTGGCGCGGATCTTTGCCGAGATCGAGGTCGAGCTGAAGGCGGAGCTGTTGGTGTAGGCCTCACTTGGCCCTGGTCAGCGCCAGCCAGATGCCACCGCCGATCATGAAGCCGCCGGAGATGCGCGACATCATGCGCGTGCGGCGCGCCGAGAAGAATTTCCGGGCGCGGCCGGCGGCGATGGCGTAGAGCGCGTCGGTCATGACCGCCGTGACCATGAAGGTGGCACCCAGCAGCGCGACTTGCGGAAAGTGCGGCTGGTTCATGTCCATGAACTGCGGGATGAAGGCGCCGAAGAACACCAGCACTTTCGGGTTCGACAGCAGCACCAGAAATCCCTGCAGGAAGAAGCCGCCGCGCGGCGGCGGAGGCGGGGCGTCGACGCCGACGCCCTCGACCGGCGCCCAGATCAGCCGGATGCCGAGCCAGACCAGATAAGCGGCGCCGGCAAAGCGCACCCAGTCGAACCAGTAGCCCATGGTCGCCATCAGCGAGGTCAGGCCAACCGCGACGATGCCGATCACGATGGCGAGACCCGCTTGCGCGCCGGCAACGTTGGTGAGCGCCGCGCGCGTGCCGTGGCGCAGGCCGTTGGCGATGACGAGGGTGACGATCGGCCCCGGCAGCAGCGCCAGCGCAATGCAGGCGGCGACGAAGGCGAGGTAGGCTTGCATGGACATCATGGGGAGGACTCGCTGCGGTTTGTACGCATTAATGCATGGCGAAGGCGGAAACGGAAGGCCCTCAACCACAGCCCTCATGCCCCGCGGAGGCGGGGCATCCAGTAAGCCGCGGCCTCTCCGTATCCCCACCAGCGTCTCTGGAATACTGGATCCCCCGCCTTCGCGGGGGATGATAGCAGAGAATGTGGAAGCGGGCGCACCAACATCACCTTCCATCGAGCGCGGCGACCATCCATTGCTTCATCTCCTCCGTTTCCAGAAACGCTAGCGTCGCGCGCTGCAAGGCGTTCGCATCGCCCTCGCCTTGCGCGACCGCGACGAGCAGATCGCAGCGGCGCGAGACGGCGATACCGATCGCGGTGCGACGAGCGCCAACATACATGTCGAGATCGTAGCGCCTTGCGCGGCCGCGTAGCTCGCCAAGTCCCACCTCCTCACCCGGCGCGACTGCGGCAAAGCGCGGGCTGATCAGATCGACGTCAGCAACACGATCCACCTCGTCATCGTCGGCGACACCGCGGTCGCAATTGCAGAAGCCCCGCTTGGCGCGCACGTAGAGCTCCGTGCCGGCGCAGGTGCCGTCGCAGCGGAATGCACGGCCCACCGGCCAACCATCGCGCGGAAACGGCCAGGCGATCTCGCGCCAATGCGCGAAGTCCTGCACCGGCGGCGCGAGCTGATAGGCCCCGACACCGGACACACCACACGCGATCATCACGGTCGCGATCGTCGCCGCGCGCCGCATCGTCAATTCTTCGGCAGGCCGGCCACGGTGCGCGCCGGTCCTGTCAGCTCGAGGATATGCAAGCCGGTATTGGCGCGATCGACGATGTAGATGTAGCCACGGTCGTCGGTTTCGACATTGTTGGTCTGGATCGCGATCTTGCAGCGCTCGCCGCCTTCGATGGGGATGCAGCGCTTGTCGGTGGCAGCAGTGATCGACGGAATGAAATAGCCGACCTCCTTGGGGTGATAGGGATCGCGGATGTCGAGCGCGCGCACGCCGGCATTGAAGAAGGCGATGAAGGCCATCTTCTTGTAATAGACCGGCGCCATGCTCTCGTTGGAGGAATGCGAGCCGAAGCGGCCGCCACGCTGACAGAACTGCCCGCTCGCCTCCGGCACGGTGTAGCTCGAGATCATCATCGGCCGCGCCTCGGTGGTGACGTCGGCGAACCAAACCATCTGCCGGGCCTCGCCGCATTCGTTCAAGATCGCCTCGTCCACGATCATTACGATGTCGCGGGTCTTGCCGTCCTTGTCCTCGGCGAACTCGGCGATGGGCATATCGAGCATCGGGAACGTGGTATGCGCGCCGTTGAAGGCGGACATCGGCATGCGCGAAATCTCGGGATAGCGCAGATTGTCGGGCGTCGGCTCCTTGGGTCCGTTCAAGAGCTTTTCGCGATCGACGATCTGCAGGATGCCGCCCTTGTTGGTGCCATAGCCGAAATAGACGCGATTGCCATCGGGCCCGGTCGAGATCGGACCGTGCAATTCGGTCGGCACCGCGCCGGTCGAACCGGGCTCCTGCCCGGGCAGGCCGAAGTCGCGGATCTTCTGCGGATGCGCGGGATCGCTGAGATCGTAGACATGCGTCATCCGCCGCGTGCGCCAGTCCGGCGCGCCCGAGACCAGGAAGGCAATGCCGGTATCGCATTCCCACCAGCTCTTATGCGTGTCCTTCAAACCGCCGATGCGGGTGATGAGCACAGGGCTGGCGGGGTCGGTGACATTCCAGATCTCGTGCGCCTCGCTGCCGTAGGTGCGCAGCATGTAGACAGCGTTGGGATCACCCTTCGGCAACGCCTTGCCGTCGCAGACCCGCACCATCTGGGCGCCGCCGGATTCGTACTTGCCTTCCTGCCCCGGCAGATGCCGCAGATATTTTGGATGCGCGGGATCGGTGACGTCGACAATGGACGTTCCGTTCGGTTCGGCCTTGCCCGTCATCGGATTGACGGGCGCGGGCACGTCGTCGGTGCCACCGTGATGGCCGATATAAGCGATCCAGCGATCGCCCTGGTGATGGATGGTCGGCTGATAGGCACTGCGCGCCTGGAGATCGTTGGTGCCGACCAGCTTCATGTTGGAGGCTTCCGGCGGCGCGCCGATCACTTGCTGCTTCTGGGCATGAACGGCCGTGCTGCCGGCAAGAAAGACGAGGCAGGCAGCAGTCAAGACGCAACGGAACATGCAGTCCTCCCGGAACCAATCTGCGTTGGCTGAGGCGTGAGGCTAGCACGGCTGATTGCACGCGACCAAAACACGATTTCTCAAAGCCGCGCTTGACATGCAACCATTTGGTTGCCTATTATCACGGCCATGGATGAGGTCTTCAAAGCGCTCGCCGATGCGTCACGACGCTCGCTCTTGGACAGGCTTCACGCCCGGAACGGCCAGACGCTGAACGAGCTCTGCGAGGGACTTGCGATGACGCGTCAGGCCGTGACCAAGCATCTTGCGATTCTGGAGGAAGCCAACCTCGTCACCACCATCAGGCATGGCCGCGAGAAGCTGCATTATCTCAACCCCGTGCCGATCCATCAGATCGGCGAACGCTGGATCAGGAAGTTCGAGCGCGGCAAGCTCGCCGCGCTCAGCGAGTTGAAACGTCAGTTGGAGAAGCGCGATGAGTAAGCCGGAGTTCGTCTACGTCACCTATATCGAGACCACGCCGGAGAAGGTTTGGGAGGCGCTGACCAACAGCGCGTTCACGCGGCAATACTGGTTCGGCGCCGAGGTCAGATCCGACTGGAAGGTCGGCTCACCCTTCGCGCTCATACTCGACGGCGAGGTCACCGATTGCGGCGAAATCCTGGAAGCCGATCCGCCGCGGCGCCTGTCCTACAGCTTCAAACACCAGAAGTTCGAAGAGCTGCGCGACGAACCAATATCACGCGTCGTCTTCACACTCGAACCTTTCGGCTCGCTCGTGCGTTTGACGGTGCTGCATGACGGCTTCGTCGAGGGCGGCAAATATCTCGGCGCCGTCTCCAATGGCTGGCCCGCGATCCTCTCCGGGCTCAAGAGCCTCCTGGAAAGAGGCAAAGTGCTCGCCATCCCGCGTACCGCGCTCAACAAGGGATTCGACGCAAAATGAACCTCGATCAGTTCAAGCCGCTGACCGTCTACACCATCTACATCGCCTCTACGGCGGAGAAGGTGTGGGAGGCGCTGACCTCGGCGGAGTTCAGCCGGCAATATTTCTTCGGCAACGCAGTGGAAGTCGAGCCGCGCCTTGGTGGAGCGTTCACCGTGCGCACGCCTGACGGCACCGTGCACATCAGCGGCGAGGTTCTCGCCTACGACCCGCCGCGAAAGCTCGCGGTCACGTTCAACGTGAACTGGCCCGATCTGATCGAGAAGCTCGGCCCGACCCTCGTCACCTACGAGATCGAACAGGTCGGCGATGCTATCAGGCTCACCATGAGCGAAGGCCACGACCGCCCGCTCAGCGATGACATTCTTGCAGGCGGGCGCTCCGGCTGGCCGGCGATCCTGTCCAGCCTCAAGAGCCTGCTCGAGACCGGGCAGCCGCTGGTGGTCAAGCTGGGCCCGCCGCAACGGATGCTCGATGCGCTGAAGGCGATGGGGATCAAGACGCCGTAGTTGCGGCAATCTCCGCTGTCGTCCTGGACAAGTGCCGCGAAGCGGCGCGCAGATCCAGGACCCATTGCCACCAAAGCCGGTTTGACGAAGGCTGGTCATGACCAGTTCGCGCCAAACTGCTCCCCGGGGTAATGGGTCCTGGCTTTCGCCAGGACGACTATGGAATCGGCACCACAAGCCGCCGATAGAGATGCCAGGTCGCATGCCCGAGCACCGGCAGCGTCACGATCAAGCCGAGAAAATAAGGCAGCGCCGAGACGATCAGCAGCATCACGATCACCGCGGCCCATGAGATCATCGGCAGCGGGCTCGTCACCACCGCGCGCACGCTCGTCACCATGGCCGTGACGAAATCGACGTCGCGGTCGAGCAGCAGCGGAAACGACACCACGGTCAGCGAGAACAGGATCAGCGACAGCACGGCACCGACCGCATTGCCGATGCCGAGGAACAGCAAGCCCTCGTTGGTCGTCAACACCACCGTCATGAATTCCTGAAGGCTCGAGAACGAGGCGTGCAGGCCGAGCAGCAGCGCGATCAAGAGCCGCACCTGGTACATCCAGATCACGAACATGAACAGCGTCACGAACGCCATCCAGCCGATTTCGCTGCGCGAGCGCACGGCAGACCAGATCGCGCCGAAGGAGACGGGCTCGCCGCGCTCGCGGCGGCGGCTGACTTCGTAGAGACCGATCGCGACGAACGGCCCGATCAGCGCGAAGCCCGCCGCCAGGGGATAGACCAGATAGACCATGCCGAAGGCGGTGAGACACAGCATGATGACGATGCCGCCGGCGGCATAGAGCGCGCCGAAGCAAAGCCCGTAGAGCGGCAACGCCTGGAAATCGCGCAGGCCCTCGACCAGCGCCTCGGCGATGTCAGTCGCCACGACCGGACGCACCACCGGATCAACCTTGCCCGAGATGGACATCAGCTCCCTCACACGATCTTCGCCGCGCGTTGTTGGACTGATGTTAGCTCGCTCCTGCGATCCTTGCACAGAAGAGTTGGCGGTCGGCAGATACCGCCATGTGCCACCGGAAACGTGGCGCTTGTTCAGGCGCGCGACGTGAGCAGCAGCGCCACACCGAGATTGGCCACGAACAGAGCCGCGTCGATGACGAAGATCCTGAGCATCGGGCCCTTCAGCACGGGCCAGTAAGCCACCCCGACGCGTCCGCCGCGCATCAGCACCGGAAGATTGTAGGCGAACTGGCTGAAATGGCAGGCGGCGAAGAACAGGAACAGCGCAAGCTGCGCCTCGACCGGTTGGAAGAAGGACGGATGCGCGGCCAGAAGATAGAAAGACAGGAGTCCGATCGGTAGATTCATCCCGCCGAGGAACGCCACGCTAGCCGCCAACGTCGGCGCGATCGGGTTGCTGCGCTCTTCCCGCGGCAGCAGGATCTTCAGCGTGTTGCGCTGGGCGATGCTGAACTGGATGAAGGCGCCGACGAACCAGAGCGTGTTGAGGAGCAGAACGATATCCGAAAAGCGCATGACTATTTTCCGTAAAAGGCTTCGCTGCGCACCACACGGCCCGCATCGTCGAAGTCCATGAACTCGCTGGCGCGGGTGTCGCCCAGCTGCCACCACACGGTCAATCGCGCGATCGCCTCATCCCAGCTCCAGCCCAGGATCTTCAGGTCGGCGCTCTCGATGTGGCCATAGGCCTTCCGCCAATAGGCGCGGATGTTCTCGTGCCCGTGACGACCGGAGAACCCGTCAGCGTGAGAGCAAGCGGACTGCGCATCTGCGCATTGTCGGCAAAATGCGCGACGACCGCATCGATATCGACCCTGCACCAGCTCGCGCACCATGCCGCGACAAAGCGTTCGACGGTCGCGCGATTCATTGCCCGTGCACCCATGACCGGCGCCCTCCCTGGCTCGTTGGCCGGGAAAGTGGCAAAGTCCGCACATCATGTCAACTATATTGACTTGAGACTGTGCTCAATTGTTGTCGGCGATCGCCTCCATGACGCCCATCCATGCCGCCGTACCCGGCGCCCCGACGCGGTCGAACGCTTCGCGCAGCACCTTGCGTTCGTGGTCCGATGCCCTTTGCTCGATGCGTTGTCCCGCCGCCGTGAGGCGCAGCAGTTTGGAGCGATGCTGCTCGGGCGAGCGATTCGACGTCACGAGCTTGCGCTCCAGCAGCAGGTTGAGAGGCCGGTTGAGGGCTTGCTTGGAAATGCCGAGGATCTCGATCAGCGACCCGATCGCGATGTCGGGCCGGCGCGCCACGACGTAGAGGATGCGATGGTGCGGACGCGACAAGCCCTGCTTCGCAAGATATGCGTCGGCCTCCAGCGTCATGCCGCGCCAACCGTAATACATCAGCTCCAGGGCCGCATCCAGTTCGTGCAGCTTCGGCAGTGAGGCGCGGTGAAGCCCCGCGGCTTGAGACGTCTTTGCCATTGTCGGAAGCTAACCTTTTGCCCGCAGCTCACGCCGCAGCACCTTGCCGGTGGCGGTCATCGGCAGCGTCTCTGCGAACGCGACGAAGCGGGGATATTCGTGAGCGGCGAGTTGCACCTTCACGAATTCCTGGATTTCTCGCGCAAGCGCGTCGCTGCCGGTAAAGCCGGGGCGCAGCACGATCCAGGCCTTGATCGATTCGGTGCGGATCGGATCGGGAATGCCGACCACCGCTGCCATCGCGACCGACGGATGCTTCATCAGCGTGTGCTCGATCTCGGAGGGACCGACGCGATAGCCGGCGGTAGTGATGACGTCGTCCTCGCGGCTGACATACCAGAAATAGCCGTCCTCATCCTGCACGCCGAGATCGCCGGTGAGCAGGAATTCGCCGGCATATTTCTTCGCCGTCGCCTCCGGGTTGCGCCAATATTCGAGCATGGTGACGGGACATGGCTGGCGCACACCGATGATGCCGCGCTGTCCGCGCTTCTGCTCTTCGCCCTTGTCATTGACGATGCGGACGTCGAAGCCCGGCGTCGCCTTGCCCATCGCGCCGGGGCGGATCGGGAACAGATTCGAGTTGCTACCGATCACCAGATTGCACTCGGTCTGGCCGAACACTTCATGCGCATCGATGCCGAAGGTCTCGCGGACCCAGCCGAGCAGCTCGCCGCCGAGAGACTCGCCACCCGTAAAAATGCTGCGCAGCTTGACGCCGGCGTGCTTCACGCCGGCCTGCCGCATCAGCTTCAACGCGGTCGGCGGCAGGAAGACGTTGCGCACGCCAAGGTCCGCCATCATCTGCATCGCCGCCTGCGGCTCGAATTTGCGCGCACGATGACCGACCAGGGGAATGCCGTGATACCAGAACGCCAGCAGGCCGTTGACGAGGCCGCCGATCCAGGCCCAATCCGCCGGCGTCCACATGAGATCGCTGGGGCGCGGCAGGAAGTTGTGGCACATCTCCACGTTCGGCAGATGGCCAAGCACGACGCGGTGCGCATGCAGGGCGCCCTTGGGGTTACCGGTCGTGCCTGAGGTGTAGATGATCAGCGCCGGATCATCGGCGGAGGTGTCGACCCGCGTGAAGTCGGGCGAGGCTGCCTTCACCGAGTCCCAGAATGATTTCGTGCCCTCAGGTGCGCGCTCGCCGACGACATAGACATCCTTCAGATCGGGCAGGCGATCGCGGATCTTCGCAAGCTTCTCCCAGCCGCCTTCGTCCGTGACGATCGCCTTGGCCTCGGAGTTCGACAGGCGGAATTCCAGCGCATCCTCGCCGAACAGCGCGAACAGCGGGATCGAGATCAGGCCTGCGCGGAACGCCGCCATGTGCACGATCGGCAGCTCCAGCGACTGCGACAGGAACACCGCGACGCGATCGCCGCGCGCGAGACCATCCGTGTTCAGCACATTGGCGAAGCGGCGCGACATCTCGGCAACCTCGTCAAAGGACGTGCGCGTGGTGGCGCCGTTCTCATCGACATAGATCAGCGCGAGCCGGCCGGTGCCGTCGGCATGACGATCGCAGCACGCCTCCGCCATGTTGAAGCGTGCGGGGATGTCCCAGCGGAAATTGCGATAGAGCTCGTCGTAGGTTGCGGCTTCGGTCAGCATGGTTTGGTCGTTTCCATGGTCGGCGTCATGGCCGGGCTTGTCCCGGCCAGCCACGTTCTTGTTCGTTGCCACCAGTTTAAGGCCGTGGATGCCCGGGACAAGCCCGGGCATGACGCGCGAAGCGCCGGATGAGGGGTCTCTATCCTGGTGAACTAATGTGAGAGGCTCACTCGCGGAGAGAGACCCTCACCCGTCTCGCCGCTTCGCCATAGCCGATGCAAAGCATCGGCGTTCTCAAGAGACAACGGCCGAAGGCTGCCTATGGCACCCTCTCCCACAAAGGGAAGAGGGGAAGAACGAGCTAGCCCGACAGTGCGGCCTTCACCAGGCCGGACGCCTTGCCGAAATCCATCTGTCCGGCATACTTCGCCCGCAACACTGCGATCACCTTGCCCATGTCCTTCATGCCGGCCGCGCCCGTTTCAGTGATCGCATCCGCGATCGCCTTCTTCACCTCGTCGTCCGACATCTGCTTCGGCAGGTATGCCGAGATCACCGCGATCTCCTCGCGCTCCTGGGCGGCGAGCTCGGCGCGGCCGCCCTTGTCGTAGAGCTCGACCGCCTCCTGGCGCTGCTTGATCATCTTCTGGAGCACGGCGAGGATGTCGGCGTCCGACAGCGGCGGCTTGCCGCTGCCGCGAGCGTCGATGTCGGCATTCTTGATGGTCGAGTTGACCATGCGCAGCGTGGACAGCTTGCGCTCGTCCTTGGCCTTCATGGCCTCCTTGACCGCATTGTTGATGTCGTCGCGCAGCATGGTCGGATCCTCTCAATCTGTCGCGCCTGATCTAAGCCGTTCGTGGGCAAGAGGCCATACCGGACCGGGCGCCGGTGCATTGTTTCCTTGCCGAGGCTCGAAATGGCTCAAAATTGCCAGTTCCGGCTTAAGTGCCTGAAGCCGCCCGGCAAATATGCAAAAACGCATGTGAATCCGGCCTCTCCCGCTTTGACGGCGGCGTTTGCGCAGATTATGAAACGCGCTCATGACACAACATGACAACGATCCCGCCTGGCCGGACCACAAACCGACCGCGCTCCTCGTGCTTGCCGATGGCACGGTGCTCGAAGGCTTTGGTCTCGGCGCCGAAGGCCACGCCGTCGGTGAAGTCTGCTTCAACACCGCGATGACCGGCTACGAGGAGATTTTGACCGATCCCTCCTATGCCGGCCAGCTCATCACCTTCACCTTCCCGCATATCGGCAATGTCGGCACCAACGAGGACGACATCGAGACGGTGAACATGGCGGCAACGCCCGGGGCGCGCGGCGTGATCCTGCGCACCGCGATCACCGATCCCTCGAACTACCGCGCCACCAAGCATCTTGACCAGTGGCTGAGGGCCCGCGGCATCATCGGCCTTTCCGGCATCGACACGCGCGCGCTGACCGCGCTGATCCGCTCGAAGGGCATGCCCAACGCCGTGATCGCGCATTCCAGGACCGGCGAGTTCGACCTGCATGGCCTCAAGGAAGAGGCGCGCGAATGGCCGGGCCTCGAAGGCATGGACCTCGTGCCGATGGTCACCTCCGGCCAGCGCTTCACCTGGGACGAGACGCCCTGGCTGTGGGACAAGGGTTTTGGCCGCCAGGACGAGCCGGAGTTCAACGTCGTCGCCATCGATTACGGCATCAAGCGCAACATCCTGCGCCTGCTCGCCGGCGTCGGCTGCAAGGTGACGGTGGTGCCGGCGACGACCGCGTCCGAAGACATTTTGGCGATGAAGCCGGACGGCGTGTTTCTGTCGAACGGCCCTGGCGATCCCGCCGCGACCGGTAAATATGCCGTGCCCGTCATCAGGGACGTGATCAAGTCGGGCACGCCGACCTTCGGCATTTGCCTCGGCCATCAGATGCTCGGCCTCGCCGTCGGCGCCAAGACCAAGAAGATGCATCAGGGCCATCACGGCGCCAATCATCCCGTCAAGGATGAGACCACCGGCAAGGTCGAGATCACCTCGATGAACCACGGTTTTGCCGTGGACGAGACGACCCTGCCAAGGGGCGCGACGCAGACCCACATCTCGCTGTTCGACGGCTCGAATTGCGGCATCCAGCTCGACGGCAAGCCGGTGTTCTCGGTGCAGTACCACCCCGAGGCTTCGCCCGGCCCGCGCGACTCGCACTATCTGTTCCAGCGCTTCGCGGAGCTGATGCGACAGAAGAAGAGCGCGTAAGGGGCGCCTCTCCCGCACAAGCACTCCCACGACAAAAGCCCGGGCTCACCCCGGGCTTTCTCGTCATTCCGGGGCGCGCGGAGCGCGAGCCCGGAATCCATCAGGCGGCGGTTTCTGCTGGACGATGGATTCCGGGCTCGACGCTTCGCGTCGCCCCGGAATGACGGAGGAACACGCGTTCACGCACCTCGTTGATCCCTGCTACGCTCACGCCGGAGCCCCGCCATGTCCGTCGTCCGCGACAAGGCCGAGCCGCTCGCCATCGTGTTCGAGGATGACGGGCTCGTGCCGAACAACATCCTCCCGTTCCTGGTCTACCAAGGGGCGGTAAGGCTCGATCCGAAGCATCCGGAGGAGACCATCGAAGAGCTGTTCGAAGCGAACGGCTGGGGCGGCACGTGGCGCAACGGCGTCTATGACTATCTGCACTATCATTCGACCGTGCATGAGGTGCTCGGCGTTGCGCACGGCAGCGCTCGCGTCCGCTTCGGCGGCGATCATGGCCAGGAGCTTCAGATCAAGGCCGGCGACGTCGCGATCCTGCCGGCCGGTACCGGCCACCAATGCATCAAGGCGAGCGACGATTTCTGCGTGATCGGCGCCTATCCGCCGGGCGCGAAGATGGAGATCACACGCGCCACACCGGAGAACCACGCCAAGGCGCTGAAGACGATTCCGAACGTGGCGCTGCCGCCGGCTGATCCCGTGACAGGCAAGGATGGCGCGTTGATGCGGCTGTGGCGGTAGCCAAAGCGCGGTGCCGTAGGGTGGGCAAAGCGTAGCGTGCCCACCAAACACATCGACCGTAAGGATGGATGGTGGGCACGGCGCGCAATGGCGCGCCTTTGCCCACCCTACGGCAGTTGCGTCCCCTACGCCGCGTTGCTGCCCTCCTGCCGTGTCGCTTCGAACAGGAACCAGGTACGGCGTTCCGTCTCGTCGATGAAGACTTCGAGGATGCTGGCGCTGGCGACATCGCCCGCTTCGTCGCAAACGTCGTGTGCCTTGCGCATCGCGGCGGCGACATGCTTGTTGTCCTGCATCAGCTCGCGCAGCATCTCGCGCGGCGGGACGTAGTCCTCGTTGTTGTCCTTGATGGTCTGGAGCTTTGCGACCTGGCCGATCGACTTCAGCGTGGTGCCGCCGATCTTGCGGACGCGCTCGGCGAGTTGGTCGGTGGTGGCGAAGATCTGGTCGGACTGCTCGTCGAGCAGCAATGGTAATCGCGGAAATGCCGGCCGCTGATGTGCCAGTGGAAATTCTTGGTCTTCAGATACAGCGCGAACGCGTCGGCCAGAAGCACGTTGAGCGCCTCCGAGACCTTCCTGACCCCATCGGGCGACAGATCGGTGGGGGTGTCGAGATCGGGCGAGACCTTGTTGTTGGTTTTGCTCACGGGAGACCTTCCTGTTAGGACGCGGACATTGACGCGCGCCGTCGCACCCCTAACGCAAGGCGGGCAGCGCCGGTTCCTTTGAGCGGAACCGTTTGGCCGGGACCTTCGAGTATCATGGACGATTGGATCGATTATTACGACTCCACGCATACGATCTATGTCAGCAAGCTGCATCGCGACTTGCACTTCCAGATCATTGCGCGGGACATTATCGGCTATGTCCCCTCGCCAGAGGCGGTGGTGCTGGACTATGCCTGCGGCGAGGCGCTGTCGGCGAACCAGGTGGCATCCGCCTGCGGCAAGCTGATCCTGGCGGAGCCCGCGCCCGGGGTGCGCGGCCGACTGATCGCGCGGTTCGCCCCGAACACCAAGATCCGCGTCCGCTCGCTCGACGACGTCCGCAAGATGCAGGACCAGTCGGTCGATCTCGTCGTGATGAACTCGGTCGCGCAATACATGACGCCGGAGGAGCTCGATGCCGCCCTCCTCAACATCCGCCGGGTCCTGAAACCCTCCGGTAGGCTCGTGCTCGGCGATATCCTCCAGCCCAATGTCGGCATGGTCAGGGACGTCATGGCGCTGCTCAGCTTCGGCCTGCGGCACGGCTTCCTGAAAGACGCGCTGGTCGGGCTGATCAGCACCGCGCTGTCGGATTACCGTCATCTTCGCACGCGCATCGGGCTGCAGCGCTACAGCGAGGACGAGATCACCGCCAAGCTGACCGCGGCCGGATTCGTGGTCCAGCGCGCACACAGCAATATCGGCCACAATCGCTGGCGCATGACCTTCATCGCGCGGCCACCACTGGTTCGTTAAGCATAACAATTAGCCGTTGTAGCTTGTCGCACTGCAATCGGTAATGATCGCCCTGGCCCGGTGGCGGAAGCGTCTACGCGAGGGCGGTGCAACGCTCTTCATCCTGGTTCAAATCCAGGCCGGGTCTCCAGCCTTCGCTGGCTTCGGCTAGGCAAGCCCTTTCATAGCGAAGGCTGCCACGGCGAAGCCCGAAGGGCGAAGACGGGCGTGGCGCAGCCACGCTAGACCCGCGTGTCCGGCGTAGCTTGAGCAACGCGAAAGCGTACGGACATTTCCGCTCAGCTGCGAACCGTCTCGACCACTTCGCACTCGGACAGAAGCTGAAGCCGGCCGGCATCCCTGGCGGCGGAGCTGATGACGGCATCGAGCAGGCCCGGGAACCGCGCATCCAGATCCTCGCGGCGCAGCCGCATGAAGCGGTTGGTGCCCGCTACGCGGGTCTGCATCAGCCCGCATTCGCGCAGCTTGGCGAAGTGATAGGCGAGGTTGGACTTGCCGCCGAGGCCGCTGAAATCGCCACAACAGAGCTCGCTGCTGACACGTTCTTGCTGCGCGAGCTGATAGACGATCGCCAATCGGATCGGATCGCTCAGGCAATCCAGGACCATCGGCAGCTCGATCTGCTCACGGGTCGGGTGAAGGGGCGTGCGGCTCATGGGTCAACCATAGCGCAAAGGCCGCGATGTTCAATAGTTCTTGAACCAATTGACAACTGGACCAGCCCGACCAATAGTTCAATAAACGTTGAACATAAGGATTTCTCCCATGAGCGTGTTCTGGCTGGCCTTGGCGGCCTTCGCGATCGGCACGGAAGGCTTTGTCATTGCAGGACTTTTGCCGGCGATCGCCACTGACCTTGCGATTTCGGTCTCGGCCGCCGGGCAACTGGTCACGGCTTATGCCCTCACCTATGCCGTGGGCTCGCCGATCCTGGCGGTGATGCTCAACAACATCGACCGCCGCACCGTACTGGCGCTGGCACTGACGATCTTCATCGCCGGCAACCTCGCCGCGATGGTGGCATCCAACTACGCCCTGCTGCTGGCCTCGCGCATGCTGATGGCGCTGGGCTCCGGGCTGTGCATGCCGACGGCGCTCGCGGTGTCCGTGGCGGTTGCCTCGCCCGAGCGGCGCGGACGTGCGGTGGCCCTCGTCACCTCGGGCCTCACGGTCGCGACCGTCATCGGCGTTCCCCTGGGCAATCTCGTCGGCAGCCTGCTCGGCTGGCGTGCGACCTTTGCGATGGTCGCCCTGATCGGCACGGTGGCGCTCGCCGGCCTTCTGCTCGGGCTGCCCAAAGGCCTGCCGCGCAACACGGCCTTGCTCAGCGAGCGGCTGGCGGTGGCGCGTCACAGCAACGTGCTGGTCGCGCTTGTGATCACCATTCTCTGGGCGCTCGGTGGCTTCACCGTGTTCACCTATTTCGCGATTCCGCTGCGCGGCCTCGGCTTCGATGCTTCGCAGATCAGCCTGGCGCTGCTGGTGTTCGGCGGCGCGGCCGCGATCGGCAACATGCTCGGCGGCGTCCTGGCCGACCGGCTCGGCACGCTCGCCACCGCCGCCCTCGGGCTCGCAGGCATGGCGAGCGCGCTGATCCTGCATTCGCTGGTCCTGAAGCTGATGCCGGGACAGGCGCATTATGCTGTGCTGGGCGCGATCTTTCTCTGGGGCCTCTCGGGCTGGGCGTTCTATCCGGCCCAGATCGCCAGCATCATCCGGATCGAGCCGCAGGCCTCGATGATCGCGCTCTCGCTCAACGCCTCGGCGATGTATCTCGGCTTCGCCATCGGCGGCGCGCTGGGCGGCGCGGTGCTGGCCACCCTCTCGTCAAACGACCTCGGCTGGATCGGCGGATCGAGCGTTGCGGCCTCGCTTCTGGTGCACCTCGCCCGCGGCTGGCAGGCGCGGCCAAAACCGGTCAAAATTGCCGGTTGATGGGCGTTTTTCGGGGTTTCGCCGCCCCGAAAACTGGTCTAAGACCCACCCGCGCGCGAGGGAGACCCCGCGCTCTCGCACAAGGGGACGCGCGGCAAGCGCGCCCTTTTTTTGTGCCCAAAATCCAGCCCGCGAGCGGTGATGCCTAAACGAACCGACATCTCGACCATCCTCATCATCGGCGCCGGTCCCATCGTGATCGGCCAGGCCTGCGAGTTCGACTATTCGGGCACACAGGCGGTGAAGACACTGAAGGAAGAGGGCTATCGCATCGTCCTCGTCAATTCCAACCCGGCCACCATCATGACCGACCCGGAGTTGGCCGATGCGACTTATATCGAGCCGATCACGCCCGAGATCGTCGCCAAGATCATCGAGAAGGAACGCCACGTCATTCCCGGTGGCTTCGCGCTGTTGCCGACCATGGGCGGCCAGACCGCGCTGAACTGCGCGCTGTCGCTACGCCGGCAGGGCACGCTGGAGAAGTTCGACGTCGAGATGATCGGCGCCACCGCTGACGCGATCGACAAGGCCGAGGACCGCCAGCTCTTCCGCAACGCCATGGAGAAGATCGGGCTGCAGACACCGAAGTCACGGCTCGCCAACGCGTCCGAACTGAAGAAGTCGTTCCGCGACAAATACCACGCCGAACGCGAGAAGCTGTCGGGCGCGGCTCTCGAAGAGCTCGACCGGCAATGGACGCTCGGCGAAGGCGACCGCCGCAAGCGCTATCAGGAATATGCGCTGGGCCAGGCGATGATGGCGCTGTCCGAGATCGGCCTGCCCGCGATCATCCGTCCCTCCTTCACGATGGGCGGCACCGGCGGCGGCATCGCCTATAACAAGGAAGAATTCCTCGACATCATCGAACGCGGCCTTGATGCATCGCCCACCAACGAAGTGCTGATCGAAGAATCCGTGCTCGGTTGGAAAGAGTACGAGATGGAAGTGGTGCGCGACAAGAAGGACAACTGCATCATCGTCTGCTCGATCGAGAACCTCGATCCAATGGGCGTGCACACCGGCGATTCCGTCACGGTGGCGCCGGCGCTGACGTTGACCGACAAGGAATACCAGATCATGCGCGACGCCTCGCTGGCGGTGCTGCGCGAGATCGGGGTCGAGACCGGCGGCTCCAACGTGCAGTTCGGCGTCAATCCCGAAGATGGCCGCATGGTCGTCATCGAGATGAATCCGCGCGTGTCGCGCTCGTCCGCACTGGCCTCCAAGGCCACCGGCTTTCCGATCGCAAAGGTCGCCGCCAAGCTCGCGGTCGGCTACACCCTCGACGAGATCGCCAACGACATCACCGGCGGTGCCACGCCGGCTTCGTTCGAGCCGACGATCGATTACGTCGTCACCAAGGTGCCGCGCTTCGCCTTCGAGAAATTCCCGGGCGCCTCGACCACGCTGACGACCTCGATGAAGTCGGTCGGTGAAGTCATGGCGATCGGCCGCACCTTCCAGGAAAGTCTTCAGAAGGCCTTGCGCGGGCTCGAGACCGGATTGACCGGCCTCGACGAGATCGAGATCGAAGGGCTCGGCCGCGACGACGACAAGAACGCGATCCGCGCCGCGCTCGGCACGCCGACGCCGAACCGGTTGCTCCAGGTCGCCCAGGCCATGCGGCTCGGCTGGTCGAACGACGACATCTTCAACTCCTGCAAGATCGATCCGTGGTTCCTCGGCGAAATGCGCGGCATCGTCGACATGGAGGAGAAGGTTCGCAAGAACGGCTTGCCGGGCAATGCCTTCGGCATGCGCACGCTGAAGGCTATGGGCTTCTCCGATGCGCGCCTCGCGGTGCTCGCCGAGACGACGGAGGCCGAAGTCAAGGCGAAGCGCCACGCGCTCGGCGTTCGCCCGGTCTATAAGCGCATCGACACCTGCGCGGCCGAGTTCGCCTCCCCCACCGCCTATATGTATTCGACCTACGAGGCGCCGTTTGCGGGTGCGCCTGCGGACGAGAGCACCCCGTCTGACAAGAAGAAGGTCATCATCCTCGGCGGCGGGCCGAACCGCATCGGCCAGGGCATCGAGTTCGACTATTGCTGCTGTCACGCCTGCTTCGCGCTGCATGACGCCGGCTACGAATCCATCATGGTCAACTGCAACCCGGAGACCGTGTCGACCGACTACGACACGGCCGATCGGCTCTATTTCGAGCCGCTCACCGCCGAGGACGTGCTGGAGATCATCGCGAAGGAGCGCAGCAAGGGCACGCTGCACGGCGTGATCGTGCAGTTCGGCGGTCAGACCCCGCTGAAGCTGGCGCACGCGCTGGAAGCCGCCGAAGTGCCGATCCTCGGCACCTCGCCGGACGCGATCGACCTTGCCGAGGACCGCGACCGCTTCAAGCGCGTGCTCGACAAGCTCAGGCTCAAGCAGCCGAAGAACGGCATCGCCTATTCGGTCGAGCAGGCGAGGCTCGTCTCCGCCGATCTCGGCCTGCCGCTGGTGGTGCGCCCGTCCTACGTGCTCGGCGGCCGCGCCATGCAGATCATCCGCGAGGAGAACCAGCTCAACGACTATCTGCTCGGCACGCTGCCGGAGCTGGTGCCGGCCGACGTCAAGGCGCGCTATCCCAACGACAAGACCGGGCAGATCAACACCGTGCTCGGCAAGAACCCGCTGTTGTTCGACCGCTATCTCTCGGATGCGACCGAAATCGACGTCGACTGCCTCTGCGACGGCAAGGACACTTTCATCGTCGGCATCATGGAGCACATCGAGGAAGCCGGCATCCATTCCGGCGATAGCGCCTGCTCGCTGCCGCCGCACTCGCTCGATGCCGGGATGATCGAGGAGCTGGAGCGGCAGACCCGCGAGCTCGCGCTCGGCCTCGACGTGGTCGGCCTGATGAACGTGCAATACGCCATCAAGGACGGCGAAATCTACGTGCTCGAAGTCAATCCGCGCGCCTCGCGCACGGTGCCGTTCGTCGCCAAGGTGATTGGCACGCCGGTGGCAAAGATCGCCGCGCGCATCATGGCCGGTGAGAGGCTCGCCGACTTCAAGCTGAAGAAGGCAGAGCTCAAGCACGTCGGCGTCAAGGAATCGGTCTTCCCGTTCGCGCGCTTCCCCGGCGTCGATACGGTGCTCGGCCCCGAGATGCGCTCGACCGGCGAAGTGATGGGCATCGACCGCTCGTTTGCGGTGGCGTTCGCCAAGAGCCAGCTCGGCGGCGGCACGCGGGTGCCGCGCAAGGGCACGGTGTTCGTCTCGGTTCGCGAGAGCGACAAGACGCGGATCGCCGATGCCGTTCGCGAGTTGCATTCGCTCGGCTTCAAGGTGCTGGCGACGTCGGGCACTCAGCGCTTCCTGACCGATCAGGGCATCCCGACCGAGAAGGTAAACAAGGTGCTGGAGGGCCGGCCGCACATCGTCGACGCCATCACCAATGGCGACGTCCAGCTCGTCTTAAACACCACCGAAGGCCCGCAGGCGCTCGCCGACAGCCGCTCGCTGCGGCGCGCGGCCCTCTTGCATAAAGTGCCGTATTACACCACTCTTTCCGGGGCCGTGGCGGCCGCGCAGGGCATCCGCGCCTATCTGGGCGGGGACCTTGAGGTTCGTACCCTGCAGAGCTACTTTTCGGAAACCTGATCGCTAGCGGGGGGCCAAGCCTCGAGGGCTCAAGCTTTCCGCTAAGTGATTGGCGATGAAGCCACAATGGCCGGAGGAACTGTCCGGCCATGTGGGTGTTCTGTTCCGACGCTAAGCCCATATCTGTCAACGTCCGGCGGCCCGCGTGTCGAGCCCCGGAAAGACCGACGAATCAAGGTTGGGCGCTCATTCATGTTCTGGGGCGCGCGACCGAAGGACGAGAGAGAAGATGGAAAAGGTTCCGATGACTTCGGCCGGATTTGCCGCGCTGGGAGAAGAATTGAAGCATCGCCAGTCCGTGGATCGTCCGCGGATCATCGAGCATATCGCGGAGGCGCGCTCGCACGGAGACCTGTCGGAGAACGCGGAATATCATGCCGCGAAGGAAGAGCAGTCCCACAATGAAGGCCGCATCGCCGAACTCGAGGACAAGCTTGCGCGCGCCGACATCATCGACATCTCGAAACTCTCCGGTGACACCATCAAGTTCGGCGCCACCGTGACGCTGGTCGACGAGGACACCGAGAAGAAGACGGTGTGGCAGATCGTCGGCGAGGTCGAGGCCGACGCCAAGAAGGGCCGCATCTCCATCACCTCGCCGCTCGCCCGCGCGCTGATCGGCAAGAAGAAGGGCGCTTCCGTCGAGGTCAACACGCCGGGCGGCGCCAAGGCGTATGAGATCACCAAGGTGGAGTGGCGGTAAGGATTTGCCGTTGCCTGTGACAACGTTTCGAAAAAGGCCGCGCACTGCACGGCCTTTTTTGTGTCTGCGCGTTGCTCAATGCCCGAGATGAATTCGCGCTCTCTCCACTCGTCATTGCGAGCGGAGCGAAGCAATCCAGGCTGCCTCCGCGGAAAGACTCTGGATTGCTTCGCGGAGCCTGTCATCGGGCCGCGCTTCGCGCGGACCCGTTGGCTCGCAATGACGGAGCAGGCGCTACCTCCGACCCTTCACGTCCAGCGGCACTGCCGCCTCGTATTTCGAATTATGCAGCACTAGCGATGTGCGCACGTTGCGGACATGGGGCGCTGCGGTCAGGTGGGTGACGAAATCCTGGAAGGTCGCCATGTCGGGGGCGACGCATTTCAGGATGAAATCGACCTCGCCCGACAGCATCCAACATTCCCGCACCAAGGGCTCGGCGCGGACGAATTCCTCGAAGGCGCGCAAGTCCGTCTCGGCCTGGCTGGACAGGTGCACGGCGGCGAACACGGTGACGTCGAAGCCGAGCTTGCGGGCGTCCAGAAGGCCCCGATAGCCGTGGATGTAGCCCTCCTCCTCCAGCGCCCGGACGCGGCGCAGGCAGGGCGGCGGCGAGATGCCGACGCGCTTGGCCAGTTCGACATTCGTGATTCGACCGTCGGCCTGAATCTCGGTGAGAATCTTCAGGTCGATCTCGTCTAGGTTCCGCGACACGTGATTGGAACTCCTGCCCTTTGCGGCGGTATTGGTGGGTTTGTCGCAATCCTCATACCTAGTCCACGCGCACAGCGCAATTTTATTGCGCGTGCAGCGCAATCGACTTTTGTTCCTTGTTGGAAAAATCCGCCGAGAGGGAATGCAATTCTTGCATAGCTCACCAGAACGCTTAGATTAGCTCTGATATTTCAGCGCCTCCGCGAGGCCTCCCGGCACGTTCCGCGCCCGCGCTGCAAATCCCCCGTGAAAGGCGTCCATCGAAATGTCCGCTCCTGTTCATGCAAAGGTCATCATCATTGGCTCCGGCCCTGCCGGTTACACGGCGGCGATCTACGCCGCGCGTGCGATGCTCGAGCCGATCCTGATCCAGGGCATCCAGCCGGGCGGCCAGCTCACTATCACCACCGACGTCGAGAACTATCCGGGCTTCGCCGACGTGATCCAGGGCCCCTGGCTGATGGAGCAGATGGAGAAGCAGGCGGTCCATGTCGGCACCAAGATCGTCACCGACCTGGTCACCAAGCTGGAGACTGCGCAGCGGCCGTTCCGCCTCACCTGCGACAGCGGCGACGTCTATCTCGCCGACACCGTCATCCTCGCCACCGGTGCCCAGGCGCGCTGGCTCGGGCTGCCGTCCGAAGGGAAATTCCAGGGCGGTGGCGTCTCGGCCTGCGCCACCTGCGACGGCTTCTTCTACCGCAACAAGGAGGTCGTGGTGGTCGGCGGCGGCAACAGCGCGGTCGAGGAAGCCCTGTACCTCACCAACCATGCCTCGCAGGTCACCATCGTGCATCGTCGCGATCACTTCCGCGCCGAGCGCATCCTGCAGGAGCGTTTGTTCAACCACCCGAAGATCAAGGTGGTCTGGGACTCTGCTGTCGACGAGATCTGCGGCACCGAGAACCCGAACAAGGTCACCCATGTGCGCCTCAGGAACGTCAAGACCGGCGCGCTCAGGGACGTGAAGACCGACGGCATCTTCATCGCCATCGGCCACGCGCCGGCGACCGAGCTCGTCAAGGGCCAGGTCAAGCTCAAACCGTCGGGCTATGTCGAGGTCGCCCCGAACTCGACCGCCACCTCGGTGCCCGGCCTGTTTGCCGCCGGCGACGTCGCCGACGAAACTTATCGCCAGGCCGTGACGGCCGCCGGCCTCGGCTGCATGGCAGCACTCGAAGCCGAACGTTTCTTGGCCCTGCGCGCCAGCGAGCGCGCCGCAGCGGAATAGAATCATGCCCCGAACACGCGACGGATTTACGGATATGGACTGGGACAAGCTGAAGGTGTTTCACGCGGCGGCGGAAGCGGGCAGCTTCACGCATGCGGGCGAGCAGCTCGGCCTGTCGCAATCGGCGGTGTCACGCCAGGTCTCGGCACTGGAGCAGGAGCTCTCGGTCTCGCTGTTCCACCGCCACGCCCGCGGCCTGATCCTCACCGAGCAGGGCGACCTGCTGTTCCGCACTGCGCATGACGTATTCATGCAGCTGCAGGCGGCGCGCGCCAAGCTGACCGACAGCCGCGAGCGGCCGAGCGGCGACCTCAAGATCACAACCACGCCGGGCGTCGGCATCAACTGGCTGATCCCGCGGCTCGGCGAGTTCACTGCGCTCTATCCCGAGATCCGGATCTCGCTGATCGTCACCGATGAGGAGCTCGACCTGTCGATGCGCGAGGCCGACGTCGCGATCCGCACCCGCAAGCCGACGCAGCCCGATCTTATCCAGCGCAAGCTGTTCGCGATGGGCTTTCACGCCTATTGCTCGCCGGAATACATCAAACGCTTCGGCACGCCGCGCACGCTGGAGGAGCTCGACTCCCACCGCATCATCACGCTTGCCGACGGCAACTTCGCGCCGCATCTGCAGAACCGCAACTGGCTGGTCGAAGCCGGTCGCAACGGGTCGGGTCCGCGCGAAGCCTATTTCAAGGTCAACAACATCCTCGGTCTCGTGCGCGCCTGCCAGCAGGGCCTCGGCATCGCGGCTCTGCCCGACTACCTCGTCGAGGAGCAGAGCAAGCTCGTGCAGCTGTTCGGTGAATCGGATTCGATCCAGCTCGATACCTATTTCGTCTATCCCGAGGAGTTGAAGACGGTCGCACGCGTGCAGGTGTTCCGCGACTTCGTCGTGAGCAAGGCGCAGCGCTGGCCGTCCTGATTTCCGCATGACTGACATGCGGCCTCGGCTGTTGCTGCAGGGCGCTCGTCAAGCTCATACTGTTTGCACGCTGAGCCTTCGCGTTGCGCATTTGTCCCCCTCCTCCAGTGGCGCGGGAGTTCAGTAATCCCTCTTGGAAGGTGATTGTGTCGGCCTCACGTGGCCAATACCTAAGCCGGGCCTTCGGGTCCGGCTTTTTTTCGTCAAAATGGTGCCTCGCCTTCCGCGTGTATTGACAGTTCCAGGCATACCTCGCATCATTTGCACATGATCACGAAGTCGTGCGCACTCGTTTCGAAAAAAGGGCCCCATCCGGGGACCTCGGAATGTTGCGCGCGCTAGGCTGACTTCGTCATCGCGAGCTGATCCCGAAAACCCCGCCGCCTGGACGGGGTTTTTTCATGTGCCCTCCGTCTCAGGTTTTTTCCGAGAAGGAGATGGAAACATGACCGGACTACGAGACCAATTGCATGGGTTGTGGCTGCCGCTGGTGACGCCATTTCGCGATGGCCGTCTCGACGAGCCGTCATTGCGGCGGCTGACGCGGCACTACGGCACACAGGCCGTCGACGGCTTCATCCTGGGGGCGAGCTCGGGTGAAGGCATGACGCTGCGCGAGGCTGAACTCGAGCGCCTCGTCGCCATCGTCCGCGACGAGATCGCGGCGGGCCGCCGCACCTTGCCGATCTGCCTCGGACTGTCAGGCGCGGACACCTCGCGGCTGAAGGATCGCCTCGATGAAACCGCGGACTGGCCGATCGACGGCTATCTGATCGCGAGCCCCTATTACGTGCGGCCGTCGCAGCGCGGGCTGCTGGCGCATTTCGAGGCGCTCGCCGATCACGCCGCCTAGCCGATTGCGCTCTACAACATTCCCTATCGCACCTCGGTGAACATCACCAACCAGACGCTGCTGCGGCTCGCCGAACACAAGAACATCATTGGCCTCAAGGATTGCGGCGCGAGCCGCGAGCAATCGATCGCGCTGCTGCGCGATAGGCCGAAGGATTTTCGCGTGCTCACCGGCGAGGACGCGAACTATTTCGAGGCGCTCACCGACGGCGCCGACGGCGGCATCGTACTGTCCGCCCATGTCGAGACCGTGGCATTTGCAGCTGTGTATGCCGAGCTCAAGCGCGGCAACCATGACGCCGCGCAGGCGCGCTGGCAGGAGGTCGCCGAGCTGACGCGCCTGTTGTTCGCCGAACCAAGCCCCGCACCGGCGAAGTACTGGCTGTGGCGCAGCGGCCTGATCGACAGCCCCGAAGTGCGTCTGCCGATGGTGGAAGTGAGCAGCGAGCTCGCCGCAACGATCGATCGCGAGATCGAGCGACGGATGAAAGTCGCAGCGTAGGGCTTCATTTACCCTCCCCTGGAGGGGCAGGGCTATCGCATATGGTGTGCACGATGCGGCGGCATCGGCACTGGGCTCCTTCTCCCGCTTGCGGGGGAGGGCTGGGGTGGGGGTGTCTCCGCGTCGGGATTGTTGAGGTGAGGAGGATGTCCCTGCGTGGCGAGAGCCCTCACCCGCCGCGCGCGGGACGATGCTGCGCATCGCCCGGGGCGCGTCGGCCTCTCCCGCAAGCGAGAGAGGCGGAGCAAGCCCGCAGACAGTCCTCGTGAAATCCATATGCGTCTGGCTGGCGGGCTGACGGCGCCACGGGGATGGTTAACCCGTGGTAGCAGCTGTGTTCAAATGTGCAGCTCGCTGCGCCCCGGAATCTTAAAACATCCCGCGTATCACTGACGCCCATAAGCGAAGAACTCGCGGAGGCGTTTGTGAATAATCATAATGAGATGGCGTCGCATTACGACGCCGGACAGCAGAGCTTTACCACCGAGGACATTCTCTGGGCCGCCGGCATCTGGTCAGTGATCCTCACCCTGTCGCCGGTCATCGTGTTCTACATGCTGATGGTGGCGTAGCCTCCTTCAGCAGACCCGAAAAACGCAAAACGCGCGGCTTGTCCGCGCGTTTTCGTCCGGGGAAATGAATGATGAAATTATGCCGCCTGCTTGTGCATTGCGCCGGACGCCGACGCCGTGCCGCGAATAGCCTTCACTGAACGCTCGATCGCCGCCCACAGTCTTGCAATTTCCTGTGCCGCACGACTCTCGGCCTGATACTCCCGCGCGCCTTCGCCATGGCTGAGCGCCATCAGCAGATCCGAACGGTTGGTGATCTGGCCACCCCACACCGGAGCGCGGAATTTCGCCAGCGCCTCGCGCGCGATGGTGACGATCGGACTTTCGGACTCGTCGCGGCGCGCAGGCGCACCGTTGAGCACGACCGCGTAGGGCTTGCGCGCGGCGCGGCACATCTGGATGGTTTCCTGCACCGCGTTGACGTCGAACACGCCGGGCCGCGCCGGAATGATCACCATCGTCGCGTTCCTGATCGCGTCGTCGACGACGGCCGACAGGTTCGGCGGCGTGTCGATCAACACCCATTCATAACCGTCGCGCTTGGCCGCGGAGACGATGCCGCTGACGGAGTTCACGGCCGGCTTGATCGGCGGCTCGTTGGTGCCACGCAGCTTGTGCCACAGCGTGAGCGAGCCTTGCGGATCCGCGTCCACCAGCATGACCTGCTTGCTCGCCTTGATCTGCGCGGCGAGATGTGCAGCCAGGGTGCTCTTGCCCGAGCCGCCTTTACGCGATGCAAAAACAATAACGTTCATACCTTCGGCCTCCAGATTGACCCCGTGGCTCGAAAATGAATCAGCGCGCTGATTCGTGAAAGAAAAATTTATCGGAAGTTGCGTTGCCGCCACGAAATAACAAGGCGTGTTGGCTTTTGAGTCACACTGCCTGGTATGACGCTCGATGAAAACTGCAGCAAAGCGCCTGCATTCGTGCGTTTTTTGAGCAGCGAGGCGGGATAAAGTGGAATGCAACCTTGCCGGGCAAATCGCTTCGCGACTCTTTTCCATCCCGCGCGCTCATCATTGCCGCAAGGCTAGCGCGCCGATCGCGTGAACAAAACGAGTCCGGCGGCGGAAACGCAGCAGCGAAGTTTAGGCGCGGACAGTGCTGTCGCACTCAGCCTTCGCTGGATTTCTTCTTCTTGCTCGCCTTCGCCGCCGGTTTGGTGCTCTTCTTCGCCGTCTTGGGCGCGATGTGGGTCGGCTTGCCGGCACGCACCTCGCCCGGCTCTGGTCCCGGCCGGAAGAACACCCGACACTGCGGCGAGAGCTGCGACTTCTTCGCGATCATGCAGGCGGTGATGGCATCGACGTTCGGAACGAACTCGCCGCACAGCCGCATCGCGTCGGGGGTGCAGGCCTGCTGCTCTTCCTGGGTGTAGGCGAAGCCGGCGCGCGGCAGGACCAGGACAGCCAGGGCAATCCCGAGGGTTGTAGCGGCCAAGGCTTTTGACTTCTTCAAGCGAAACGGCGGCATCGATCCCCCCACATGTCGAGTCGATTGGAATAGTGGGTGAACGGGCGTTGGTTGGCAACCGAGGGGAGATGCGAAAGCCGGGACGTGTGCGGTCTCGGCAACAGGGCGGGCGGTCCGGTGTCGGCACGGAGCTGCTTCCAGGTGTCATCCCCCGCCTTCGCGGGGGATGACAGTTGTGGGTGGAGATCGGGCTCTCGACCCGAGGCCTCAGCGACCATCCAACCAATAACCGCAAAAACAACCCCATGCACAGTAGCCAAGTCCAGCTGCGGATTGGCTTTTACGGATTTTACGAAATCAATTTGACGCGTCGGGCAAAACAGTGGCATGATGGCATGATCGAGGATGCGTGGGGTGGTCAGCCAGATCCCCGTGAGGTGAGGGGCGCATGGCCACATTGCTGATCGTCGCGCCGGTGTTTGCGCTGATTGCCGCCGGCTATGCCGCAGTGCTGTTTCGCTTCGTCTCGGAGAGCGCGCACAAGGGCATCAGCGAGTTCGCCTTCAGCATCGCCATCCCCGCTTTGCTCTTCCGCACCATCGTCGTCTCGGAATTCCCCGACGTCAGTCCCTACCGGATGTGGGGCGCCTATTACGGCGCGCTCGCGATCACCTGGATCGCGGCGCTGGCGCTCTCGGCGCTGCGGCGCGACGAGCGCGAGGACGGCGTCGTGTTCGCGATCGGCTCGGTCTACGGCAATATCGTGATGCTCGGCATTCCCTTGACGCTCTCGGCGCTGGGCAATGAGGCCGCAGGCCCGATGGCGCTGATCCTGTCGGTGAACACGCCGCTGCTCTGGCTCTGCGGCATCCTGCAGATGGAGCTTGTCAGCCGCAAGCGGACCGGCTCGGCGCTGTCGGTGGTCTCGCCCGTGCTCGCCGACCTCGCGCGCAACCCGCTGATGCTGGCGATCGGCTTTGGCGTGATCTGGCGTTTTACGGGCCTCGGCCTCAACCCCGTCGTCGACAAGACGATCGAACTGCTGGCACAGGCGGGATCACCGACGGCACTGATCGCGCTCGGCATCAACCTGTTCCGGTTCGAGGTGAAAGGCGAGAAGCTGAGCATTTTGGTGATGTGCGCGCTCAAGCTGATGACGATGCCGGCGGCCGCGTATCTGCTGGCCAAACTGCTCGACCTGCCGCCGATCGCGGCCGGCGTCGTCGTGCTGTTCGCGGCGATGCCGACCGGCGCCAACGCGTACATCTTCGCGGTTCAGTATCAACGGCTGGTGAACCCGGTGTCAGGCGCGGTGGCGCTGGGGACGCTGCTGGCGGCGGTGACGTTGCCGGTGGTGGTGATGGTGGCGGGGTAAGGTAAGGGCGAGCCACTTCCTGATCGAGGGTCTACGCCCAGATTGGAGCGGTCGACCGAGGGGGCGGACAAGTCGGTGAGTGTCCGACCTTCATGAGAAAACCCCGACAGCCTGCGGCCCCTTCTCCTTTCCGGCCGCGGCAGGCAAAGCGAGCCGCTGCCCCTTGTCTGGCGTCCCGGCGGCGGCTCGCTTCCCTCCACTCGCTCTTTTTGGCTTTAGGTTGTCGCTCCTTGGTAAAGAGCGACAGCCTGTCTAAGCCGTTGAATCCGTTAGCGCGACCGGTCGGTGTCAGTCATTACTTGCTGATCGGCAATCAGTACGATCCGCATCGCCCAGAAATTCCGCTGAAAGCGCTTGGACTTAATAGCAAAGCATTTTGCAAAAAAGCAGGTTGTCGCTCTTTCGCAGAGAGCGACAACCTGACGCCAAGTCTCGTAAGTGCATGAAAATTCGAGACATTAGGATATTTCGAAGGCGCTCGATTGTCTTCTCCAGGAGATCAAGCACAACGGTTAGGTCTGATCGAAGGGAGATTCGTCGTGCAGCATCGACAAAGAATGGAAATTCATCTTCTCGGGTCTACGATAAAGGCCGAGGGCGTTCTCGGTATCGTCGGCACAATAGCGATCGTGGTAATTATTTTAGGGACGTACTTTGTGAACGGATAGGTTCATCGATGAGCTTGACGCTCGGGACTTTGATCAAGGAATACCAGATCGATCCGGACTCGTCTTTCCATGAGATCAAACACGAGGTCCGCGTCAAGCATCGTCGGATGCTGGCGCGAATCGCCAGAGAGAAAGGCGAGCACCGGCTGAGAGACATTCGTGCCCGCACATTGGTTACCTGGCAGCGCGATTGGGCTGCTAGCGGCAAGGCGGCGATGGCGTCCGCTCTGACGGGCCGTCTAAGCGCGTTGTTTCGATTTGGCGCGACGATACTGGAGGATAGAGAGTGCGCGCGTCTTTTCGAAGCCCTGAGCCTCGCTCGCGTTCAAGCTGGGTCTACTCCACGCATCGCGAGGATGACGGCAGATCAAGCCACCGCGCTCAGGAACAAAGCTCGGGAAATTGGTTACTTCTCCATCGCGCTCGCGCAAGCTCTTCAATTTGAACTGCGCCTTACTCAGAAGGAAGTGCTTGGAGAATGGGTGCCGAATGACGAGGCTGATCCATCCGACATTGTACATCCAAGATACGGTAAGTGGATTCGAGGCCTTCGATGGGAGCAGATTGATGAAGACCTAATCCTGCGTATGACCAGCAAGCGATCGCGAGTGACCGAACATGATCTAAAGGTCCTCCCAATGGTTATGGAGGAATTGGGGCACGCCATTGCATTCTATGGCGAGAAGCCAGCCGGCGGACCTGTTGTCATTTACGAAGCGTCGGCCCGACCATGGTCGCAGTACGGCTTTCGCAGGATCTGGCGAAAAATCGCTAACATCGTCGGAATTCCTGCGCACATCAGGAATAGCGATTTGCCCGCTTGACGATGTACCAGCGGGCAAGAGGAAGACGACTGCTGGCCGGCCTAGGAGGATGATCGGTGCTTCTCTCACAACTCCACGAGAATCCGGCACTGAGGGAAGACAGCGGTAGAACGATTTTTCTTTCGATTCATCGCGAAATCCGTGAGCGGCTCGCTATAGGGGCGTTAGTGAGCAATTCTGCTCGATGAGGAGAGCCCCGTTGATTAGGATTCCAACCGCATCTGATGGTACTTCATTTGACCCCATTACGTGCCGCCGAGCCGGTGGATACTGGGTTGGCCCAAAAGGCAGGGAGCATAAATACACTAGCTACCGAGATGCGTTGGTAGCTCTCAACCTCATGGCTAAGCCCCAGTGGCGACGTCCCAACCCAAAAGGAAACTGGGGCATCGTCGTTGCAACATCTTGGGCGTAGATAAATAGGTCGGCCGCACCTAAGGTTTTCCATCAGGATCCCTCGGGTGCGGCCGATTTCTTTAGTCTCTGCTTACAAGGACGTCCGCTTGTCGTCCAAGAGCTTCGCAAACGCTGATGCGACCAAATGGACGCTATGGGCCAAACGCGGACCTTCACAGCGCGAGCCTGACTACACGCCGTAGCCTTCACCGATCTGAAGCGCGTGCAACTGATCGGGAAAATTAGCGTCAAGTTCTCGCCAGAGCACATCCTCAATGAGAACTGGGGTCCAACCTCGGTATTCCTTGTTTCCGTCCCGCCAAGCCTCGTCCCGCCAGATCAGCGGCTCCCCAGGTTCACGTTCGCGAAGCCTCCATTCGCTGAATTCGTTCACCAACCCGAAAATCTCCGCGCCATCGTCAGTCTTGGACTGATAATCTTGGGCCGGCATTTCACGCCACAGGAGCCGCTGGGCGCGACCGAGGATGTTGATGAAGTAATAGGCGCTGTCGAACTTCAACGTGGCGGCGACCTTCGGCCGCGCCTGATGTGCGACCGGAATGAATTCGACCGCACCGGGCGCCCAGTGTTCCATCACTGCCCGCGCCCGCTCGGAGACAACAAAGAAGCCTCTCGACATGTGAAACATGTCCGGCAGCCTTGAAGAGGCAGCGTTAAAGATGAGAGATTTTGGGAAATAGGACGCCGGGATAGGCTTGGGACTAAATCGCATCGAACCCTTAGCCATCACCGACGTCTCGTCGAGGTCAAAGACCGTGCCGTTGAAGTCGATTGGGTCGAACATGTAGGGCATTTTGCCGACGAGCCTTCCGTCTGATGCAGCAACCAAGATTTCGACAAGTTGCGTCCGGAGCTGAGATCAGTACTAAAATTCCAAATATTTCCGCAATGGGTCACAGACAGACCTGTCGATCTGCTCGGTCCGGGTCCGCTTCTGCCACATCAGCCGACAAGGGCTGAATTCTTGCAAAGGCCGAATGGCCCTGCCGGTCATTGGTTTCCCTTGGTGACGTGCGAGCGCCTCACAGAAACTGATGTTTGGACGCGCGACACGTCCAGACCGGGATACGAAATGTCATCCACTGCTCGCTTTAGAACCTTGGCACCCCAGCGCTGCAACATCGCCCTTGGCGCCGTAGGTGCGGCCCACGGACTTCCCGCTGCTCCGTCCCGTCAGAGCATCGCGTAGCTCCTCATCGGGCGTTGCCCGCCATCGGTTTACAGTCTTGTCCGCCGGCTTCGTTGCGAGAACGAAGGCCTCGAAAAGCTCCCAGCAGCTCACCCCTGATGAGCCAAGCGCGAGCCCTTCTGTGAACGGCGGGAAGGCGTTTGGGGTCTCATCTGGCGAGTAATCACCTTTCGCCCGTCTCTCAAGTACCGACAAGGCGGGCAACAGGTTGTCGCTCACAGCGTCAACGAACAATCCGTATGCGGTGTCGTTCAGTGCCTTCCCTTCGCTGGCAAGGAAAGTCGCCGTGCGCGCCAGCTCAGCCACATGCGGCCGGACCGCCTCACGAACTTCGGGCGTCTTCTCCCAGTCGCAGTGCGGGTCTGAGCCGGGGTCTTCCTCGTAACTGTCAGGGGCCTCATCGCGCAGCACATCCCACACGAAGTAGTTGGCCGTTTCTCGCCAACGCTTCGCCGGCCCTGGATCATCCTCGTGCTGCTTCACGAACCAGTTGTACCAGCGGCCCGCGAGAGCGATTGCGTTGAGCTTGGTGAGTGGTTGGCCCTCCCCGTTCCTTTGGGCTCGCAGGGTGGCGATGCGCGTCTCAATCTCGGCCTCCCACTCTCCGAGGCGCGCCTTGGCTTCGTGCTTGGGAGTGTCGGCCGGAAGCTTGAGGTGAGCTTCGCGCTTGTGCCCATAGAGCCGTTGGTAGTCCTCGCGGACGTCCTCGGGGATGCCCTTGCGAGCAAACCACCGACCAGCTGTGGCTCTGTTCAACGCGACCATACGCAATGCCATTTGTAACGCCTTTTGTATTTTAGGCGGCACAAATCCGGGAGGTATCAATAAGATGCTGAGAATGCGGAGTTATCCGCAACGGTGGTACAGTTGGGTGGGCTCGAACCACCGACCTCCTGTTCCACAGACAGGCGCTCTAACCAACTGAGCTACAACTGCATCCTGGCGAGCCGCTCCAAGGCGGGCCTGAAAAGGCCGGCGACCTAAGGGGGCTGGACGGGGCGGAAACTAGGTGCAACGGGCGTTTTTGGCAAGGCCGCAATCGGACGAAAAACCAGCGGAAATCATCCTTTACGCGATGAAATCGGGCTTGATGGCGGTCATGAAGGTTTGCGCCCTCCCTTGCAGGTAAGATTCCCCGCGGGGAGAGAACCCTCACCCGGCGCGCGGGACGATGCTCCGCATCGCCCGGAGCGCGCCGACCTCTCCCGCAAAGCAAGCGGGCGAGGTGAAAAAAAACCGGGCCTTTCGGCCCGGGTTTCTCAAGTCAAACCGGCCTCACCGCTCAGGCGGCGGGCGGGTAGTACTTCGAGGCGGAGGCCTTGATCGGCTCGGCGGTCTCATTGGCGACGCGCTGGCTGAGCTCGACC
This sequence comes from Bradyrhizobium genosp. SA-3, assembly GCF_004212635.1. Classification (GTDB taxonomy): domain Bacteria; phylum Pseudomonadota; class Alphaproteobacteria; order Rhizobiales; family Xanthobacteraceae; genus Bradyrhizobium. The sequence continues at coordinate 47,079 of NZ_PSRT01000017.1, read as the reverse complement.
AGCTCCTTGGCCTGGGACTGGAAGGTCTCGAGCTGCTTGCGGGCGTGGCCGGTCCACAGCTCCAGCGCTTCCGACGGCGATTTGGCGCCGAACAGCTGCTGGGCGAAGTCCAGCTGGGCGCTGCTGTTGGCCTTCATAAACTCCACCAGCTTGGCGGTGTACTCGCTCGCGCCCTTGCTGGCGGAGGTGAACACGGCCTCGACGGTGCCGTTGTGGGTCTCGGCGGCGTCCTTGAACTTGGCGTAGTTCTCGCGGGCCTGCGACACGCCCTTTTCGGCGAACGCACGCATCTGCTCGGGAACCTCGAACGGGATGATCGAGGCAGAAAACGGATCAGTCGCACCTGTCATGGTTGTCCCTCACGCAAATTGAAAAAATGGAGTGAGCCTTCTGGCGCGCCCGCCGGCCCCGAGTTTGGGCCATCGCATTGAGCGGGTACGTAGACTGGAAACGCGAAACAAACGAGATGGCTCGCCCAGCACCGCCATTATTGCCGTGCATCATGTCAACATTGTGCATCGCAATGCGATCCAACATGCGTCATGAAAATTTAATCTCGGGGAGGGTGAGGTTCCAGGGATGGGGAACCGGTGGTTGAGGGAAAATGGGGTGCCCACCGCTGTCATTCCGGGGCCCGAGCGAAGCGAGGGAGGCCGGAATCCATCGGGCCCCAGAGTCCGCCGATGAATGGATTCCGGGCTCGCGCTCCGCGCGCCCCGGAATGACGTGCTGAGGCATGAACGGCCTCGCGAATCCCTTGGATGCAAGCGGGCTGCGGCTTGCGGGTTCGGGACCATTAAGGTTATCGCGGCTTTAGGCTGGATGTGAGAGACCCTGACCGTGGACCTGCCCGCGCCTGCGGGCGATACTAACTCTTTCTTAAGGCTGCCATTCCCGCGCAGCCGCCCCACGCTGACAAGCGAGACTTAAAGCCGGTCGGATGAAGAGTTCGGATTTCCAGTTGCGAGGCGTGGGCGATCCCCGGCTGGCCGTGCACGCGACCTCTCCGCTGCCCGCCTGGCTGTGGTCGATCGACGGGACGCGCGTGCTCTGGGCCAATCCGGTCGGCGCAAAACTGTTCGGCGCGGCGCATGCCGCGGCGCTGGCGGACAGGACGCTCGGCCCGGCGGACAGCCATCGCCGCCAGGTCGCCCGGCTGGCCCGCAGCCTGCCGGCGAACGGCAATGTGCGGCTCGAGCGGCTGCGCGGCTTCGGCGCCCGGCTCGGCATGCTGATGACCTGCGCCTGCGCGCGGCTCGACTTTGCCGATGGCGGCCATGGCGTGCTCGTCGCCGCGATGGACCCGACGCTGCGCCCCATGCCGCTGGTCGAGCGGCTGCATCGTCTCGTCGCTGGCGCCAAGGTGCCGATGGCCGCGTTCGCGCCTGACGGGATGTTCGTCGGCGCCAGCGAAGCCGCCCGTTCCCTGCTCGGCTTTCGCGATCTCTTTGAGGCCGGCCTCGACCGGGCCCGCAGCGAAGCGCTCACTAGCGGCCGCGCCGCGACGCCGATCGGCATCGGCCAGATGGTACTGCAACGGGTCGGCACCGGCGCGGATATCGGCCTCGTCGCGCTGATCGATCCCGCGCAAGATGCGCGCGCAGCGGCCTCGCCTAAAAGCATGCCGCACGCCGCCGAAGCACGGGTTTCAGTCGCGCAACAGGACGCCGGGATGCCGGGCAAGCCGCCACCGCAGAATGCGCCAGTCGGGATCGCATTGTTCGATGCTTTCGCAGAGCCGGCCGATGCAAGCGAAACAGCCGAGACGATGACGCCCGCGCCTGAACCTGCCGTGAGCGAAGCGCTCGTGGAGGCCTTCCAAGAACCGGTGCCCGGGCAGACCACCGCGGCCAAGACTCCGGTTGAAAACTGCGCCCAGGCCATTGTGTCGCCGCAGGCCGCGCCGATCACGTCAGCCATGTTCGAGCTGCCGTCGGGCCACACAGAGACGCCCGCACCGCATCAGCATCCGCTGCGCTTCCTGTGGCAGATGGATGCCGAGGGACGCTTTGTGCTGCTCTCCGACGAATTCATCCGCCTGATGGGCCCGCACACCGCCGCCGGCTTCGGCCGCCCCTGGCGCGAAATCGCCGAACAATTTGCGCTCGATCCCGAGGGGCGCGTTGCGCGGGCGCTGGAAAGCCACGATACCTGGGCCGGCATCACCGTGAACTGGCCCGCCGATGGCGGCGAGCATCTGCCGGTCGAGCTCGCGGGCCTGCCGATCTACGATCGCGAGCGGAATTTCGCGGGCTTCAAGGGCTTCGGCGTCTGCCGCGATCTCGACGGTCTCAACCGGCTCGAAGCGCTCCGGCGTTTCGAGCGGCTGGCCGAGGTGCCGGCGCAGCGCGGCCTGTCCGCCGATGTCGTCGAGCCGGACTCCGAGCCCGAGGGCGAGGCCGCGACGCCGCCTCCGCCCATCGAACCGCCTGCACCCGAGCCTGAGCCTGAAGCTGAACTGCCCGACCCCACACCCGACGCGACTTCACACCCAACCGAGCCCGAGACGTCAGTGGAAACGCCAGTGGAAACGCCTCCCAATGTCGTGCCGTTCCGCCCGCATGGCGATGCACGCTCGCCGACGCTGACGCCGGTCGAGAACAGCGCGTTCAACGAGCTCGCCCGGCAATTGTCCGAGCGCCTTGAACGTGACCGCGAGACGATCGCGGCTGATACATCCGAGCCGCCGGCCGCGGAGATCACACCCGAACCACCTGCGCCGGAGCTTGAAGCGTCGCAAGCCGCAGCCGAATGGCTGATCGAGCCTGCGCCGCCGGCACGCGGCGCGACCGCGCGCGACCGCGCGCTGCTCGACCTGTTGCCGACGGGCATCCTGATCTATCGTCTCGATCGCCTGCTCTACGCCAACCCCGCCTTCCTCGCGCGCATGGGCTATGCCAACCTGAGCGCGCTGGAGCATGCCGGCGGGCTGGACGCGCTCTATGTCGAGCCGGGCGTCTCTGCAGCCAGCAGCACGTCGCAAGGCGGCACGCCGGTGACCATCAGCGCGGCGATCGCGAACGGCGAAGAGCCGCTTGCGGCCACCGAGGCGTATCTGCACACGATCGACTGGGACGGCGAGAGCGCGCATGCGCTGATCTGCGCGCTGCCACAGGCCGCGCCCATCGTCGCTGCGCCCGTCATCGCCGAGACGATTGTCCCCGAATCCTTCCCCTACGCGCCCGACCTCGAGCCCGCGGCCGGCGATGCCGACGCCGAGGATCTCGCCGCGATCCTGGACACCACGGCCGAGGGCATCGTGATGTTCGATGCCGAAGGCAACATCCACGCCTGCAACCGCAGCGCCGAGGCGCTGTTCGGCTATGACGGCGATACGCTGCTCGAGCAGAATCTGTCGACACTGTTCGCGCCGGAGAGCCAGCAGATCGTCGCCGACTATCTCGAAAGCCTCAAGAGCCAGGGCATTGCGAGCCTGCTCGACCACGGCCGCGAGGTGCTGGGCCGCGAGAAGAAGGGCGGCGTCATTCCGCTCGCGATGATCATGGGCCGCACGCGGCCGGACGGGCCGAACTTCTTCGCCGTGTTCCGCGATCTCTCCCAAAGCAAGAAGGGCGAGAGCGAGCTGACGCAGGCCCGCCGCCGCGCCGACGGCGCAGCGACGGCCAAGGCCGACATGCTGGCACGGATCAGCCACGAGATCCGCACCCCGCTCAACGCCATCATCGGCTTTGCCGAGGTGATGATCTCCGAACGTTTCGGCGCGCTCGGCAACGAGCGCTATGGCGAATACATGAAGGATATCCGCGCCTCCGGCGAGCGCGTCATCGCCATCATCGACGATCTCTTGGAGCTGTCGCGGATCGAGACCGGCAAGCTCGACCTCAACTTCGCCAACCTCAATCTCAACGACCTCGTCGAGGCCTGCGTTACGGTGATGCAGCCGCAGGCCAACCGCGAGCGTATCATCATCCGCACCTCGCTGGCGCACGCGCTGCCGCAGGTGACAGTGGATGCGCGCGCGATGCGGCAGATCACCGTGAACCTGATCTCGAACTCGATCCGGCTCGCGAGCGCCGGCGGCCAGGTCATCGTCTCGACCGCGCTGACCGATCGCGGCGAGATCGCGCTTCGCATCCGCGACACCGGCCATGGTCTCAGCGAACGCGAAGTCGCCGCCGCGATGGAGCCGTTCCGCACCCCGCCGCCGGGCGATGCCGCAGACAGCGCCGCGCTCAGCCTGTCGTTGACCAAGGCGCTGGTCGAAGCCAACCGCGCCCAGTTCAACATCAAGAGCGCGGGCAATTCCGGCACGCTGATCGAAGTGGTGTTCGCGCCGGCGCTGGCGAAGGCTTAAGGGAGATTGCAATGAATCGAGCGAGCCGCGACCTCGCTCGGGCCGTCATTCCGGGGCGCGCCTCTCGGCGCGAGCCCGGAATCCATCGAGCCGCAGCGACGGTGACTTCGGTCAACTCGACGACAAACCACCCTCGACGTCGGCGCTCAGAAGAGTGGACATGATTTTCTGTCCCACGGACGAGGCGAGGCTGCCGGCGGACAGAACCATGACGCCATTGCCCGACGGAGCGTTTGCGCCGTTCTGAACCCAGCTCTCAAACCCCATCCACGAGCTGAAGCCCGGTACGCTGCCATCTTTCGACAGGACACGTCCCGCCGCGCCGGCGATTTTCGGAAAGAACCATCCAATTGCGACCGTGGGGCCCTGCGTCTGCACCTGGCAGGTGCCCGTCGTACCGCATTTGCCGCGGGCCGGGCTGGCCTGCTGCTGCATCTGCAGGATGGCGAATTCCGTTGCTGAAGGCTGCAGTTGGCCCATGTTGTAGAGCAGCCATTGAAGCATGTCCGAGGCGCAGCTGACGATCGCTCCGGCGCCGAACTCCATCGTTGGGCCCGGCTTATAGCTCTGACCCACGTCGTAAGGCTGCGTCCCGTCATACCCACACGCCATGCTGGGAACTTGGCTCGTCATGAACAACGCGGTGTTGTTCATGCCCAGATCCGCGCACAGCACCGCGAGTTGCGCGTTGTACTCATCATAGACGTCGACGTAGGGGTTCTGCGGGTTGAAACCGACGATAGCCAGGAGGGACCAGGCAAGGTTTGAATACGTGTAGCAGTGGCCCGCGGGGCAGATCCAGGACGAGTGCTGTCCGCTGTTGAACCATTCGATGAGGTCGGCGAGGTTCTGCAAGTTGCTGGGCGGGCAGAATTGTCCCCGCGGATCGGGGGGCTCGTCATTGTCCTGCGGAAACCCAGAAGCATAAGTGACGATGTCGGCAACCGGAATCCCGCTGATCGCTGCCGGCAGGGAAATCGAGGGCATGCAGGACCCAACCGTATTCCCGTCATATGTGCCTTGAAGACTGTAAAAAATCCTGGATGTGAATACTTTTGAAATGGATCCGATTTCGAACAGAGTATTTGGCAGCTTCGCAGCGCTCACGACATCATGGTTTGAGTCCCAGACTTCAGTCTTAGAGGGAGAGAAGAACTTTGCGGAGGGGGTGCCGGAGCCGTCAAAATCCGTGAAGACGTAGACCGCCATCCCCATGTAATCGCTGACGGCCGCGTCTATGATGTTTTGGATCGCCGAGCTCGGGTCCGAAAAGGCCATTTGCGCCCCTCCCCATTACAAGCTGCATCGCAAGCAAGCTTTAGCACCTTTCGCTGCGGTTGTCTTTATTAGAATAGCACCGTAGAGGTTGATCACGATTTGCCCGAGTTCCCGCGTAGGCGCTCAAATAACTCAAATAAAAAAGGGCACGGCGCTTGCGGCGCCGTGCCCTTTCGCGTTCCTGCGGCCTGGATCAGCTGTAGATCTCGAACAGGCCGGCGCCGCCCTGGCCCCCGCCGATGCACATCGTCACGACGCCCCACTTGGCCTTGCGGCGCGCGCCTTCCTGCAGCAGATGGCCGGTGAGCCGCGCGCCGGTCATGCCGAAGGGATGGCCGATCGCGATCGAGCCGCCGTTGACGTTGTACTTGGCGGGATCGATGCCGAGCTGGTCGCGGCAATACAGGCACTGGCTGGCGAAGGCTTCGTTGAGCTCCCACAGATCGATGTCGTCGATCTTGAGGCCGGTGCGCTTGAGCAGCTTCGGGATCGCGAACACCGGGCCGATACCCATCTCGTCGGGCTCGCAGCCCGCGGTCGCCCAGGCGACGAAGCGGCCGAGCGGCTTGAGGCCGCGCTTCTCGGCGTCCTTGGCTTCCATCAGCACCACGGCGGCGGCGCCGTCGGAGAGCTGGCTGGCATTGCCGGCGGTGACGAACTTTCCGGGACCCTTGACCGGCTCGAGCTTGGCAAGGCCTTCCATCGTGGTGTCGGGCCGGTTGCACTCGTCGCGATCGACGACGTAGTCGACGATCGACTCCGCCTTGGTCTGCTTGTCGACGACCTTCATCTTGGTCTTCATCGGGACGATCTCGTCCTTGAACTTGCCGGCCTGCTGCGCCGCGGCCATGCGGCGCTGCGATTCCAGCGAGAACTCGTCCTGATATTCGCGGCTGAGCTTGTAGCGCTCGGCGACGATGTCGGCGGTGTCGATCATCGCCATGAAGATGTCAGGCGCGACCTTGAGCAGTTCCGGATCGATCGATTCCTTCGGCGAGCCGCCGCCCGGAATCGAGATGCTCTCGACGCCGCCGGCGACGATGCAGTCGGCGCCGTCGGAGCGGATCGAGTTGGCGGCCATCGCGATGGTCTGCAGCCCCGAGGAGCAGAAGCGGTTCACCGAGACGCCGGCAGTGGTCTTCGGCAGGCCCGCGAGCAGCGCGGCCTGGCGGCCGATGTTCGGCGCGCCATGGGCGCAATTGCCGAGATAGCAGTCCTCGACATAGTCCTTGTCGACGGCGGCGCGCTTCACCGCGTGCTGGATCGCGTGGGCCGCGAGCGACATCGGCGGCGTGATGTTGAACCCGCCGCGGCCGGATTTCGCAAGGCCCGTGCGCGCATAGGAAACGATGACGGCTTCACGCATTGTGTTCTCCCTTTTCGAACGATTTGGAACGGAGCGTCCTTATCGCCATTGGTACACAAAGTTTGGCGAGCGCGGGGAAAATAAAACGCCGCCTCCAGGTGATGGAGGCGGCGTTGTTCCGCGGGTCGGAATATGTCGGTATCAGGCGTGATAAGATCCGACTCTGTCGGCTTGCTGTGTCACCTCTCCCCAGCGGGGAGAGGTGAAGGATCAGAACGTCAGCGCCTTGGCCTGCTTGACCTGCGGCAGCGCCTGCACCTTGGCGAGCACATCCGCCGGCACCGCGCCGTCGACCTCGATCAGCGCGATGGCATCGCTGCCGGGGGCGACGCGGCCGAGATGGAAGGTCGCGATGTTGATCTTGGCATCGCCGAGCAGGCTCGCGAACTTGCCGATGAAACCCGGCTTGTCCTCGTTGGTCACGTAGATCATCGACTTGCCGAACTCGGCGTCGACGCGGATGCCCTTGACGTCGACCAATCGCGGCTTGCCGTCATGGTACACGGTGCCGGAGACCGAGCGCTCCTGGCGCTCCGTCGCCACCGTGACGGTGATCAGGCTTTCGTAGTCACTCTGCGCGGCGCGCACGATCTCGTCCACCACCATGCCGCGCTCCTTGGCGACGACGGGCGCGGACACCACGTTGACCTCGCCCAGCATCGGCCGCAGCAGGCCCGACAGCACCGCGGAGGTGATCGCCTTGATCTTCATCTCGGCGACGTGGCCTTCATAGGTGATCTCGACCTTGAGGATGCCGCTCTCGGTGAGCTGGCCGGCGAAGGAGCCGAGCTTCTCGGCGAGCGCGATGAACGGCTTCAGCTTCGGCGCCTCTTCCGCGGTGATCGAGGGGAAGTTGACCGCGTTCGAGATCGCACCGGTGAGCAGATAGTCCGACATCTGCTCGGCGACCTGGAGCGCGACGTTCTCCTGCGCTTCGGTGGTGGAGGCGCCGAGATGCGGCGTGCAGATCACGTTGGGATGGCCGAACAGCACGTTGGAAGTCGCGGGCTCCTCGACGAAGACGTCGAAGGCGGCGCCGGCGATGTGCTTGGAATTGAGCGCATCGACCACGGCCTGCTCGTCGACGAGGCCGCCGCGGGCGCAGTTGATCAGGCGCACGCCCTTCTTCATCTTGGCGATCGCGGCCGCATCGATGATGTTCCTGGTCTTCTCGGTGAGCGGGGTGTGCAGCGTGATGAAGTCGGCGCGCTTGAGGAGATCGTCGAGATCGACCTTCTCGACGCCGATGTCCTTGGCGCGCTCCGGCGACAGGAACGGATCGAACGCGATCACCTTCATGCGCAGGCCGAGCGCGCGGTCGGCGACGATCGAGCCGATATTGCCGCAGCCGACGACGCCTAACACCTTGCCGGTGATCTCGACGCCCATGAAGCGGTTCTTCTCCCACTTGCCGGCCTGGGTCGAGGCGTCGGCCTGTGGGATCTCGCGGGCGAGCGCCAGCATCAGGGTGATGGCGTGCTCGGCGGTCGTGATCGAATTGCCGAACGGCGTGTTCATCACGATGATGCCCTTCGCCGTGGCGGCGGGAATCTCGACATTGTCGACGCCGATGCCGGCGCGGCCGATCACCTTCAGCTTCGTGGCCTTGTCGAGGATCTTGGCGGTCGCTTTCGTCGCGGAGCGGATCGCGAGGCCGTCATAATTGCCGATGATCTCGGCGAGCTTGTCCTTGTCCTTGCCGAGATTGGGCTGGAAGTCGACCTCGACGCCGCGGTCTTTGAAGATCTGCACGGCTGCGGGCGAGAGCGCGTCGGAAATGAGAACTTTGGGTTTGGTCATGGGGATGATCCTTCGCCTTCCCTAACGGGAGGATCGGCCTGCGATGGCCGGAATTGAATGAGGAGCCTTTGTCTTCCCCCTCTCCCCGTTCTTACGGGGAGAGGGTTGGGGTGAGGGGCAGCCACAGGCGAAGGTGCAAGCGGAGAGAGCCCCTCACCCGGATTGCTGCGCAATCCGGCCTCTCCCCGTAAGAACGGGGAGAGGCGAAAAAGAAACTCACGCCGCCTTGGGCAGAGCGGCCTTGGTCTCGGCAAAGGCCCAGTCGATCCACTGCGTCAGCAGCTCGACGTCCTTGGCCTCGACAGTGGCGCCGCACCAGATGCGCAGGCCGGCCGGCGCATCGCGGTAATAGGCGAAGTCGAAGCCGGCGCCTTCCTTCTCGACCAGCGCGACCAGCTTCTTCGAGAAGTCGGCCTGCGCGTCCTGGGAGAGCGAGGTGATGGCGGGATCGGTGAACTTCAGGCACACCGAGGTGTTGGAGCGGATCGAAGGATCCTTCGCCAGGAAGTCGATCCACGGCGTCTTCGCCTTCCAGTCGGCGAGCACCTTGGTGTTGGCGTCGGCACGCGCGATCAGCGCCTTGAGGCCGCCGATCGACTTGGCCCAGTTCAGCGCATCGAGATAATCCTCGACGCAGAGCATCGAGGGCGTGTTGATGGTCTCGCCGACGAAGATGCCTTCGTTGATCTTGCCGCCCTTGGTCATGCGGAAGATTTTTGGCAGCGGCCAGGCCGGCTTGTAGGTCTCGAGCCGTTCCACCGCGCGGGGCGAGAGGATCAGCATGCCGTGCGCGGCCTCGCCGCCGAGCGCCTTCTGCCAGGAGAAGGTGACGACGTCGAGTTTTGCGAAATCGAGCGGCTGCGCGAAAGCGGCCGAGGTGGCGTCGCAGATCGTGAGCCCTTCGCGGTTAGCGCTGATCCAGTCCGCGTTCGGCACGCGCACGCCTGAGGTGGTGCCGTTCCAGGTGAAGACGACGTCGCTCTTTGGATCCACCTTGGAGAGGTCGGGGATCTCACCATAGGCTGCGTTCAGCTTGGTGACGTCCTTGAGCTTCAATTCCTTGACGATGTCGCTGACCCAGCCTTCGCCGAAGGATTCCCAGGCGATCGTGGTGACGGGCCGCGCACCGAGCAGCGACCACAGCGCCATCTCTACCGCGCCGGTATCGGAGGCCGGCACGATGCCGATGCGGTAATCGGCGGGGACCTCGAGCACTTCGCGCGTCAGATCGATCGCGAGCTTGAGCTTCGTCTTGCCGATCTTCGCGCGATGCGAGCGGCCGAGGGCTGCGTCCTTGAGATTTTGGGCGTTCCAGCCGGGGCGCTTGGCGCAGGGGCCGGAGGAGAAATGCGGCACGTTCGGCCGCGAAACGGGCTTCGCTACAGTCATGTCTACCCTTCCAGATAGTAAGCCTCCCGTTGGGGGGAGGTGTCCCGCCGCGGCTGATACGGGAATCGGGCAGACCAGTCAAGGAAGTTCCGGCGTCTCACGGGGGAGTGAAGGCGCCTCTGGGGCGATATCAGGGGATTCGACGGCAGCGAGCGCATTCAGCAAGTCCGTGGCCTCGCTGATCAATTGCGCGGCTTTGCGGCGGCTGCCGACCTTCAAAATGCATTTGTCATTGGCCTGCACGACGTAGTCGTTGCCGACCTTGATCATCGAATAGCTTGTCATCGAAATCCCCGAACCGACCGAGCTCGGTGTCCGACGCTGCCGTAGCACCGTTCGTTCCTGTACAAACATGAACGACGGGCGGGTAGTTTATCAGCTCTTAAGATGAACGAATGCGCGATCCGAATGTGCTGATTGCGCAACGCTCGCGACCAGCTGCCTCAAAAGCGGACAGTCATGCCCACATGACTCGCAGCGAATCCAAGCCGCGTGTAGAAGCGCTGCGCATCGACGCGCGTCTGATGCGTCAGCAGTTCGACCAGATTACAGCCGCGTGATTTCGCTTCCGCGATCGCCCATTGCACCAATCGCTCGCCGATGCCGCGGCTGCGACAACCGGAAGCAACGCGGACGTCTTCGAGCAGGCCGCGCACGCCGCCTTGCGAGCTGATGCCGGGCAGGATCGCGAGTTGCAGGCAGCCGACCACCCTGCCCTCGCTCTCGGCGACCACGAGCGTCAGATTCGGATCGCGCTCAACCCGCGCGAATGCCTCGTAATAGGCGGCGGGCAGCGGATCCTCGACGCGCTCACGCCCGCGTCCGAGATGATCATCGGCGAGCATCGCCACGATCGCGGCGACATCGTCGCGGCGCGCGGGGCGAATGGAAACGGCTTCGGCGTTCATGCGCGTTATACTCCAGGCTCAGCGCGCCGGCGCAAGGCCGAGAAACGCCTCGGCCTCGCCGATCCAGCGACGGACGGCCGCATGGCGAGCAAGATCGAACCCGCCCTCATGCGCAACGCGGGTATAGGCGAGCAGCGAGACATCCGCGAGCGAAACCGCCTCACCAGTGAAGAAGCGGCTGACCGAAAGATGCTGCTCCATGCGGTCGAGCGCCGCATAGCCGCGCTTGACCTTCTCGGGGTCGAGCTCGGATGCCGTCTTGCCGAGATAGACCAGGAGGAAGCGGCACACCGCGATATAGGGCTCGTGGCTGTACTGCTCCCAGAACAGCCATTCGTCCATCTTGGCGGCAACGAAGGCGTCGCGCGGAACGAGCGCGGTGTCGCGGGCGAGATAGCGGATGATGGCATTGGATTGCGCCAGGGTGCGGCCGTCGTCGAACGCGACGGTCGGCACCTGACCGGCGCCGTTCATCTTCAGAAATTGCGGCGTGCGGGTCTCGCCCTTGCTTGTGTCGATTTCAATCCACTGGTAGGGCAGCGCGAGCTTGTCGCAGACCCACTTCACCTTCAGACAATTGCCGGAATTGCTGTCACCGTAGATCTGCATCGCTGCCGCCCTGCTTTTGAGCGACAGAGCATCAGGACGGACCCGGCGTGTCAATTGCCCCGACGCACAAGATCAGAACTTGTAGCCGAGGCCAGCGCGGACGGTGTTGATGCTGGTGTCGACCTGGGAGGTGAAGCGAATGTATTCCCACTCGGCGCGCATGAAGAGGCCGCCGACCAGGTTGACGTCCACGCCGAGGCCGGCGGTGTAGCCGTAGATCAGGTGATTGTGCGCGGTGTCGTCCGCCGACAAGGGTTGCAGCGGCACCCAAGTAGCTCCGGTAGCGCTGACCGCGTCAGTGACCAGGACGGAGCGTGAGATATCAGCCTTGCCGAGCGCGAAGCCGCCGAAGACGTAGGGCAGGAAGCAGCCCCAAGCATAGGCTGCGCGTGCACGGAAGGTCGCCATGTCCGAGATCGAGATCGCGGCCGACGAAGTCACCGCAACATCGTGGAAGGCGCCATCGGAAAGCGTAGTTCCGCTGACCAGCTCTTTGAATGCTTTGGATGAGCCGCCATACGAGCCGTGCAGATAGCTCACCTCGAGGCCAATGACGGCGTCTTCCCACTGCATATTGTATCCGAAGAAGGCGCCGTAACCGCCGGCGCGGCTCGATTGCTTGCCAAGCCCGAGATTCCAATCCGAGACCTGCATCTGCTGGATGACGTTATGGTCGAGCAGGGCAGCAAGCATGTTGGCGTTCGTGCCGCTGAAGTTTTCGTCCGAGGACCCGTAGCCGGCCTGACCGCCAACATAGAAACCTTGCCAGTTGACTGTGGAGGTGCTCAGACCGTCGGTGAAGCTGCCGCGCAGGATCGGCAGGTCCGGCATGTCGGCCGCGTGCGCGGCAGACACCGTCCCCAACATCGCCGCCGCCACCATCAGCCTACGCATCGCAACGCTCCATCGGACTCGAACTGTTGCGATGATCATCGCCTGTTAACCTTAACCAATGGTTGCGTCAGGCGCGTTCGTCGCTGTCGCGCCATGAAAAATCCGCAAAGCAAAATGGCGCGGGATGAACCCGCGCCGTTAAGACGTCTTAAGCGATGAGGCTGACGATCAGCCCTTGGTGACCAGCGGCGGCGGCGCATAGACCGGCGGGCTGCTGAGATCCCAGCGCACGCCGAGCTTGACGTCGTGCGAGGTGATGTCCTTGATCTTGATCGAGGTCGGGCCCGAGGCGCTGTTGTCGAACAAGCGGAAGTTGCCGGGCGCGGCGTCGCCGAGGTCCATGTAGCTGTAGGCCAGTTCGACGGTGAAGCCGGGATTGACCTTGTAGGCGAGACCGGCGTGGGCGGCCCAGGCGAAGTTCCACTTTCCGTTGTCGGCGAAGTAGGCGACGCTGTTGGACAGGGTGCCGCCGCTGAATGACACGCCGTCATCACGGAAGCCGCTGATCTTGTTGTAGGAGCCGCCGACACCGGCACCGACGAACGGAGTGATGCACCACCACGTGCCGAGATCGACATAGGCGTTGGCCATGACGACCCACTCGGACTTGCTGCCGCTGTAATTGTTGGAGCCGACGAAGCCGGGCCCAATGACGTTGTCGGCACCATGCAGATTAGCCTTGCCCCGGTACTGGCCGATCACGTCCGCACGAAACCAGTTGTTGAAGCGATAGCCGACACCGAGGTCGAACAACGGCGACGAGTCGAAGCCGAGTCCCTCCGTCGTCTTCGTAAACCCAGGCGCTACGTTGCCGTCGATGCGCTTGGCGCTCTGGTTGGTCATGCCGATGTCGCCGCGGAGATACCAGCCACCGAAGTCGGCGGGCGGAGCCGGCGGCGCGTACATCGGAGGCGGAGCCGCGATCGGCATATCAGCGGCGAACGCCATCGACGAGATCAGGGTTGCCGCACCCGCGGCAAGGAGAGACTTAACGCTACGCATTTGGCTTCGTCCTTATGGCCGGTGAGGCAAAAATGCAGACGCCCCACGTTCTAGAAACTCACGACCCGGACGATGGCAGCAAATGTTTAAGCGCCACTTAACCCTAATTTTTAAGGTTGATTTTTTCTCACCATACACGCGCGCGCCGCGCCAGCGTTGCAAGAATGCCGCGCCAAATGCGACGACCTCGCCGCATTTCCTAACGATGTGTGAAACCGCAACGCGGCGAGAGAGGATGTGTTAACGCGCGTGCCGCGGCAGCCTGGGCAGGAATCGCGATCTTGCGGCCGAAGCGGTCGCCCAAGGGACCACCGAGAAACGCACCGACGGCGTTGGCCGCGAGAAAGATGAAAAGATAGATCTACGCAGCTTGTCTTACCCTCTCCGCGAGTCCGGAATCGTAGGGTGGGCAAAGGCGCACTTGCGCCGTGCCCACCATCTATCCAAAACTGCAACAGAAGCGGTGGGCACGCTTCGCTTTGCCCACCCTACGCCAGTGCGGGAGAAGGAAGACCTTAAGCCGCCGCCTGTCCGAGCGCGGAGACGATGGTATCGACGACGTCCTCGACCAGGATGCGGTCCTCGCCCTCGCCCATGACGCGGATCACGGGTTCGGTTCCGGAGGAGCGGATCAGGAGGCGGCCGCAGCCGTTGAGGCGCTTCTCGCCGTCGGAGATCGCCGACTTGACGTCGGAATCGTCGAGCGGCTTGCCGCCCTTGTGGCGGACGTTCTTCAGGATCTGCGGCAGCGGATCGAAGCGGTGGCAAACTTCGGACACGGGACGGCGCAGCTTCTGCACCACCGCCAGCACCTGCAAGGCCGCAACGAAGCCGTCGCCGGTGGTAGCGTAGTCGGACAGGATGATGTGGCCGGACTGCTCGCCGCCGAGATTGTAGCCGCCGTTCAGCATCTGCTCGAGCACGTAGCGGTCGCCGACCGGCGTGCGGACGAGGTCGAGCCCCTGCCCGTTCAGGAAGCGCTCGAGGCCGAGATTGGACATCACGGTCGCGACGATGCCCGGCCGCGACAGCCGGCCGTCTTCCTTCCAGCTCTGCGCGATCACCGCGAGCAGCTGGTCGCCGTCGACGAGATGACCGCGCTCGTCGACCAGGATGACGCGATCGGCGTCACCGTCGAGCGCGATGCCGATATCGGCGCGCATCTCGCGGACCTTCTTCGACAGCGCTTCCGGCGAGGTCGAGCCGCATTCCTTGTTGATGTTGAAGCCGTCGGGCTCGACGCCGATCGGAACGACGTCGGCGCCCAATTCCCACAGCGCTTCTGGCACCACCTTGTAGGCGGCGCCGTTGGCGCAATCGATCACGACGCGCAAGCCATCCAGCGACAGATCGCGCGGCAGCGTGCGCTTGGCGAATTCGATGTAGCGGTCGTGCACGCCGTCGATGCGGCGGGCGCGGCCCAAGCTCGCGCTCTGCGCGAGCCGCTTGTCGAGGGATTCGTCGAGCAGCTGCTCGATCTGCCTCTCGACGTCGTCGGAGAGCTTGAAGCCCTGCGGGCCGAACAGCTTGATGCCGTTGTCCTCGAACAGATTGTGCGAAGCCGAGATCATCACGCCGAGATCGGCGCGCATCGACTTGGTCAGCATTGCGACCGCCGGCGTCGGCATCGGGCCGACCAGCAGCACGTCCATGCCGACCGAGGTGAAGCCAGCGACCATCGCATATTCGATCATGTAGCCGGACAGGCGGGTGTCCTTGCCGATCACGACGCGGTGGCGGTGGTCGCCGCGCTGGAATGCGAGGCCTGCGGCTTGGCCGACCTTGAGCGCGAGCTCCGGCGTGATCAGTCCGTTGGCGCGGCCCCGAATCCCGTCCGTCCCGAAATATTTGCGGCTCATATCGTCCCCCAGGCAACAATCAGGGGTCCCCTCGACAACCACGGGCTGCCCGAAAAGGCCCCGCATCCCTGATTTGCTGAGCTCTTATAAAACCATCGCGGCTAACTTGGCTTCAAAAAATATGATGAATCATTACGGAACCGGGCCCGCCGCGTGCCCGATAACGTATTGTTAACACTATATTTCCCTGCAGGGAAGCCGGAACGGGATGGAACCCGGCCCTAGCCGGTGCGCTTCACATGGCCGTCGCCGCGGCTCGGCGGTGGCTGGGTGACATTGACGGGATCGGAGGCCGGAAAGGTCTCTTCCAGGCCCTCTTCCAGCGCTTCCTCGAGGTCGCGCTTCTCCTTGATCTCTTCCGGCGAAGGTGCGGCGTGCGGCCTCGTCATGGCGCCCTCCTCTCAAACGATTTGGCTGTGCATCTAACCATGCTAGATGACCCCGAAATCATCCGATGCAAGACGGGCCGGGGAAACGATCATGAAGCACATCACCTGTATCGACGATCTTCGCGCGCTGCATAAGCGCCGCGTGCCGAAGGCGTTCTTCGACTATTGCGACCGCGGCTCCTATGCCGAGGAGACGCTGCGCGCCAACCGCGAGGACATGCAGGCGATCAAGTTCCGCCAGCGCATCCTGGTCGACGTCTCCAAGCGCGACACCTCGACCACTATCCTCGGCGAGCCCTCGACCATGCCGCTGATCCTGGCGCCTGTCGGCTTGCTCGGCATGCAGCATGGCGACGGCGAGATCCATGCCTGCCGCGCCGCGCAGGCCGCCGGTATTCCGTTCACGCAATCGACCATGTCGATCTGCTCGATCGAGGACATCGCCGCCAATGTCGAGAAGCCGTTCTGGTTCCAGCTCTACGTCATGAAGGACCGCGGCTTCATCAAGGATCTGATCCAGCGCGCCATCGCGGCCAAGTGCAGCGCGCTGGTGCTCACCGTCGACCTGCAGGTGATCGGCCAGCGCCACGCCGACATCAAGAACGGCATGACGGTGCCGCCGGAATGGTCGCTATCGAAGCTTCTGGATTTCGCCAGCAAGCCGGCCTGGGTCTCCGGCGTGCTGCAAGGCAAGCGCCGCACCTTCGGCAACATCGCCGGCCACGTGAAGAACACCGAGGATCTCAATCGCCTCGCCGAATGGACCGCATCGCAGTTCGACACCTCCTTGAGCTGGAAGGACGTCGAGTGGGTCCGGAGCATCTGGCCGGGCAAGCTCATCATCAAGGGCATCCTCGACGTCGAGGACGCCGAGGAAGCCGCCAAGACCGGCGCGCAGGCTCTCGTCGTCTCCAACCATGGCGGCCGGCAGCTCGACGGCGCGCCGTCCTCGATCGAGGTGCTGCCCGAAATTGCGGACGCGGTCGGCGAGAAGATGGAGATCATGTTCGACGGCGGCATCCGCTCCGGCCAGGACGTGATGCGCGCGCTCGCGCTCGGCGCAAAATCCTGCATGATCGGCCGCGCCTACGCCTATGGCTTAGGGGCCGGCGGCCAGGCCGGCGTCGCCAAGGCGATCGACATCATCCAGAAAGAGCTGCTCACCACCATGGGCCTGTGCGGCGTCAACAGGATCGACGAGATCGACGATCACGTCATTGCGGTGTGAGGCGAAACCGTCGCGTCAAACACAGCCGTCGTCCCGGACAAGCGCGCCCTAAGCGCGCGCCGATCCGGGACGACACTGGGTGTGTAACTGCAGCTCCGCTCACATCGGCGGCGTGACGCCGTCGCGGCCGACGCCGACGCGGTTGGTCTCGAAGGAGCCGTCCGGCAATTGCTTCGTGAAGGCGATGATCTTGGCGCCGGCTTTGAGATCGGACTTCTCGCCCGGCACATAAGTGACCACCGGGGTGTTGTCGGCGACGAATACCTTCTTCTCGCCGTCCTTGTACTTGACCAGCAGCGTGTGGCCGTCATTGCCGACCACGCTCTCGGCGACCGTCGCATTGGTCATGCTGGAGTTGGGCTTGAGGTCCCAGGGCCGCGAGCCCTCGCCGGTGCCGCGCATGCTCTCCGGAAACACGTGGACCTCGACCGCATTCTGGCCACCGTCCGGTCCAGGCACGGTGGTCGCACCAATGAACGAACCCGGCTTGATGTCGGCGAGTGAAATCTTGGTGATGCCTGCGACGTTCACGTCAGAGGCAATGTGAAGCTTGACGTCTTCGCCGCTGCGCGACTTGACCTGCATGGTGTCGCCATTGACGCTCTCGATCGTGCCGCGCACGCGCGTCGGCACCGGCGGTTTTTGGGCGAAGGCGCAGTAGGTCGAGAGGGCCACCATTGCGACGGCGAGAAGTGGACGTGTGAAAGTTGCACATTGAACAGGCATGACGGTCTCCGGTTATCCCCACGGAGGGAGAACTCCGGAACAGCCGCGCTATTCACTCAAGTCTTTGTGAGATCGGCCTCGACCAGCGCGCGCAGCTCGGCGGTGACCTCCGGCCGCTGGCCGAACCACAGCTCGAAGCCGCGCACCGCCTGGTGCAGCAGCATGCCGAGCCCGTCGGCCGTCCTCAGGCCGCGCGCCTTCGCTGCCGCAAGCAGCGGCGTCACCAGCGGAACATAGACGAGATCGGCGACCACGGCCGCCTGCGGCAGGCGCGCAACATCGACATCGAGTGAAGGCTGGCCATGCATGCCGAGCGAGGTCGTGTTCACGAGAAGTTTTGCACGCGGCAGGACGTCGTTGATCGCATCCCATGCAATGGGGTGCACGTTCGGCCCGAACTGTTTCGCCAGCGTCTCCGCCCGCGCGATGGTGCGATTGGCGAGATGGATGCGCTTGATGCCCCGCTCGCGCAGCCCGAACACGACAGCGCGCGAGGAGCCGCCGGCCCCGAGCACAAGCGCCTCCTCAGCCGCATCCCAGCCGGGCGCGCTGGCGTCGAGATTGCCGATGAAGCCTTCGACGTCGGTGTTGGTCGCGTGCAGTTCGCCATCTTCGAACCACAACGTGTTGGCCGCGCCGACGGCCGTTGCGCGCGCATCGGGTTTCGACAGCGCCAGCACGCCCTCCTTGTGCGGGATGGTGACGTTGGCGCCGACAAAGCCGCGCAGCGACAGCCGCAGTACGAAGTCGCGCAGGTTCTCGGGCGGAACCGCCTCGATGACATAGCCGCCCTCGATCCCGAGCGTGCGCAGCCAGTAATGATGAATCAGCGGCGAGCGCGAATGCGCCGCCGGCCATCCGATCAGACAAGCGGCGGGAGCCCTGGTCACGTCATCCTTCCTCAAGCGATGTGGAAGGCGATCCATTTCGCGTCCCGAAGGCTCTGTCAAGCGCACGAGCGCCGCATCGCCACGGCGCCGTCAGCTCGCGGCAACCTCATCGGCCTCGGGCTGCGTTGCGCGGCCCTTGATGTCGGCAATCGCGCGCTCGAGGCTCTGGCGATAGCGCGCGCGCGGCGGCGTCACGCCATGGGTGAGCAGGGCGCGGCGAACCGCCGGCGATGCCCCCGTGATGAACAGCCTGATGCCCTGGCGGTGGGCCTTGGCGGCGACGCGCCCGAGCACGTTCGCCGCGGTGGAGTCCAGGAACGGCACCGCGGCGAAATCGACCACGAAGGCCTTGCGCCGGTCGGCGACGCCGTCGAGCACGCCTCCGATCGCGGAGGCGGCGCCGAAGAAGAACGCACCGGTGATGCGATAGACCAGCACGTCGCGGTCGACCGCCAGCGCGGAATCGTAGGGAACGCGCGCACCGTTGCTGTCATCGGGGCGATCGGGGACCACCAGCGGCGTGCGCTCCTCGATGCCCGTCATCTCCGCCATGCGATGGATGAACAGCACCGCGCCGAGCGCGAAGCCGACCAGAATGCCTTCGGTCAGATCGCGGAAGATCGTGAGCAGGAAGGTTGCGAGCAGCACGACGGCATCGCCCCATGATGAGCGCAGGAGCGTCGCGAATTCCTGCTTCTCCGCCATGGTCCAGGCCACCACGACGAGCACGGAGGCGAGCGCGGCGAGCGGAATGTAGCTTGCGAGCGGCGCCGCGATCAGCATGAACAGCAGCAGGAAGACCGAATGCAGCATGCCCGCGAGCGGACCGCGCGCGCCGGCCCGGATGTTGGTGGCGGTGCGCGCAATCAGCCCGGTGACGCAGATGCCGCCGAACAGCACCGAGCCGATATTGGCGACGCCTTGCGCCACCAGCTCGCAATTGGAGCGATGACGGCGACCGGTCATGCCGTCGGCCACGACGGCCGACAGCAGCGATTCGATGGCCGCCAGCAGCGCGAACGCAATCGCATCCGGCAGCACCGCCCTTGCCTTCTCCAGCGAGAACGCGGGCAGCGCCGGCGAGGGCAGCTCGCGCGGAATGCCGCCGAAGCGCGAGCCGATGGTCTCGACCGGCAGCGACAGCACGGCGCTGGCGACCGCCGCGAGCGCAACCGCGATCAGGATGCCGGGCCAGGACGGCCGCCAGCGCCGCAAGGCGGCGATGATGGCGATGCTGCCGATCGCGACCGCGACCGCGGACGGATTGATGGTGTTGAGGCCGCCGGCGAGCGCAACGAGCTTGGGAACGAATTCGCTGGGCTCTTTCCCGGCAAGCGTGATCCCGCCGAGATCGCGGAGCTGGCTCGCAAAGATGATGACGGCGATGCCGGCGGTGAAGCCGACGGTGACGGGATAGGGAATGAACTTGATGTAGGTGCCGACCCGCAATAGGCCCGCGGCGACCAGGAACAGCCCCGCCATCATGGTGGCGAGGATCACGCCGTCGACGCCGTGCCGCTCGGCCGTCACCGCAACCAGGACGATGAAAGCGCCCGCGGGTCCGCCGATCTGGAAGCGGCTGCCGCCGAGCAGGGACACGATGAAGCCGCCGACGACGGCGGTGTAGAGGCCGCGGTCCGGTGTCACGCCCGAGGCGATCGCGATCGCCATCGACAGCGGCAGTGCCACGATCGCGACGGTGAGGCCGGCGAAGACGTCGGCGCGAAAGTCCGCGACGCCGTATCCCTCACGCCAGACGGTGACGAGCTTTGGCAAATACAATTCGACAAAGGTCGGCCGGCGAAGCTGATGCAGTTGGCCCGCTTGATCGCTTGTGATGCTCATGCCCACGATGCTCCGAAGCATCGTGCGTCCCGTGTTGCCGAGGTGCGACGATGCGCTAACCCATCCTGATCCCGAGCATGATCAATGCCCGATCATGCCCCCACCCGCCGCGGCGGCCCCGGCTCCTTGAGGCGAACGCCGCGCCCGCCGCTGTCGCTGCGCGCCTGCTCACCGATCAGCTCGACGCCGGCCCGATCGAACGCCTCGACCACCTTGATCAGGGTCTCGACCACGCCGCGAACATTGCCGGTGCTGGCTTCCATCCGCTGGATGGTCGGCAGCGAAACGCCGGCGAGCTCGGCCAGGGTTTTCTGGTCAATGCCGAGCAGCGCCCGCGCTGCCCGCATCTGGAACGACGTGATCACCGTGGCCTCACGTATCAGAGCCTATAAATGATATCTGGGACATATACAATGATGTAAAATACGTCATTTGGGGTCGAGCGCAAGGACTTTATGGGCTGCCCCATCTGCCTCCTTCGTCATTGCGAGGAGCTCTTTGCGACGAAGCAATCCAGACCGCCTCCGCAGAGACATTCTGGATTGCTTCGCTTCCGCCTTCGCTCTTCGAGCTACGGCGGACAAGTCGCTCGCAATGACGGAGGTTGGGCGCGGGTTCGGCTCAATGAAATGCCGCATCCGCGGAGGCAGCCCCTCATCCCACCCTCTCCCCGTGAAGAACAGGGAGAGGGAGTGAGAGGCCATTACCTTCCTTAGGGATCACGCCGCGTTCTGATGGGCGGCGATGATCTGGTCGGCGGCGCGGCCGGTCACTTCGGCCATGTGGTCGAACTGGCGGGTGAAGCTGCCGGCGCCGGCGGTGGCCGAGCGCAGCTCGACGATGAGTTCGCCGATTTCGGCTTCAGGCATCATGGCGCGAACGCAGTCCCAGCCGCTCCAGCCGTCGCGGGTGTCGAAGCCGAGGATCTGGCCACGCCGTGCCGACAGGATCGCATTGATCTTGGCGGTGGCGTCGGTCGGGCAGACGATCTCGACCATGTGGATCGGCTCGAGCAACACCGGCTGGCATTGCGGCAGGCCCTCGTTGAGCCCGACCCGCGCCGCCGTGCGGAAGGCGAGGTCCGACGAGTCGACGCTGTGATAGGAGCCGTCGGTCAGCGTCACCTCCACGTCGGTGACGGGGAAACCGAGCGGGCCGCGCGCCAGCCCATCGACGACGCCTTCCTCCACCGCCGGGATGTAGTTGCGCGGCACCGCGCCGCCGACCACCTTCTCGGCGAACTTGAAGCCGTCGCCGCGCGGCAGCGGCCTGATGTCGAGCACGACGTCGCCGAACTGGCCATGACCGCCGGACTGCTTCTTGTGACGCCCGCGCTGGGTGATCGGCTTGCGGATGGTCTCCTGATAGCCGATCGCGGGCGGATGCGAGGTGACCTTGACGCCGAAGCGGTCGCGCAGCCGCTCGCCGGCGACGCGCAGATGCATCTCGCCCTGGCCCCACAGCACGGTATCGTGGGTCTGGGCGTTCTGCACGACGACCAGCGAGGGATCCTCCTCGTGCAGCCGGGCCATCGCCTGGCCGAGCTTCACGTCGTCCTTGCGATCTGTGGCCGCGATCGAGATCGCGAGCACCGGCGGCGTCGGCTCTACGGCAACGAGCGCAGCCGGCGGTGTTTTACCGCTCGAGACGGTGTCGCCGGTCTTTACGGGATCGAGCTTGGCGAGCGCCACGGTGTCGCCGGCTTCGGCCGAGGCACGCTTGGTATCGTAGGCGCCGTTGACGGCGAGGATGCCGGAGATGCGCCCCGCGCCACCGGCGGCGGATTGTAGCGTGGCACCATCGTCGAGATGGCCGGCGAGCAGCCGCGTCAGCGACAGCTTGCCGCCGTGCTGCGAATGCAGCGTCTTGAAGACGTAGCCGAGCGCATCCTTGGTGTCGGGAACGCCGAGACGTTTTGCGGTCTCCGCAACGCCGGGCGCCTCGTGGCGCAGCGCTTTCATCAGACGCAGCACGCCGTTTTCGCGCGCGGCGGCGCCCAGCAGCACCGGACAGATCAGTCCTTCGCGTAATTCGCGGGCAAGGTCGTCGAACACGGCATCGCGCGGCGGCTGGATGTCTTCGAGCAGCTGCTCCATCAGCGCATCGTCGTGATCGGCGAGCTTCTCCAGCATCGAGAAGCGCGCCTCCTTCTCGCGGTCGAGATTGCCGCCTTCGAGCGCGATCACCTCGGAGGCCTTGTGCTCGCGATAGACGAAGGCGCGCTCCAACGCGAGATCGACGAAGCCCTCGATCAGCTCGCCGTTCCAGATCGGAATCTGGCGCAGCACCAGCGGCACGCACGAGGCGGGCTGCAGCATTGCGAGCGTCTCGCGGATGCGCTCGCTGGCGCGGTCGATCTTGTTGAGGAACAGGAAACGCGGGATCTTCAGCTCCTCCAGCTCGCGCAGGATGATCTGAAGCTGCGGCAGCTTCTTCTCGTCGGCCTCGCAGACCACGACCGCGGCATCGACCGCGGGCAACACGGCGCGCATGTCGTGGGCGAATTCGACGGAACCGGGACAGTCGAGGAAGGTGTAGCTGTCGCCCATGAAACTCGTGGTGGCGGCAGTCAGCCCGACGGTCATCTTGTGATCACGGGCCTCTGGCGTGGCGTCGCCGACGGAAGTTCCGGCATCGACGCTGCCGGCGCGCGGGATCGCGCCCGTTCGCGCCAGAATTGCTTCGAGAAGTGTGGTTTTACCGCTTTGGAATGGGCCCACCAGCGCGATGCACCGTGGACCTCGGGGACTTCTGACGTCTTGTCCCATTCGCCGCCTCCTTTTTGTGGAGCTCGGCCCATGATTGGGTCGGCAAACGCAGATGGTCTGCCCGTCCCCAAGATTTGGCAAGCATCAAACGTCGCTGCGGTGCGTCGTCGGTATTCACCTCTCCCGGAGGAGAGGTGAACGCGAGTCTCGTAGCCGGCTCAGTCAATTAGAATTGACGGCGGCTCAGCGCCCCGGACGAAGTTCCAGGCTCTCCAGACCCGCGGCGACGTTGAGGCCGACCTGGCCCTGCACGCTGAGCGGCTGGAGCGCGATCGAATTGTTGGAGCCGCCGACCAGCACGTTGCCACCAAGGCCGACGCCGACCGAGGCGCTGCCCTGCGCGCCCGCGTAATTGCCGGAGAGGTCGCCAGGGCCGAGCCGGTCGACCGGCGCGAACACGCCCCAGGCGAGCGCCGTCTCCTGGGTGATGCCGATGTCGAGGCCGACTTTGCGAATCGTCGCGACGTAGCGGTCGTCGGGCAGACCGTCGGCGCGCAGCACGCAGCCGAGATGAGTCACCGATCCCACGATGAAGCCGACGCTGGCGCCGCCGCGGCATTCGAGCACACCGATCCGCGTCATCCGTTGCTGCGCGCTGGCAGCAGCGACGAAGACAACGAGGCTTGCGGCGGTGAGCCCGGCGAGGAGGAACGAACGGCGCATGAAACGTCTCCGGCGATGAATGTGATGCGTGCAGAGGCACGCCCTACTCGTGGCGCATGATGGTCTATGCCACAAGAGCCGTGGTGGTGCCAGATCGCGCACGGCGATAAGCGTGCAAACAATAAAAAGGCCCGCCGGAGGCGGGCCTTTTCAATTCGTTGAGGCTCAGCGCAGATTACCGCAGAAGCGCTGGATGCGCTTGCAGGCGTCTTCGAGATCCGAGGTCTTCGTCGCATAGGAGATGCGGAACGCAGGTCCGAGGCCGAAGGCCGACCCCTGCACCACGGCGACGCCTTCGGTCTCCAGCAGCTCGGTGACGAACGTCTCGTCATTGCTGATCACGTTGCCCGACGGCGCGGTCTTGCCGATGGTGCCGGCGCAGGACGGATAGACGTAGAACGCACCCTCGGGACGCGGACACTCGATGCCATTTGCCTGGTTGAGCATGGAGACGACGAGGTCGCGGCGCTCCTTGAACACCTTGTTGTTGGCGGGGATGAAGTCCTGCGGACCGTTCAGCGCTTCCACCGAGGCCCATTGCGCGATCGAGCACGGGTTCGAGGTCGATTGCGACTGGATGGTCGACATCGCCTTGATCAGCTGCGCCGGGCCGCCGGCATAGCCGATGCGCCAGCCGGTCATGCAATAGGCCTTCGACACGCCATTCACCGTGAGCGTGCGGTCGTAGAGGCTCGGCTCGACCTGCGCCACCGTGGTGAACTGGAAGTCGTCATAGACGAGGTGCTCGTACATGTCGTCGGTCATCACCCAGACATGCGGATGCTTGACCAGCACGTCGGTGAGCGCCTTCAGCTCGGCCTTAGTATAGGCTGCACCGGTCGGGTTCGACGGCGAGCACAGGATCACCCATTTGGTCTTCGGCGTGATCGCGCGCTCGAGCGCCTCGGCCCCGAGCTTGAAGCCGGTCGCGGCGGTGCAGACCACCGGCACCGGCTCGCCGCCGGCAAGCGCCACCATTTCGGGATAGCTGACCCAATAGGGCGCGGGAATGATCACCTCGTCGCCCGGATTGATGGTCGCCATCAGCGCGTTGTAGAGCACCTGCTTGCCGCCGGTGCCGACAATGATCTGGTTCGGCTTGTAGGCGACGCCGTTCTCGCGCTGAAACTTGCCGATGATGGCTTCCTTCAGCTCGGGGATGCCGTCGACCGCGGTATACTTGGTCTTGCCGGCCTCGATGGCGCGGATCGCCGCCAGCTTGATGTTGGCAGGCGTGTCGAAGTCGGGCTCGCCGGCACCTAAGCCGATGACGTTGCGGCCCGCCGCTTTCAGCGCGCGTGCTTTATCCGTGACCGCGATGGTCGCGGACGGCTTCACACGGTCGAGCGCAGCGGCAAGGAAGGACATCGTCATCTCCTGACAAGCGTCGTGAAGCCCTCGGCCTCACGACTCTGATTGTGGGAATGAGCCACCCTAAAACGTGAGCCGCTGCACCGCAAGAAACTTCGGCCCGATCTCGCAAAAGTTTGCGGATTTCCAGCGTTTCGAGGCGCGATTGACCGCAATGTTCCGCAACTTTGCCGGCCAAATTCCTCATATCCGGCAAGGCTTGTCCTCGGAGCAATTGATAGCCGGGTCCCGGGCATCCACATTCTTCGAACCGCTTGCCGCGGCGTGGATGGCCGGGACCTAGCCGAGCGGAAGCGACGCCGTCCTTCGGTCGGCTAGGCCCGGCCATGACAACGCGGAAGACTGGCACCCTAAGCCCGATGCACACAGTCGTCCGCGGAGTTCACGATTGCGCGGAGCAACGCATTGGTGTGCTGATGCAAGCGTGATCTCGGTTGCACGGTCGCGGGGAAATGATCTTCCGTGGCGTTGCAGTGCGGTAGGGTTTTCGAGTTTTTCTATGGACCGGCTCTTGCGGCGGATTCGCATCGGCATCATTGTCTAGCCGCGCTGCAGGGCAGCCAGCGCCGCGCCTTCCCATCCTCGGAAACGAACTCCCAGAATGTACAAGCTCTATTCGATGCAGCTCTCCGGCAACAGCTACAAGGTCCGCCTTGCGCTGGCGCTGCTCAACGTACCCTATGAGGCAATCGAGATCGACATTCTGCGCGGCGAGAGCCGCACGCCGGACTTTCTGTCGAAGAACCCGTCCGGCCAGGTGCCGCTGCTCGAGGTCGGCGACGACCGCTATCTCGCCGAGTCCAACGCCATCCTCTGGTACGTTGCCGTCGGCACGCCGCTCGCACCGGAGAACCGCATCGACCGCGCCGAGGCGCTGCAATGGATGTTCTTCGAGCAGCATGCGCTCGAACCCAATATCGGCGCGGCCTATTTCTGGCTGTCGCTGGTCAAGGGCGGCCGCGATCTGCAGACCCATTCGCTGGAGGATTGGATGGAGCGCGGCTATGGCGCGCTCCAGGTGATGGAGAACCACCTCAAGACCAACGCCTATTTCGCCGCCCGCCAGCTCACGGTCGCCGATATCGCGCTCTACGGCTACACCCACCTCGCCGACCGCTGCGACTTCGATCTTTCGACCTTCCCGGCGGTCCGGGACTGGCTGAAGCGCGTGGAAGCTGCGCCCGGCTTCGTGACGATGGACTGGCGCCCGGCCGACATCGACGACCCCGCCAGCATTGCCGCGGGCGCCTGACAGGCCTGCCCCCGCTCCGGCAAATAGCGGGCATAACGGTCGCCTTTGCCGCAATGTCGCCGCTTTCGGCGCGACAGCCGCCGCAATATTGCCGGTTGAAACTGGGAAATTGTGGAAAGTCGCGGTGATTCGCTCGCGCGTTGAGGGATTTAGACCCATGATTCGGGCGTCCGGCACGGCAGGCTTTCATGGCCAATCCGCCACCGTCGCGTCTTCCCGGCTGACCAACGCGGTCGCGGCCTCGCTCGCCGTCGCCGCACTCTCGCTGTGCCTGATCGTCACTCTGACGGTGATGTCGACCAAGGCGACCATGGCGATGGGCCTGCCGATCTGATTCCCGTTTCATCCTGGACCAGCCTTCAAGGCGCCGCGCGGCCCGCGCCGACCGGCATTGCGACAGGACGTCGATGAAGTCACCTGTGGTAGTCGTTGCGATCACTCTGACTGCGGCCATCCTGGTCGCGGCATCGCTGTTGATTTTCACCGGCATGCGTAAGAGCTCGGGCAGCTCGACGCTGAATGCGCCTGCGCTGCAACAGCGTCTCGGGCACGCGCATTTGGTCTAAAATCATCCGAAAGATTTGCGCTCCGCCGCAAGCGCCCATTAAGCGCATCGCGCGAAATCGCATCGCATCGGCGCAACGATCCGCCAGTGTTGCGGTCTTACCCGGTGCGGGAGGAGCGAGACTGGCCATGCGGTTCGGATGGCGCGCGATCTCCGGTCCAGTGCTGACGGCAGCGACCCTGCTGCTGGCGATGCTCTTCGACCGCTTCGTCCCCACTCCCTCGCCTGCGCCGCTGCTGGTCTGCCTCGTGGCGCTTGCCGGCGCGCTGTCGGGCCTCGCCTCGGCCATGACCAGTGCAGCCGTCGCGGTGATCGGCGCGGCACTGCTCTTCCTCAACCATCACGGCGTCTCCGGCTATGGCAACGCGGATCTGATCCGGCTCGGCCTCCTGGCAATCACGGTCGCCGGCACCGCTGGCATCACCGGCCTGATGCGTGCGCGGTTGCTCGGCACGTTCGCGGCCGAGCGCCAGAGCCACGCCACCGCCGCGCGCCTGTCGGCCGCGCTCGACCAGATCGATATCGGCGTCGTGCTGCTCGATACCGAGACCCGGGCCGAATTCATCAACCGCGCGTTCCGCGAATATTTTGCGGTGCCGGACCAGATCGCCGACGGCAAGCCGCCCTTCATCGCGCTGATGTATCACGGCCGCGACACCGGCGCGTTCGAGCTGCCCGCGGACGAGCTCGGCACCTTCATCGCCCAGCGCATGGAGATGGTGCGGATCGGCGATGCCACGCCGATCAACATCGCCTTGCGCAACGGCGAGGTGCTGCGTTTCGTCTGCACCGCGCTGCCCGACGGAGGCCGCATGCTGAGCTATACGCCGGTGACCGACCTCGTGCGCCACACCGATGCGCCGGCGAGCGCAGATTACTACCGCTCGCTGCGCGATCCCGCGAACCGAAGGCTGATGCGGTATCTGCGCGTCGCGGAGTAGGCAGGTTGTAATCAAGCTCTGGCAGCGCCCAGGGTTCACCTCTCCCCAGCGGGAAGAGGTGTACCGAGTTCTGAGCTTGCACCGATTCAACAAATCCTTATCTCGGCACATTGATCGACGGCGTAGTCATCGCGTATCAAGAACACGTCATCGATCGCGGAAATTCACATGTCCCTCACCATTCGCTCCGTCACGAAGCAGGACTACGAACAATGGCTGCCGCTGTGGGACGGCTACAATGCCTTCTACGGCCGCTCGGGTCCGACCGCGCTCGCACCCGAGATCACGCGCATGACGTGGCAGCGTTTCTTCGACGCCTATGAGCCGGTGCATGCGCTGGTCGCTGAGAGCGAGGGGCGGCTGCTCGGCCTGACGCACTATCTGTTTCACCGCAGCACGACCGCGATCGAGCCGTCCTGCTATTTGCAGGATCTGTTCACGCTTGAGGCCGCGCGCGGCAAGGGCGTCGCCTCGGCGTTGATCTATGGCGTGTATGAACGGGCGAAGCTGGCGGGATCGCCGCGCGTCTACTGGCAGACGCACGAGACCAATCTCACGGCACAGAGCCTATACGACAAGGTCGCGGAGCGCTCCGGGTTCATCGTCTATCGCAAGCTGTTCTGATCCCCCTCCACACCCTGTGGATAAGTCCCGCTGTCACCCTCGCGTAACATAGCGGGATTACGCTCACCCCTGCGTCTGATCAGGCCCCCCGTCACCGATCAAGCGCCCCAAGCGGTCCCCGTCAGTCGCCGCGTCTGACAGGGGCCGCATTTTTTTGTATGGCAGCGTCACTTCGTGCCGCGCCCAACCGTCTGCATCACCTCAAAGCCTTCAAACTGGGGATGGCCGAGATAGAGCGGCTTATTGTCGCCGGCCTTGTGATGCGCTGCGCGAAACGCCTCCGACTTGGTCCAGGCCTCGAACGCCGCGTAATTCGCCCAGACCGTGTGCGAGGCGTACAGCGTGTGGTCCTCGAGCTCGGGTCCCCGCAGCAGATGGAATTCGACGAAGCCCGGCACCTTGTCCAGATGCGTGTCGCGCGTCAGCCAGACCTGCTCGAAGGCGGCCTCGGAGCCCTTGGCGACGCGGAAGCGGTTCATGGCGATGTACATGGCTTGTCTCTCCTGATGCTCCGATGATTATTTCGTCATTCCGGGATGCGCCGCAAGGCGCAGGCCCGGAATCCATTTTGCCACAGAGCCAATTGACGAATGGATTCTCAGATGCGCAATTGCGCATCATAGCTCGCGCTACGCGCGCCCCGGAATGACGACAGCTGTTGTTACGCCACCAATCCCTTCATCGGCCGTGCTGCCGCGCTATCCGGAAATACCGTTTCCGCGAGCACGCGATCCGAGAGCCCAAATTGCCCTTGCAGCACGCCCTTGATCACG
Source organism: Bradyrhizobium genosp. SA-3 (assembly GCF_004212635.1). GTDB lineage: Bacteria > Pseudomonadota > Alphaproteobacteria > Rhizobiales > Xanthobacteraceae > Bradyrhizobium. Next base: position 17,624 of record NZ_PSRT01000017.1, on the reverse strand, counting down.
GAGCGCAGATCCGTGGTGGGCTTGAGGTCGCGCCCCTCATGGAGGTTGGCGAGTCTGAGGCCCGGCCAGCCGGAGATGACGCGGCCGCCCTTCACGGCGCCGCCGGCGAGCAGCGCGATCGTTCCCGTGCCGTGATCGGTGCCGTCGGTGCCGTTGATGCGCGCGGTGCGGCCAAACTCGGTGGCGACGACGACCACGGTGTCGCGCCAGTGCGCCCCGAGCCCGCTTTCGAATTCAGCGAACGCACCGTCGAGCCCGCCGAGCAGGAAGGCGAGACGCCCCACAGGGCCGCCTTCGTTGGCGTGCGTGTCCCAGCCGTCGAAGGCGAGCGCAGCGATGCGCGGACCGTCGTCGGCTGCCATCAGCTTTGCCGCGCCGCGCGCCACCTGGCGCATCTGCGCGGCTGCGTTGCCGCGTTTCGGCTTCATGTCGTCGCCGCTTGCGGCCTTGTCGAGCTGGAGGCCTTGCGACAAGGCCGCCGCCAGCACGGGATCGCGATGACGGTAGAGCTCGACGAGGCGCATTGCAGTATCGTCGTCGGCCTGCGGCAGCGCGACCGGCACCCAGCCGACGGTCGGTGCATTGCCGCGCAGCACCAGCGGCGTGGTCGGGCCGACGGCAAGCCCGCTCGATACGCGCTCGCCGCGCGGCAGCGCTTCCAACGCGCGATTGAGCCAGCCGGACTGCACCCGGCCCGGGCCGGCATAGCCGCTTTCGAGCACGTCCTGGCCGTCGAAATGCGAGCGATCGCGATACGGTGTTGCGACGGCGTGGATCACCGCGGCGTGCATCTCGCGATACATGCGCGCAAATTCCGACATCGCCGGATGCAGCGCGAAGAAAGAGTCGAGCATGATCGCGGGATGCGCGCCGTCAGCCGTGAGCGCGATCGAGCCGTGCAGGCCGGCGTAATCGGGGTCGCCGATCGGGGCGACGGTCGAAAGCCCGTCGAGCGCGCCGCGCAGGATCACCACGACCAGGCGCGGATCGCGCCCGTCGGCGGCGCGGGCGAATTTGGGCAGATAAGCCCAGGCCGCAAAGGAGGCGCCGCCGAGCAGGAGGTCGCGGCGCGAGGTGAGGAGCCGGTTCTCGACGCAATCGACCATCGTCATCTCCGCTGCATTTCCGGCGACATCAACAGCAGCGCCAGCGCCTGCTGCCGCGATTCCGCGCGCTCGATGGTTCGCCGCGTCTCGATGGAGGCCGCGTCCGCAGCCGCGAATTCCAGGAGGTCGAGCGGATCGATGTTGTTGCCGAGCCGCGCACCTATTTGTGCCGCGATGTCGAGCCGCAGTTTCATGCCTTCGGGCGCGGCCCAGGCGGCGCTGGTGTCAGGGAAACCGTTCGGTCCCGCCGGCGACCACAGGGGCTGGCCGAGCAAGTTCAGATTGTTCAGATAGGCGCCGGGATCCTCCGGCACGCGCGCGAGCAGCCGGCCGCTCGCGACCAGGAAATCGTAAGGCGAGCGCATCTTGGTCAGCGGCGCTTTCCACGCTTCATCGGAATCGACCAGCGCCATGGCAAGCGCCTTCAGGTCGCCGTCGGTCCTGACGAAGATGTCGCGCAACCGCGCAACGAGAGCAGGCGGCGGAGCATCGGCGACGAAGTGACGGACCAATTTGGTGGCGATGAAATTCGCGGTCGAGGCATGGCGCGCGATGTCGGCGAGCGCGGCCTCGCCTTGCGCGAGGCCCGCCTGAGCGTAGCTCTTGCCGAGCAGGATCTGCGACCCGGGCTGATGCGCATTGATGTTGAACACAAAGGAGCCAGGCACTCCTAATTGCCCCTGCCGTCCGGCAAAGGTCCAGCCGGTGATGATGCGCGCGAGCGAGGTGACGTCGTCCTGCGTGTAGCCCCCGCCGACGCCGAGCGTATGCAGCTCCATGATCTCGCGCGCGAGATTTTCGTTCAGCCCGCGCTTGCGGTTTTGCCCTGCGCGCGAATCCGGTCCGAGCGATTGCTGATTGTCGAGGAAGAACAGCATCGCCGGATGCTGCTCGACCGCCTTGAGCATGTCGGCGAAGCGCCCGAGCAAATGCGGCCTGATCGCCTCGCGCTCGAACGGGCCGGCCCAGATCCGCGCCAGCTCGCCCTTGCTGGCGGAGATGCAGAAATGGTTGGACCAAAACACGACGAGACGCTCGGTGAAACCGCACTCAACCAGGGTAGCGCGCTGCAACCGCGCCAGCGCCTCGGCGCGAAACGTCTTCTGGATGATGTTGAGCGGCTGTGGCGCGGGCTTTGCGCCGGGTGGCGCGGCGGCGTTGGGCTGCATCGCCTCCGGCTTCGCCGCATTATCGGCCGGTCTTGCATCCGCCATCTGACCGGCGACCTCCGCCGCCGCTGCGTTCAGCGAGAGATTGCGGCGCAGAGCGGGCTTCTGATCGGCAGGCGCTTGTGTCGACGGTGCCTCAGCGGCCGCCTTCGCGGCCTCGCGCGCCTGCTTGACCTGGTCCTGATAGGCGAACACCGCCTGCCCAAGCTGCGGCGTCGATTGCAGACCCGGCGCTTCCAGCAGCACGCCATTGGGGCGCGCGAGCTCCGCCTTCACGAAACCGCGCGGATCGGAGGCGGCGTTGATGAGATCGCCGGACGCGCCGCCGCGGGCGCCGAAGCCGAAGCGGTTGAGCGCAACGAGCGCGGCTTGCGAATCGCGGGCCATCGATCTGTCCTTGGCGCGTTGGGAGCCGCTTTCGGAGTCCGTGCGCAACGCGTAATATACCGCAGCGACAGATGAACCCGACATGAAAATGACGGCGAAGCTTCGACGTAAATCATGACAAATCCGCAAGAATCCTCATCGCAGGAACCGCGCCGCCTCACCTGCTCCCGCTGCGGCACCGAGTTCGGCTGCGACCTCTCAGGCAATTGCTGGTGCGCGGAGGAGACGGCAAGACTGCCGATGCCGGTCGAGGGCGAGGATTGTTTGTGCCGGGCGTGTTTGCGCAAGGCGGCGGCGCAGGCGCGTAGCCCGGATGGAGCGCAAGCGTAATCCGGGAATCATTCCGCGAGCGCAAATCCCGGATTGCGCTTCGCTCCATCCGGGCTACGGCAGTATCGTAGGGTGGGCAAAGCGAAGCGTGCCCACCATTTTCATTGCGCATGTGGAGAGGATGGTGGGCACGGCGCTTTGCGCCTTTGCCCACCCTACGAAGCTAGTCGCAAGACGACGGCCACATCCTCGGTGTCGTCCCGGCGAAGGCCGGGACCCATAACCCCAGGCAGCAGTTGGACGAAGACTAGTCGTTCGGTACTCACACCGCGCACGACCGATAGACCTCGCGGTATGGGTCCCGGCCTTCGCCGGGACGACATTGGCGGGAGGCTGCCCTACACCGCAAACCCCGGCGATTTCCGCGCCATACCGTCGAACGCATCGAGCAGTTTCTCGCGCCAGACGTAGACCGGGTCGTCCGCCTCGAGCAGCTTGAACGGGCTCACCACCCGCGCCCATTGAAAACCGCCGAACACGATGTAGTCGGCATAGTTCGGTGCCGCGCCGCCGATGAAGGGCTGCTTCTTCAACGTCTGCCGCATCAGCTCCAGCGACTTGCGGAACGCGACCACGCCGGTGTCGCGGTTGGACATGACCTCTTCCAGCGACTTGCCGCCGAAGCGCGCCTCGCGCGACTGGCGGAAATAGGCGGCATCGGCCTCGGCGAGGTTGTTCGGAATGTCGGCGACGATCAGCGGAAAGATGCCGCCGACGATGGCGATATCGCCGAAGGCATTGATCATGCGCGCCATGGCGCGACCGCCCTCGCCGCCAAACAACGACGAACGATCCGGAAAATTGTCTTCGAGATAGTTCGCGATGGTCCAGGAATCGACCACGGGTTTGTCGTGATGCAGCAGCACCGGGACTTTCTCAGAGCCGTGCGGCGCGATCACGCTCTTCTCGGTGAAGCGCCAGGGCAGCGATTGCGCCGTCAGCCCCTTATGCGCAAGCGCCATCCGCGTGCGCCAGCAATACGGACTGAACGGACGCGCGGCGTCGGTGCCGACGAGTTCGAAGAGTTTGAGTGACATGAAAGGCAACTCCATCCGCTCCGTCATTGCGAGGAGCTCTTGCGACGAAGCAATCCAGACCGCCGCCGCAGAGACATTCTGGATTGCTTCGCTTACGCTCGCAATGACGATGTGGAGAGCGGGGCGCGCCGACGACGACTGTCATGCCCCGGCTTGACCGGGGCATCAGTACGCCGCGGCGGTCGTGAGACCCACTGCTGCTGGTGTTTACTGGATCATCCGCCTTCGCGGATGATGACAGCGAGGGCGTGGGAAAGTGAAGGCCTCACCGCCCGTTCGTCCGCAAAAACCTTTCGCCACCTTCCGTCACCGCGATGACGAGGCCAAGGCCGGGCAACGTCTCGCGCGCGACGTAGCCGCGCTCAGTGGCGTCTTCCCAGATGGTGAGGCGCGGGCACGAGGTCTTCCAGGTCGCGATCACCTCGGCATAGGCGCGCGGTTCGCGTGCGACCCATTCGACAAAATCCAGCACCAGCGGATCGGCGTTACAGCTCATTGCAAACCTCCCTTGTCGAAGGCCGCCAGCACCGGTGTGCGAACCAGGAGCCAGCCGCCATAGGCCATGTAGTAGCAGGCGATGGTGGTGATCAGCTTGTTCGACCAGGCCACGAATTGCTGGTCGGTCATCGCTTCCAGGATGCGCCGCGCCAGCGTGGTGCCGAGCATCGAGGCCGCAATCGCGACGCCGGCGAGCACGGGATCGAGGCTCGCCGCCTGGTCGATGATGCCGCCGAAATAGACCAGCTTGGTGAAATGGCTGACGAGCTGGCACATTGCCTTGGTCGCCACCTTCTCGCGCCGGCCGAAATCGCCGCCGAGGAAGAAGGTATCGAGCAGCGGGCCGGAGACGCCGGTCATCAGCATCAATCCCATGCAAATCGTGCCGTAGATCGTGCCCTGCCAGAGACGGTCGGGGTTGGGCTTGATGTTTGACGGCAGCAGCCGCGCCATGAACGGCGTGATGCCGAGCAGCAGCAGCGCCGCCGGCTTGTCCGGCACATAGCGGGTGAGCGACCAGGCCGCGAGCGCAACCGCGCAGCCGACCAGATAATTCGCGACCGGCTGCCACCGGATATGTGCGCGCCACAGGAGCGCGCGCCAGCCGTTCGAGGCCATCTGCGTGATCGCATGCAGCACCATCGCCGTCGGCAGCGGCATCAGGGCCAGGAGCACGCCGATCAGGATCAGCCCGCCCGCCATGCCGAACAGCCCGGACAGGAACGCGGTGGCGACCATCAGCAATCCGAGGGCAGCGATCATGATGGACGTCACGAAGGGAGTTTCCTGTGGTAAGTACTCCCCGCGGCGCGGGAAGAGGCGAAGGAGAACGTGCCGTGCTTGCTCCCCTCGCGCAAACTGAGTTATCTTGGCCTGGCATCAGCTTTCCTGAGGGTCGAGCATTTGCGGCGGCTGCTGTTTCTCAACGGCATCAAGGCATTCGAGGCGGCGGCGCGGACCGGCAGCTTTGCCGCGGCCGGCGTCGAGCTCAACGTGTCGGCGGCCGCCGTCAGCCGCATGGTGCATCTGTTGGAACAGCGACTCGGCCTCGCGCTGTTCGAGCGCAAGGCCAACAAGCTCGTGCTGACGCAGGCCGGCCGCGCCTATCAGAGCGGGCTGACGCCGATCTTCGATGCGCTGGCGAGCCTCACCGCGCAGGTGACGGCGCCCTCCAGCGTGCGCGTGCTCACCATCGGCGTCGGCCACACCTTTGCGATGCGCTGGCTGATCCCACGTCTGTCGGAGTTTCGCAGCGAGGAGCCGGACATCGAGGTGCGCTTCACCACCGGCGGCGCCTCGGTGCCATTTGGCGAGGACTGGAGCTGCGGCATCAAGCTCGGCACCGGCGACTGGCCCGGCCTCGTCGCCGAGCCGTTGTTCGCCGGCGACCTCACGCCGGTCTGCGTGCCGCGCCTCGCGAGCGGCCTGAAGCGGCCGACCGATCTGAGGGGACCGAGCCTGATCCGCGTCGCGCATTCGCCGGAGGATTGGCCGCTCTGGCTCAAGGCCGCGAACCTGGCGCGCATCAACGCACGCGGGCCTGAGTTCCAGTTCTACGGCCAGGCGCTCCAGGCCGCCGCCGACGGGCTCGGCATCGCCATGGGCATCCGGCCCTATATCGATGACGATCTCGCCGCCGGTCGGCTGGTGGCGCCATTCGATCTCTCGGTGCCTAAGGGCATGCGCTGGTACCTGCTCTACCGCAGTTTCCAGACCGAGCAACGCGACTTCGCCGCGTTTCGCCGCTGGATCATGCGCACGGCGTCGGAACCGGCGGCGCGTCCGGTGCGGCGGATCGGCCGTGCTGCGGCGCGGAACTGACGCGCTCGGCAAAAAAGCGCCGCGGCTTGTGAACGGCTTCACATCCTGAAATTGGCAAATGTGGTCCCCTGACCCTCCGAAAAGAAAAGTGGGACCTACAAGAATGACGACCCTTTACGACGGCTTTGACATCGAATCCTTCGAAGCTGGCAAGGGACTGTGGCACGCCCGGATCCGCGCGCCGATTTCAGCCCGGTTGCCATCGACGGCGTGCTGTTTCCGGCCATGGAAGTCGGCTTCGCCTGGCCTGATCGCGACGCTGCGATTGCCGATGCCAAGCACCACATCGATCGCTTCCGCCGGCGGGCCGACAGCGACGACGAATAGAGGAGCGGGTCTGCAACGGACCAGCGACAGGGCGGCGGGGGAACCGGTCATGTCAATCATCGAAGCCGACGGACTACGGCCGCGGATCTACTCCCGCGCCGTGCTGTCCAACTGCCCGGACTGCGACGGCGATCTCATGGTGCTCCGTGTGATCGGCGGCCGCGCCGGATGCGAGTACTGGACCATGTGCTGCAGCGATTGCGGCGGCATCCATCTCGACATCCTCAACCCGCATGTCGTGGGCGAGGACGATGGCGGGCCCCTGCCGGCCGCGTGAGGACAGGCCTGCTGCCAACCCGCTGTCAGCAGCCTGCATAGCGACGGCCATTCGCCCTTTCCTGAGAGGCGGACTCGTCCCATATTCGCCTCATGGCGAAGAAACCTGCATCCTCCGAAAAATCCGGCAAATCCCCGAAGACCAAGGCCCCGAACTCGAAGGCGCATCGCCCCGATGTGCAGCCGATCGGGCCGGCGCTGGCCGAGCTGCTCAATCCCGCGATCAATCGCGGCGATGCGGGCCTGGGATCGGGCACCGGCCTCCAGCCGCCGCCGGACAATTCGCGCGATCGCCGCGCCGGGGGCGAGGCCGCCGCGCATCGCGCGCGCGCCTCGACGCCGAAGGAGTTTCCGCAGGATACGGCCAAGAACATTGCAAAGCCGATGCCGCCGGGGGCCCCCACCGAAGGCTTCGACGAAGCACCGCAGGCCAACTACGGAACCTCGGCCACGATCCCGAAACTCGATCCGGAACTGGCCCGTCAGCTCGGTCTTCCAACTGAAGAGGACGATGCCGAGGCGCTGGCGCGACCACCGCGCAGCAAGATGGAGGCGCTGGGCGTCAAGGCCACCGCGGATGCGCTGGAGGCGCTGATCCGCGAGGGCCGCCCGGAATTCCGCAAGGACGATGGCTCGATGCGGGTCTGGACGCCGCACCGGCCGCCGCGCCCGGAAAAATCCGAAGGCGGCGTGCGCTTCGAAATCAAGTCTGAATATGAGCCCAAGGGCGACCAGCCGACCGCGATCGCTGAGCTGGTCGAGGGCGTCAATCGCAACGACCGTTCGCAGGTGCTGCTCGGCGTCACCGGCTCGGGCAAGACCTACACCATGGCCAAGGTGATCGAGGCGACGCAGCGCCCCGCCCTGATCCTCGCGCCGAACAAGACGCTCGCTGCCCAGCTCTATGGCGAGTTCAAGAATTTCTTCCCGGACAACGCGGTCGAGTATTTCGTCTCCTATTACGACTACTACCAGCCGGAAGCCTACGTCCCGCGCACCGACACCTATATCGAGAAGGATTCCTCGATCAACGAGCAGATCGACCGCATGCGCCACTCGGCGACGCGCGCGTTGCTCGAACGCGACGACGTCATCATCGTCGCCTCGGTGTCCTGCATCTACGGTATCGGCTCGGTCGAAACCTACACCGCGATGACGTTCGCGCTGAAGAAGGGCGAGCGCATCGACCAGCGCCAGCTCATCGCCGACCTCGTCGCGCTCCAGTACAAGCGCACCCAGGCGGATTTCACCCGCGGCACGTTCCGCGTCCGCGGCGACGTCATCGACATCTTCCCCGCGCACTATGAGGATCGCGCCTGGCGCGTGAACCTGTTCGGCGACAACATCGAAAACATCGAGGAGTTCGATCCGCTCACCGGCCACAAGCAGGACGAGCTCGAATTCATCAAGATGTACGCCAACTCGCACTATGTGACGCCGCGGCCGACGCTGGTGCAGGCGATCAAGTCGATCAAGTTCGAGTTGAAGCAGCGGCTCGACCAGCTCCACGACCAGGGGCGTCTTCTGGAGGCGCAGCGGCTGGAGCAGCGCACCACCTTCGACCTCGAGATGATGGAGGCGACGGGGAGCTGCGCCGGCATCGAGAACTATTCGCGCTATCTGACCGGCCGCCGCCCCGGCGAGCCGCCGCCGACGCTGTTCGAATACGTCCCCGACAACGCGCTGATCTTCGCCGACGAGAGCCACGTCACCATCCCGCAGATCGGCGCCATGTTCCGCGGCGACTTCCGCCGCAAGGCGACGCTGGCCGAGTACGGTTTCCGCCTGCCCTCCTGCATGGACAACCGCCCCTTGCGCTTCGAGGAGTGGGACATGATGCGGCCGCAGACGGTTGCGGTGTCGGCGACGCCGAGCGGCTGGGAGCTGAACGAGAGCGGCGGCGTGTTCGTCGAGCAGGTGATCCGCCCCACCGGGCTTATTGATCCTCCCGTCGATATTCGCCCCGCCCGCACCCAGGTCGACGATCTCGTCGGCGAGGTCCGCGCCACCGCGCAGGCCGGCTATCGCTCGCTGATCACCGTGCTGACCAAACGCATGGCGGAGGACCTCACCGAATATCTGCACGAGCAGGGCATCCGCGTCCGCTACATGCACTCCGACATCGACACCATCGAGCGCATCGAGATCATCAGGGATCTCCGCCTCGGCGCCTTCGACGCGCTGGTCGGCATCAACCTCTTGCGCGAAGGCCTCGACATTCCCGAATGCGCGCTGGTCGCCATTCTCGACGCCGACAAGGAAGGTTTTCTGCGCAGCGAGACCTCGCTGATCCAGACCATCGGCCGCGCCGCGCGCAACGTCGACGGCAAGGTGATCCTCTATGCCGACCAGATGACCGGCTCGATGGAGCGCGCCATCGCGGAGACCAACCGCCGCCGCGAGAAGCAGGTCGAGTACAACACCGCCAACGGCATCACGCCGGAGAGCGTGAAGAAGCAGATCGGCGACATCCTCAACTCGGTCTACGAGCGCGACCACGTGCTGGTCGAGGTCGGCGGCCACGACATGACCGACGACGTCATCTCGATCGGCCACAATTTCGAAGCCGTACTCGCCGATCTCGAGACCCGCATGCGCGAGGCCGCCGCCGATCTGAACTTCGAGGAAGCCGCGCGCCTGCGCGACGAAGTCAAGCGCCTGCGCGCCACCGAGCTCGCGGTGGTCGACGATCCCACCGCCAAGCAGCGCACCGTGCAGGGCAAGGCCGGCGCCTATGCCGGAGCGAAGAAATACGGCGACGCCGCCAACCTCCCGGTCAGCGCGATGAAGAACAAGAGCGCCGCAACGGCGCTCAAGGCCGGCGGCGGCAAGGGCTCCCGCGTGCACAAGCCGCATCTCGACGAGATGCACGGCCCGGAATCCCTCCCCTACCGCGAGACCCCGAGCCTGCCGTCAAAGCCGTTCGGCAGCACCAGCCGCATCATCCAGCCGACAGACTCGAGGCAATCGGGGCCGGAGTTCGGGCCTGCGCCGAAGTCGACGGGCGGGGCGCCGGGGCGAAGGGGTGGGTGGAAGAAGAGGTAGCGCGGCGCATCCGCGCGAGTGGTGCCTATGGATTCCGGGCTCGCCGCTTTGCGGCGCCCCGGAATGACGAGGAGAGATTTGCCCCCTCACCCCACGCTCGCCGTCACCACGGCCATCACCGACAGTAGCAGCACGATGGTCACGAGCTGGAGCGAGGCGACGGGCTGGGTGCGCCAGGCGGTGATCTTGTCGGACAGCGACAGATGGGCCTCGAAGAATTTTGGCTCGTAGACGGTTTTGAAGAAGGCGGGGAAGCTCGGGCCCAGGGTCACCGCGAGTAGCGCGTGCGCGAGCGAGGCGATGGCGGGGTCGCCGACGAGATCGTGGTTACCGACGAGCTTGAGCAGGAAGGCGGCGGCGGCGAATGTCGGGAAGCTCTGGAGGGTCGCGGTCAGCGCGAGGCCTTCGAGCGCGTTATGCAGGCGGGACTTTCTGGCGGCGGCGATGGTGGCCATGGCACGTTTCCCTGATGACATGGGGATGACGTTAACGGCGGTGTCAAAGGGGTGATGTGAGATGGGTCACGCGGCCCCTTCGCCTCGCCCCGCTTGCGGGGAGAGGTCGATCGCGTAGCGATCGGGTGAGGGGGAGCCTCCGCGAGTCCAACTGTCACCGTCCCCGGAGAGGCTCCCCCTCACCCCAACCCTCTCCCCGCAAGCGGGGCGAGGGAGCGTATGCGGCTCCATGCGCGTTGCGCGCCATGCGACCGAAGACGGCAGGAATTCGTGCCGCGAGGCCGCTACTCAAAGATTGTAGGTACCGCCACACAACATTCGGGGTAATGGGTCCTGACCTTCGCCAGGACGACACCGGAGATGGGGCGCGCGATCGCGATGTGATGGAACCCGCGCGGCGCGAACCGGGAAAATACGGGGTTCTGTTGTAAATCTCACAAAACGCGTTCAATTGTGCATTGCGAAAACGTGAATTGCGTTTTGACCGAAATCCCGTAGTTATTCGTATACGAACGAGTTGAGCCCCGGCACCTTTACTGTGCATGGGGTTGTTTTCCGTTTTTTTGCAAGCCAGCTTCAGGACTGCCCCCAAATGACAGAGCACAGCCTCTGGCGTTTCTCGCGCGCGTTGCACCGCGCGATCAACGACCGGCATTTCAGGGATATCGAGGCCCTGATCGACGAGGACATCGAGTGGGCGCTGTACGGCCCGATCGACATGTTTCCATTCCTCGGCGCACGGCAGGGCAAGGACGCCGTGCTCGACGTCATCCGCCAACTCGCCGACAATTTCCATGTGCGCCGCTTCGATCGCGAGAGCATCATGCTCGGCGTCGATTCCGCCGCCTCGATGCTGCGCTATTCGCTGACGGCGCTCGATTCCAACAAGCCGATCAGCTTGCGCGTGGCGCAGTTCGCCCAGTTCAGGGCGGGCAAGCTCGTCAGCATGCGGGTGCTGATCGACACCTTCGACCTGGTCGAGCAGGCACTCGGCCGCGCCATTCATCTGCCGAAGATGAGCCGGGCCGGCTGAGGGGGACGCCAACGGGTCCCGCTTGTCGGGACCGATGACGACACTCACATGACGCCCTGGCCTCCAGCCCCGCCGGATGCGGCCGTGTCAGAAGCTCGTCGTCGGGCGCGCGCCTGTCGCGCGGCCCGTTGGTTCGTCATTCCGCGGCGAGCCGTCACAATTTCGCGACGATGAATCAGCATGTTTCGCGCGGAATGGCGCATGGCCGAAGGCCGATATATATTATCGAAAAGCATGCGCTGGGGTTCGCGGGCAGGACTATGGAATTCTCGACAGGGTTTGGCTGGACCAGGCTGCCGTTGCTGGCGGCCGCCTTCATCTTGGGCTCGGTGTTAACGGTCTCGGCGCAGATCATTCCGCCCACAGCGGCCGCGCCTGACGACGAGGCCGAGACCGCGGCGACGGAGGCCCCCGACGTCAACGACCCCGATGTGCTCAAAGGCATCGACGTCGACAAGCTCGACTGGAGCCAGCTCGCGGTCGATGCCGGCACCGGCATTGACCCCATGGCCACCAAGAAGCGCGCGCAGGCCGCGGCCAAGGATGGCCTGGACTGGTCGTCGAACCACAATGCAAACGGCTCCTCGGCGGTGACGGTGAAGCAATCCGTGTTCTCGTTCTGGGATACGCGGATCGGCGCCGACATGACGGTGACGAGCGAGCCGCGGACGATGTCCGAGCTGCTGGCGCAGAAGGCCACCAATGGCGGCAGCCTGCCGCAATCCTCCGGCAGCGCCTGGGCCGCCGCGACCGCGCCGGGCGCGGGCTCGATCTGGGACAAGACCGCAGTGGAAGCCCGGGTCGACCCCGGCGCTGAACAGAGCAAGATCGGGGCCTCGCTGACCAAGTCGGTCCCGCTGTCCGGCGACACGTCGCTGACGCTCCAGAACGGCTACAGCGTCAATCAGCAGGGCACGACCGCCGTCCCCGGCATCGGCGGCCACATCACGCGAAATTACGAGACCGACCAGACCGCCAAGATCACCCTCACCGACACCGGCACCAGCATTACCGCCGGCCAGACGCTGTCGACCACCGACGACAAATGGCTGCGCAAGTTCGGCGCCGAGCAGAAGCTGTTCGACAACGTCACCGTCTCCGGCTCGGTCGGCGAGACCTCGCAAGGCGCGCTCAACAAAAGCCTGACGGCCGGGTTCAAGAAGAGCTGGTAGGGCGAGCCTCCACTCTCTCCCCTCATCCTGAGGGCGCTCCGAAGGAGCGCGTCTCAAAGGATCGAGGCCTCGCTGCGACAGCGGGGCCTGCATGGTTCGAGACGCGCGCGAAGGGCGCGCTCCTCACCATGAGGGGATAGATAGGTTTGCCGTCGCGGCTGCCCTATTCACACTCTCCTAACCATACGCCACGGCAAAACCCCCGAATGGTCCGCCCTTGCCGCATCTCGGCCCATTTGCGGTCAAAATCGGGCGCCCTAGTCGCCAAAACAGACGTCGTCGTGCGGGGGACACTCGCGCCGCGCTCAAACGCGAAAAGGGGAATAACGATGAACGCCATCCGTCCGGAAAAGACCGAAACCACCGAGACCGAGACCGTCGACAACAACCTCGCCGCCGTGACCGAGGTCGAGGCCGGCATCCGCGATTTCGTCCGCAACGACATCGCCTATCTGCGCCGCCCGTCAGCGACGACCACAGACGCGCCGCCGCTCGATCCGAGCGCGGAAGCCACCGTCAACAACGTCAACTCGCTGATCCAGCGCGTCGCCGGAACCTCGCTGGCCGAGATCGAGAATTTGATCTCCGAGCTCGAGAGCCTGCGCGACCTGCTCCATGCCGAAGGCCAGCGCGTCCAGCGCGAGATCTCCGGCTACGCCCAGCTCAGCCAGGCCGCGATGAAGTCGACCCGCATGATCGCCGACAACGTCGCGCAGTGGAAACGCGCCGCCGACGGCCTGCGCAACAGCTGATCGCAAGCACAAGCATCACTGGCCGCCGCGTCCCGTAAGGGCGCGGCGGTTTTGATTTGAGGGATCTCGTGCCCCGGGCGCGGTGCGGCACGCAGTGACGCGCCGCAGAATCGGGGCCCATCGTTCGGATGAATGCGCGGCGTGATGGGTCCCGGCTCTGCGCAGCAGCGTTGCACGCTGCAGCGCGTCCGGGACACGAGAGTGAAGTTTGAACCCTCCACCCCTCCCCAGCGACGAATGCCAAGCGCCGCAGCCTTTTTCGGCCGGGCCCGGGGACATGTCATGGAAAGCATTCGGCCCGACAACACGGACCCTATATCATTGCGGCCCGCGCCCAATCAGCTCGGCACGATCATGCTGCGCTTTGTCGGATTGCTGGCGGTTGCGATCGCGGTGCTGGCTTACGTCTATAGCCGCTGACACGGGGCCGGACGCGGCCCCGGACAATGAGCGAACTCTTATTGCGCGGCTTCCACGGTCGAGGCTTCCAGGGTGTAGGCGCCATCGGCATAGCCCTTCACCACCATGCCGGCGACCAGCATCACGGCCAGCGTCGCGGTCGCGAAGATGAATCCCACAAACTTGAGTGCGCCGCGATCTGCCATGGTCCTCGTCCCCTGTCCTCTGCCAATTCGTTTCAAATAGACAGCGACAGGTTCATAATTAGTTAGCAACTCGGTGGTTCCGCGAAACTGCTTTGCGGTAACCATGTTGCGCAGGCTTATGGCAGCCGCCCGGAATCGCGTCCATAGCGCGGGGGCAACACTCGCGCACTCAATTGGACCGTTCATCTTGGAACAGGTCTAACCACCCTTCCGCATCGGCACGAAGGCGGTGGCGGTGATCGAGTAGACCTCCTCGCCGCGCTGGTTGGTGCCGGTGGTGCGGGCCGTCAAGATGCCCCAGCCGGGACGCGAAGCAGATGTGCGCTTGTCGATGACGACGCTGACGTAACTGACGGTGTCGCCGGCGAGCACCGGCCTGATCCAGCGCAGGTCGCGAAAGCCCGGCGACGGGCCCCACACCGCAACCTCCTCGCCGCGCGAAGCGGCCTCACGCGCCAGGCGCTGGCCGTCGGCGACAAGCAGGCTCATGCAAGCGGAGCCGACATGCCAACCGGAGGCGGCGAGCCCGCCGAACAGCGAGTTCTTGCCTTCCTCTTCGTCGAGGTGAAAGCGCTGTGGGTCGAACTTCGCGGCGAAGGTCTTGATCGACTCCGCCGTGAACGTATAGGTGCCGATCTCACGGCGCTGGCCGATCTCGATGTCCTCGAAGAACCGCATCAGGCCATCCCCTCGCGCCGCTTGATCAGGATCGGCGAGGTCATCTCGGCGAGGGCCTGCCCCGCCGCGTTGCGCGCGGTGCATTTGAACTTGACGATGCCGAGCTCCGGGCGGCTCTTCGAGGTGCGCGCCTCCACGACGTCGACGTCGAGCATGAGGTCGTCGCCGGGCCGGAGCGGAGACAACCAGCGCACCTCGTCGACACCGGGCGAGCCGAGCGAAGCGGCGCGCGTGATAAAACCGTCGGCCATCATCCGCATCATCAGCGAACAGAGGTGCCAGCCCGAGCCGGACAGGCCGCGCAGCATGCTTCTCGCCGCGGCCTCCTCATCGAGGTGCATCGGCTGCGGATCGAACTCGGCGGCAAAGGCCAAAATCTCGTCGCGCGTGACACGGCGCGGGCCGAACGTTCCGAACCGCCCGGGCGGGAAATCTTCGAAGGTCAGGGTCATCTTGGGATTGGTTCGTGGAAATGACAGATTGTGGCCGCACTTTACGGCAATCTCAACCCGCGGGCCCGCATGGCTCGTGCTACATTCGGCGCAGCGGGGTTGGTCTTGAGTCGGATCAACCGGGGGTCAGGATCGTTGAGCAAGGCCCAATTTGGCAAGGCCGCTTTGCCCTGGGGAGAGCGATGTTTTCATTCAGCGACCTGTTTCAATGGGACCGCTTCATCACACCGACGATCATCAAGACCTTCTACTGGCTGGTGATCGCGCTGATCTGCCTGTTCGGCCTCTCCGGCATCTTCTCCGGCTTGGCTGCGATGGCGATCAGTCCGTTCGGCGGCTTCCTGGTGCTGCTGTCGTCGATCGCGAGCGTCGTCGTCGGCGTGGTGTTCTCGCGCATCCTCGCCGAGCTGATCCTGATCGTCTTCCGCATCAACGAGCATCTCGGCGCGATCAGGGACCAGGGCAGCGGGACGCGGTGAGGACGACGCAGGTGCCGTAGGGTGGGTTAGCCGAAGGCGTAACCCACCAACTTCGTTCGGCAAACGCGGAAGCATGGTGGGTTACGCCTTCGACTGCGCTTCGCGCAGCCGAGGGCTAACCCACTCTACGAATCTATCGAGATCTTACGTATTAAACCTGAAATGCATCACGTCGCCGTCGGCGACGACGTATTCCTTGCCTTCGAGCCGGAGCTTGCCGGCATCGCGGGCGCCGGCTTCGCCGCCGAGGGCGACGTAGTCCTCATACGCGATGGTCTCGGCGCGAATGAAACCCTTCTCGAAGTCGGTGTGGATCACACCGGCCGCCGCCGGCGCCTTGGTGCCGCGATGGATGGTCCAGGCGCGCGCTTCCTTCGGCCCCACCGTGAAATAGGTGATGAGGTCGAGCAGCGTGTAGCCCGCGCGGATCAGGCGGTCGAGACCGGCTTCTTCGAGACCCAGCGTCTCCAGGAAATCAGCGCGTTCTTCTCGCGAGATGGTCGCGATTTCCGACTCGATCTTGGCGGAAATGACGACGGCGACGGCGCCTTCCTTGGCGGCCTGCTCCTGCACGGCCTTGGAGAACGAATTGCCTGTTGCGGCCGAGCCTTCCTCGACGTTGCAGACGTAGAGCACGGGCTTTGATGAGAGCAGCCCCAGCATGGAGAAGGCGCGCTCCTCCTCGGCCTTGCGCTCGACGAGACGGGCAGGCTTGCCTTCGCGCAGCAGCACCAGCGTGCGGTTGACGAGGTCGAGCTGTTCCTTGGCGTCCTTGTCGTTGCCCTTGGCTTTCTTGGAGAGGTTGTCGACACGCTTCTCGAGGCTGTCGAGGTCGGCGAGCATCAGCTCGGTCTCGATGGTCTCGATGTCGGCGAGCGGGGCGATCTTGCCCTCGACATGGGTGATGTCGGAATCCTCAAAGCAGCGCACGACATGCGCGATCGCGTCGACCTCGCGGATGTTGGCCAGGAACTGGTTGCCGAGGCCTTCGCCCTTGGAGGCGCCGCGCACGAGGCCGGCGATGTCGACGAAGGTCAATCGCGTCGGGATGATCTGCCCCGACTTGGCGATGGCCGCGAGCTTCTCCTGCCGCGGATCGGGCACGGCGACTTCGCCGACATTCGGCTCGATCGTGCAGAACGGATAGTTCGCGGCCTGCGCCGCGGCCGTCTCGGTCAGCGCATTGAACAAGGTCGATTTGCCGACATTGGGCAACCCGACAATCCCGCATTTGAATCCCACGAGCGTTATTCCTTGCCGTTCTCGTCCTTGGTCAAAAATCCCTTCGCCTGCATGGCGAGATGCACTCTGTTGGCGAAGGTCGCGTCCGTGCCCTTGGCGATCAGCGCCGCGTGCTCGGCAACCGCGTCGCACAGCGTCGCCACCCACTCGTTATCGGCCTTGGCGAAGTCCGACAGCACGTGGCCATGCACCAGGTCCTTGATGCCGGGATGACCGATGCCGAGCCGCACCCGGCGATAATCGTTGCCGATATGGGCCGAGATCGACCGCAGGCCGTTGTGCCCGGCGATGCCGCCGCCGATCTTCACCCGCACCTTGCCCGGCGGCAGCTCGAGCTCGTCATGGAACACGGTGACGTCGCCCAGAGCGATCTTGAAGAAGCTTGCCGCCTCCTGCACGGCGCGACCGGACTCGTTCATGTAGGTCGTGGGCTTGAGCAGGATCACGCGCTCGGTGCCGAGCGCACCTTCCGAGGTCTCGCCCTGAAAGCGGCGGCGCCATGGCGCAAAGCCATGACGCCGCGCGATCTCGTCGACGGCCATGAAGCCGATATTGTGCCGGTTACGTGCGTATTTCGCGCCGGGATTGCCGAGCCCAACAAAGAGTCGCATGACGCGGCGCGCCCCTCGCTCGGCGCGCGATCAAGGACCGCGCGCCAGCTTTGAGAGATTACTTCTTCTTGTCGCCGCCGGCCGGAGCCTTGGCAGCCGCTGCCGGAGCAGCAGCACCCGCAGCCGGAGCAGCCGCAGCCGGCGCAGCA
>NZ_PSRT01000016.1 GCF_004212635.1 Bradyrhizobium genosp. SA-3 | reverse complement strand
ACGTCGCCGGTCGCGGCCTGGTAGGCGGCGATCACGTCGGGGTTGCCGATGCCGGCGATCGCGGTCTGGATCTCATTGGCGAAAGCCGCATCGCTCTGCGCCGCCATGCGGGCGACCTGGGCGAGGCCGCCGACGATCGCGCGCATCTGGTCCTTGGTGGTCGCGGGATCCTTCAGAAGCGCGATCAGGCCCGGGAGCGTGGTCGGATCGGAGGCGCCGAGGTCGCGCACGCGCGAGATCAGCTGCGGGCCGCCGGTCGGATATTGCTGCAAGAGGCTGTTGGGCGAGGCCTTGAACTCGGAAATGATTTGGGCCGGCAGCTGACGCTGCGGCGGATAAACGGCGGCGCTTGCGGCTGAGGTGATCGTCGCGGCGAGGGCCGCGGCGGCAGCCATGCGAAGCGCAATCTTGATAACGCTCATAAATAGACCTCCAAAAAATCAGCTGCCCCGATTTGCTTCCTCGGCCCGGGCAATGGCTGTGCAGTTGCGGAACCTATCCGAAGAGAAATGGGCTGTCCACTTATTCTAAAGACTTCGTAAACAGCGCAACTGCTTCAAATCTAGACACTTTTATGAAGCCGAGGCATTCGCCGCGCGGTTGTGTCAGCGGTTGAGGTGCGGCCCTCGCCTCGCCCGCCGGTAGCGACGGCATCGCTTGCGGAGCGGCCCTCCCGGGTCGAGAAGGACTGCGCCAGGCCGGCGCCGAAAAGCGCAAAGAATGGAATGCTGTAGCCGGGCACCTGGAGCGTGAAGTCGAGGCACGAATGCAGCAGCGACAGCGTGGCGGTGGCCGCCGCCGCGAGCGGGATGATGGCGTCGCGCCGGCGTCCGAACACGCCATTGGCCAGAACGAGCAGCATGATCGCCCAGGCAAGCGCAACCAAGAGCGCCATGGGAATGCCCACCTCGGAGGCAAGCTCCAGCGGCGTCGAATGCGCGGCATCCCAAATGCCGCGAATCGAGATGTTGGGACTGCGATAGGGCGGGAAGGCCCATTGGAACGTGCCCATGCCGGTGCCTACCCAAGGATTATCCGCGATGATTCGCAGCGTCGACTTCCAGGCCTCGACGCGGCCCTCGTCGACCAGGCCCTGGCTGTCGAACCGGCTCGAGACGCGGCCGCCGAGCAGCTGTAAGAGGCCGAGCGCGACGGCAAGGCCCGAGCCGAGCGAGATCCAGATGCCGGTGCGTCGCGGCAGGTCTTTGCGCAGGAAGAGCGTGAACGCGACGATCATCGCGAGCAGCGAAAGGCCGACGCCGGCGCGCGATCCCGTCATGAACATCGCCATCAGGCAGATCAGCAAGCAGCCAAGCTGCGGCAGGATTTCCCTTGGCGGGATGGTGCGCAGATCGAGCGACAGGCGTCGCCATTCGATATGCCGCTCCGGCAAGCGGCGGCGGACATCTTCCAGGATCAGCAGCATCCAGATCACCGCGCAGGAGCCGAAATAGGCCGCCGCCGTGTTGCGGTTGATGAAGGTGCCGGTGACGCTGCCGAGATAGGCCGTCTTGTCCCGCCACAGGATCATGGTGGGCTCGATCAGGAACGAGAGCACGCCGTAGAGCGCGTAAGCCGCGCCCGAGATCGCGATCACCCACAGCAAGCGGCGCGCGCGCTCGCGATCGGCACCGACGGTGATGCCGAGGACGATGGCGAGGATGTTGGCGAGCGGCGCGCCGAGCGCGAAGAACGCCTCGTTCTTCACGATGGAAGCGGACGGGGCGATCGGCACGCCGAGCAGATCCGACGCCTGTTTCCAGATCGGCTGGAATGGCGCGAGGAAGGGATGATCGGAGAGCTGCTCATGCAGCACGAACGCGTAGGCGGCAACGATCACGGCGATGCCGGCGAGCAGCCCTAGATGCGGCCGGCGCAGCTCGCGCGTCGGCGCAAACATCACCGCGATTCCCAAGCACAGGCACCAGAACGCGATCGACAGATCATTGGTCGAGCCGAACGGAAACGGCGCGCCGGCCACGACAAAGAACAGGATGAAGGTCGCGGGCAGGCTCCACGACCAGCGAATCCTGGACCAGCTTATGTTGGGAGGCCAAAAGCGCATCGTCGTTCTGGAGCGAGCTTTGCTTTAGCTTCTAGAGGAAGCAATCAATCGGATAGATCTTCAGATCGACGTTGAGGCGGCTGTTCCGGGTCTGCGCCCGGAACGCGTAGAATAGCCCGAGACTATCACTCCCCGGCTCGAGTTTTATTCCGGGGGTTAATTCATCCGGTGGGACCAGAAGGCCGATGTGCCGGTTGATGGCGGAAATCTCGATCCGCCCCTCCCCCTCGCCGAACCGACCCTCAAGCCGGGTGACGGTGACCTTCGGCAGCCCGCGGCGCTGATGGCAGACCTCCTCCTCCCATAGCTTGGTCTGTTGGACCAGCGGCTTGCCCGTGCCATCGGGGACGACGATATCCGGGAAAGACGGGTGCAACATTCCGAAAAACCGGCTCTCTTTGGAGTTCGCCGACAGCCGGACTGTGAACGAGAGCTCGCCTTTTTCCCCGCGAAGACGCGACAAGATCGGCGCATCAGGTTCGGCGGAGACTATCACGTCGATGCGATGGCGAACACCGAGCTCCCCTGCAGCAGCAAGGGCCTGCCCGAACGGTGCAAGTCCGACGGCAGCAGGGACGAGAGCCAGAAGACGCCAGAATGCTCGAAAGCGCATGTAGCCCCTTGCAACACTGCGGGATGACCGATGGCCGGCGCGACGTGCTCAGTGGCGCCTTGATCCAAATCCCGAACTCGTAGCCGCAGCAGAACCGCTTCGGTTGCTAAACGAAAATGGCACCGGGACAAAGCCCCGGTGCCATCGGTTTTGGTCGATCAAGTCGGCGTCTTACGGCGCCAGCTTGACGTTGTTGCGGAAGATCAGGGCGTCGTTGGAGAGGTTCACGGCATCGCTGCCGGTCGCCATGATCACGCGCAGGTAGTTCAGGAACTTGGCAACTTCGACGTTGCGCGAGTTCGAGACGTAGATGATGTCCTGGTTCTTCATCATGACCTTGGTGGCGAGGAAGAAGCCACCCGGATCGCGGAAATTGACCGCGAAGATGACCGGGATCGTCTCCGACGTGTACTTGCTCACGTCGATGCCGAGCTGGGCGGCAACCTCGCGCGGCTCGCGACGGTAGAGATACACGGCAGCCGGATCGGCCTGGCCATCCAAGAGACCTCCGGCCTTGCCGACGGCTTCGCCGAGGTTGATGCGCCAGGCATCGAAGTTGAATTCGCCGCTCTGGCCGCTGGCGCCGAACGCCAGGAACTTCTGCTGCTCGCGATAGACATAGATGCTGTCGTCGGGGCGAACATAGATGTTGTTCTCGGGCGTCATCACGAGATTTTCGAACGGCACGGTAGCCCGCCGTCCGCCACGCTCCAGCATGACCCAGGTCTCGAAGCCCTGACCCTTGATACCGCCGGCGCGGGTGATCGCATCGAGCACGCGATCCTTCGCACCCGCCGCGCTCGCCGGATAACGCGCCGGCGAGTTGACCTCGCCGAGCACGCTGATGAGCTGGGTCCGCTGCGAGGCCATCGCAACCACAACCTGCGGCTCGATGGCGCGGTTGGATATCTTTTCAACGATGGCTCGCTGAATCTGAACCGCTGTGAGGCCCGCGGCCTTGACCTGACCGGCATAGGGCACGGTGATGAAGCCGTCATTGTCGACCGATTGATCCGGGATCGTCACGAAGTTACCCGGACGGACGCCGGCTTCCGCCGGGATGAACAGACCACCGGCGGCAGCTTCGAAGATGGTAACGCTGACGACGTCGCCGATGCCGAACACGATGCTGGCCGGTGGCCGCTTGTCCGTGAAGGCCCCCGCGAGCCCCTTGGGCTCATGGGTGTGCAGAATCTTCACGGTAGCCGGATTGATCGGCACCAGCTCATAGGCCGGCGCATTTTCGGTCTGGATCTTGTTGTTGACGTCATCCGTCAGCGGACCCGAACCTGGATTGGTTGAACACGCTCCGAGCGCTAAAGCGGCCGCCAGAAATGCCGGCTTGAATACATAAGTTTTGACAAAGGAATGCATGAATCGCGCCCCAAGAGACCCCAATTACCGTCGATTGGTACGGCGGCGCGGGCGGTGCGACAAGGGTTCCCTAGTGGTTAACGGTACGATCGGTCGGCTACTGTTGCGTGCGAGCCACTCTTTGGGGCTTAGTTTAACCCTTTGTGACTATTTGTTGTATTTCGTGTGCCCGGTCGGCGAGCAAATCGCCCAAGTCAAGGGCGCGGTGTGGCGAGCGCGACGCGTCTTGACCTTGCCGCCGTCTGCTAAGGCTGGGTCTGTTAAGAGTAGGACCCCCCGTGTCTGGCCTCCTTCTGATCCCGCTGCTGGCAGGTTCCCTCCTTGGCGCCGCTGATCGCCCATTGGACGGTACAATCCCCTGCGCTGACAGCGCCCGATCCACCTGCCACGGCCCGGCTGTTGTTGAGGTCGCCACCTCCGCCTCCTCCTCCGTCTGGAAATCCAGCCGGACCCAAGGGACGAAGGACGGCGAAAGCTTCGCCGCCATCATGAAGACGGCGGACACCAGCCAGTCCGACCCGGACTTCGCCGGCCTGATCGTCCGTTGCGCGCCGAAGGGCAAGATCGACGTGCTGGTGGCCTTGATCCGGCCTTTCCCGCCGCGGAGCCATCCTAAGGTCACGATCGCCGCGGCCGGCGGCGGCACCTTGACCTTTGATGCCAGCATGGCGGCCGCGGGGGCCGCAGTGCTCTTGCCCGATGAGGTCTCTGCCTTTGCCGCCGGAAAGTGGCAGACGACCCCCTCACTGTCCGTTGCCGTCAAGGAAAGCGACAGCGAGATCAAAGGTACGGTGGCCCTAAACGGACTGCGGGAGGCCTATCATTCGCTGCTGGCAAATTGCAGCCAATAGGCCAAATTTAGCCATACAACTTAAGGGTCTTTTTAGGGGGGGAACCTAGGGTCCGGAGCACAGAGAGTGTTTCGGATGACCGCGTTTTTGATTTTCAGTTTTCTCGTAGGTGCCGTGCTGGGCCAGCGCTTTCGCGTCCTGGTGCTCCTGCCGTTGACCTTCGTCATGGTGCTCGCCGCGATTCCGGTCGGCTTGATGGTCGATCTCACCGTGGTTGAGAGCCTGAAAGACGTGGTGTTCGCCGCCTTCGCCCTCCAGGGCGGCTACCTCTTTGGGTCAGGAGCGCGCTTTGGCCTTGCTGCCGCGCGTACCACCCGCGTATTCACCCGCCCAGTCAAAACTGTCCGCTGACGGCGCCGGATTGACGCGGCGATGAACCTTTCGCGCGCGCGCGAAAGGTGAAGACCGAGCTGTTGTCCTGACAGAGCTCTGTTTGAAAACCCACCGCCCGCTTGTATGGTGACCTGATCGTTTCAGGATTCCCTTCGAGCGCGCCGTTTGTCCCTCGCTTATTTTGCCCTCATCGTTTCAATCGTCTCAGCTTCCGCTCTCGAAATTGCCGGCGCCAGGATCGGTGCGCAGCTCGGGACGATGGCCGCAGCCCTGAGCTTGCTGGCGGCCGCTTCGGCGGCGCGGAAGGCCGACTACGACCACTATGTGCGCGCGGCCGCCTGGGGCCGGTGGATCCTGCTCGCCATTCCGCTGTGCATCGCCGCCCAACTCGTCCCTCTTCCGCTGAGCTGGGCGCATCCGATCTGGGCCAGCGCTCACGACGTCCTCGGCGGCCTGTCGCTCGGGCCGATCACGGCCGATACCGGCTTGACGGTGAACGCGCTGCTGCTGGCACTCGCGGCGATCTCGTTGCTCGGCGTCACCATCCTGGTGGTCCGCAACCGCGGCCGTGCCGAGCTGGTTCTCTTCGTGCTCAGCGGAGTGACCGCGGTCTCCGCCTTGACCCTGGACTTGCATCGGCTGTCGCCGGCCGTTGCGGCAGCCGCGCCCGCTGACTTCACCACGACTTTGGCCGGCCTCGGGCTCATGCTCAATTTAGCGGTCATGCAGCTCGCTGCTGAACGGGCCGAAACGCATCACTCGGTCCTGCGCTCGATCGCGATCGGCCTTTGCGGCCTTGTCGGGACCCTGGTCTGCGCGGCCGCGATCTTTGGGTTTTCCGGAACGAACAGCGCGATCGCAGCGGCCTTTGGCGTTGTGCTGATCCTGCTGATCCTCGTCATCCGGAGGCTCGACCTCTCGCCATTAGCCGCGGGCGCATTGTCGGCAGCAGCTCTGATCGGCGCGACCATCGTGCTGACCTTCCTCTTGGAGAAGAGTTCTGGGCCGGTCCTCATGCGGCTCGTCCCGGATGCGGGAGGCGAGACGAAGGCCGCCCTCGAGCGGATGTTGGCCGACACACGCTGGTTCGGCGCGGGGGCAGGAAGCTTTTCGGCCGTCGCGAAGATCTATCAGAGCGAGGCTGGCACGACTTTGGCCGCGCCCTCGGCGGCCATCGCCGTCTTTGCGGACACGGGATGGATCGGTTTGACCGCCATGATGGCAGTAAGCCTGATCGCTCTGGTGCGCCTGTTCTTCGGCGCGCTCCAGCGCGGACGCGACTCGTTCTTCCCAGCGGCGATCGCGGCCTGCGTTCTCTTTGCACTCGTCCAGAGCTTCGCCGGTCCGGGACTGCTGCGCCCGGCAGCAATCCTGTGTCTTTCGGTGATCGTGGGACTGGGGCTGTCGCAGAGCGTCAGCCAATCCTCATCACGATAGAACGCCGATCATCAGACTGCGCGATCGCCGAGTGACGCCCAGTAGTTCGGGTTCTTGGGTGATTGGATGCGGACCCAGCGATAGGGCTTCTTCGACCACGGCAGGATGTGGCCGGAGAGATTGTCCAGCACGAGATCGCCGGAGAAGGTACGCACCACGACCACGAGATGGTGCTCGCCCCAGGTCGTCACGACCTCGCTGAGCAGCACCGAACGCGCCGGAAAACCCTTGGCGATCAAATCGTGGCGTTTTGTCACAGCGTAGTCGTTGCAGTCACCGCTCGCCGGATGCAGCAGCCATTTCTCGCCGCGCAGCCCCTCCAGGTTGGCCTCGGGACGGATGGCGCTGTTGATCCGTTGGTTGATCTCTTGCATCTGCGCCAGCCGCTCCGGCGTGAGCTTCAGACGACCGCCCCTGAACACGATCTGCTGCGGCCGCGGCCTGCACTCGTCCTTGTACTTCAGGCAAAAGAGCGTGAATGCCATCGGCGCCAGCGTCGGCTGGTCGAACTTGATGTACTGGATGGCACCGCGCAGCCCCAAGGGCGCGCCGACGAAGGCGGCTTCCGCTCTCTGCTGCAACCCCGCAGCAACGACGATTGCGGCCACGGCCGCCAGGAACTTTACAACTTTGCGCATGTCGCGCTCCCCTTCTTGTAGGAAAGGACGCTACGCGAGACCTCTTGAAATACGGCTCAAAGGCCACGCGATCCTTTAATCAAAATGCGGGCGCGTTGGTTGCAAACAATTAAGAATATCGATGTGTGACTGGTTCTGCTAAGAGCGGTCACGACGCTCGTGACGCTGGATGCGATTCGACCGACCTGATGGGCCTTTCCTCACGCTTTCGAAAGAAGACCAAGCCTCGGCTTCCCGACGGCGTTCGCGTCTATGCGATCGGCGACGTCCACGGCCGCGCCGACCTGCTTCAATCGCTGTTAACCGTGATCGACGCCGACCTTGCCCGCTCGGCCCCCCAACGAGCCATCCAGGTCTTTCTCGGTGACTATGTCGACCGCGGCCCGGATTCGCGCGCCGTTCTTGATCTCTTGATCGCCCGCTCGAAATCACACGAGACGGTTTGTCTGAAGGGCAACCACGAAGTCTTCCTGCTCGAGGTCCTCAAGGACCCCGCCCGCTTGCAGGAGTGGCGCCACTATGGCGGCCTCCTGACACTGGTCTCCTATGGCATCAGGCCGACGATGAATCCGTCCGCGGAGCAGCAGGTCGAACTGATCGATGAATTGAAGCGCGCGCTCCCGCCCGAGCATCTCGCCTTTCTCCAGCAATTGCCGTCCTCCTTCACCTGCGGCGATTTCTTTTTCGTTCACGCCGGCGTCAAGCCGGGCATCGCGCTCGATCGCCAAAAGGATGAGGATCTGCTCTGGATCCGCGAGGAATTCCTGGCCTCCGAGGAGCGCTTCGGCAAATATATCGTTCACGGTCACACGCCGGTCAGCGCGCCCGATGTTCGACCAAACCGCATCAATATCGACACCGGCGCCTACGCGACCGGCAACTTGACGCTGTTGACGATCCAAGGCGATAGTCTGCTCGCAATTTAAGGGCTCTGGCTGAACCTCGGTCCCGTCGTCGGCTCGCGCTCACAGGCCTCGTCAATTCCACCATGAATCGCATGATCCTGCTTCGCGTCATCGGCATC
The DNA here is from genome assembly GCF_004212635.1 of Bradyrhizobium genosp. SA-3. Taxonomy (GTDB): domain Bacteria; phylum Pseudomonadota; class Alphaproteobacteria; order Rhizobiales; family Xanthobacteraceae; genus Bradyrhizobium. The sequence continues at coordinate 76,181 of NZ_PSRT01000016.1, read as the reverse complement.
TTGACCGCAATCGTGCTGGCGCTTCACGCCGGCATGACGTTCTACGGCGATCTCATACGACCGAACTTTCGTGCGAGCGACTTGTTCTCGGGCGAGATTCCGCCCGACAAGGCCAAGCTGGCGGCTGCCGGCGGCCTTGCATCCTTTTCATGGGATGGCGAGCTGCTTGCGAATTACGCGGCATCGATGGCCGCTGACTTTCTTCACCGCCCCTCCACCGACGCGGGCAGCAGGGCCAGCGAGAACAAGGCAGCTCAAGGTGCCGTCGTGGCTGCCTTGAAAGTATCGCCGATCAGGCCCGCGCTATGGCTCACGCTCGGCGCGCTGCAGGCCCAGGCCGGCGAGGCGGTAACGCCTGCGGTGAAGATGTCTTACTTGACCGGGTCGATGCCGATCGACGTTGCCTTCTCTCGCGTCCAAATCGTGACGTCGGGCGCGGCCGCGACCGATGAAGAGATCAAGCTCCTGGCGCAGTCCGACATCCGGTCGGCGCTGGCCAATCGCTCTCGTTACGAGCCTCTGCTGATCGCAGCCTACGTGCAGGCGACTCCGGAAGGCAAGTCGCTGCTGCTGGAGACCACGAAAGTGGCCGACCCCAAGTTCAACGAGATTATGCGGCGATACTGAACCCGTGCGAGCTTCGTTGCCATCGCTCCTGGGGCTGCCGCGAATTCCTCAGCGCACCGATTTCGGGTTGACCGGCACAAAGTCCTGATCGCGGCGCGGTTGGTCGGATCGCCCCTGGTAGACGAACATGCCTTTCTTGGTCGCGACGATGTCGCCTCGTTGCAGGCTGTCGTCGTTGAGGAGACGTTCGGTCGCGACAAGGTCCGGATCTTCCGGAATCGGCTTGTAGAGCTCTGGATGCTCCCGCCGCTCACGCGAGACCTCCTTGGCGCGGCGCCGCGCGTCGTCGATCCGCTGTCGCCATTCGTCGCGCGTGATCTCCGGCTCGCTTGGCGGAAGATAGTCGTTGAGCGAGGGCTCCGGTTCGGTCTGAGCGAGACACAAGGACGGACAGGCAAGACCAAGGCCGAGCACGCCGGCAACGATGATGACCGCCTGAGCCAGCTTCCCAAACCGCTTTTCACAGTGGCCTCGTCGACCCGTTCGCACGCTGATGACTCCAGGCAGAGCGACAAGGACGACCATTGGCCAATTTCCTCATCTCCAGCTTTTCAATCTATACCTTTGCCGATTGCAAGAAAGCCAATTCGCGGGGCACCCTTTCCACTTTAGCTCGCGGGGATTTCAGCACTGGGGGCGTTCGGGGGCCATCCCATCAAAAAATCGAAAAACAACCCCATGCACAGTAGCCGACACCAGTCGGATTATTGGGTTACGCCTTTCCCGAAATTCGGGTTGACTCGTCGGGCAAAACAGCGGCAGGATGGCATGGTCCGGAGAGAGGCCGACCGGAAGATTGATGTACCCGAGATCCGCGTCATTTGATCGGCTTAAGGGCAAACGCTCTGTTCTAAGACCTCGTTAGGTCATTGCTGTTAACTTCGGCACGCGCTGGTGGAGTTGCCGAGAATGCGTGCAAGACCGGTATTGCTGTTAAGTATTGCCGTCGCGGCTTCCTTCATGTCTGGCCTGACGGCGCACGCCAGTCCCGTCTGCATCAAGGAGCGGACGCCGTTTGCCTTTTCGGAAGATTCAGTGAGATGGACGATGTCGATCGCGCCTGGGGCAGATTGCATCCAGGGACTGCGTTGGTCGTATATGCAGATCTTCACCGTATCGGTCGTGAGCGGACCATCATGGGGACAATTGGCGGTGGTCGGGTCCGGCTTCCGCTATTCGGCAGGAAACGAAACGCCCGGCGCCGACAAGTTCACGCTGGTGATCTCGGGCAAGAGCCGTCATCATCGCGGGACCTCGACCCTTGAGGTCGAGGTCAACCCGCAATAGCTTGCCTCACGACGCAACCGAAAGGTAGCCAGCACGGCTAACGACGGCTCGACCCGCTGCCCCGGGTTCTGTTCCCATGATAGGGTCGGGCGTGTCCGCCCCTCGTCACGGGAGGCTCGATTCGGCTCGGAATATTTGGCGTCGCTGTGGAGGGCGAAGGCTGCGACGGGTTGACGATGATCACGTTGCGATTGGGCGTCGACGGATCGTTGACGCCCTGGGCCCAGGCGCAGGCAGGCACGACAAGCGCGAGTGTGATCAAGACTAAACGTTTCATGCGACATCTCCCGAGCAAGAACGTCAGGGAGGCGAACACCGTTCCTTCACGGCTGCTTCACGGTTCCTTGCGTGACCTCACCGAGGCACGGCAATCAGCTTGCCATCCCTCCAGACGCCTTGGGCCGCCCTTCCGGCAGGAAGGCTCCCCGTCACATTGCGGACAGCGGTGGGCCGCGACGCGGCCTGAGTGGTCTGCGCCTTTTTCGCAGGCGTTGTGATGATGCTGGAGCTGGTGGTGTTGGCCTGATCCTTGACCCCTTGCGCCGAAGCGGGCTGAACCAGGAACGCCAAAAATGTGATTGCTGTCAAAATGCCGCGCATCGTCAAACACCGGAAAGAGGAGCTGGGCGAAATGTCACAGGTTTTTGCCCAAAAGCAAGCTCTTCGAGACATGTGCGCGCAGGACCCAGGGATCCTGGGTGAAAAAGCCTAGCGAAACAGCTGTATCCGGGGTAGTTGATCGGCCTTGATGACCGAGCCCGGCGACACTGCAGCCAACGCGGACGAGATCAAGGCTGGACTTGTCCGCCTGTTATCAGGGCGGATCCGCGAAATCTCCGACGACCCCCGGCAGATGCGGGACGTCGTTTACGAATTGGCCCGCATCAAGCTGCTGGAACAATTCAACCACGCCGATGCGCGGGAGGCGCGAGCGCTCCAGCAAGTGCTCGAACGCGCCATCCGGGAGGTCGAACGGTCCTTTGAGCGAAGCGAGCCGTCCTCACCGGCAAAGGCTGCCGCCACCGTCGTGGCGAATTCTCCGCCGGACAACGCCCCTGCTCCGCCGCCCATTCCGACGCCGCCGGCTATGGCTTCACCAGCCCCTTCGAAGGCCGCGGAAACGCCACGCGGACCTGCGGCACCGTCAAGATCGCTGGACCAACTCAAACGGAGCGGCGCCTTTAAATCTCTCGTTCGATTGACCGCCATCCTCCTGCTCATTGCGGGCGCCGGTGCCACCGCTGCCTATTGGCTACGTCTGAGGACACAAGTAACCGCATTGTCGCAGGTGGCGCTGCCGCCCGAGCGCGCACCGACTCCCGCGGTGGGCGAGACCGGTGAACGCACGTCGGATAGCCAAAAGGAGCCGGCGCAAGCTGCACAACCCTCGATGCCTTTGCCGACGACGTTCGGCGTCTACGCCTTGAGTGAAGGCCAGCTCCATGAACTCAAGCCGGTGCCTGGCAAGATTCCGGACCGGCGCGTCGCGATCTCGGCAGCCATCAACACGCCGAGCGCGACCACATTGACGGACGGCGACGTCAGATTCATCGTGTTCAGGCCCGACGGGGGTGTCGATGCAAGCGGGACCGAAGTTCGGGTGGTCGCGAAAGTCTCCCGGGCGATGGGCGTCGATGCCACCGGGAAAGCCGCCATGGTCAGCGCCGGCGATTCCTGGGTCATCCGCAGCATGTCGTACCCCTACAAGGTAGGTCCGGTCGAAGACCAGTCGAGAATGCTGTTGCTCCAACCAGAGCAAGACGGCTTTACGCTCGCCCCCGGCCGCTACGTCGTGGTGGTCAAGGGTATGGGCTACGACTTCACGGTCGCCGGAACGGTCACTGATCCCAATCAATGCGTCGAACGCATCAATGCGGCGAACGGCGCGTTCTACTCGCCCTGTCCGCCGCCCCGACGCTAGCCGTAGCCACCCTGTCCTTATTTCGCCGGCTTGTTGTCCTTTGGCGCGTCCGCCGGCATGTCGTCGACCTTGCCATTGTTGGCAACGCATTTTTGGAAGTATTCGCGCTTATCCTTGGCCGTTCCCTTAGTGCTCCCGGCCGCGGGGTTGCCGATCTGTCTGGGCGGAAAGGCCTTGGCCATCGCCGCATCGCATGCGCGGGCCACTTCCGCCGTGATGGCCGAAGCCGTCGCCGGCGCGGCCAGCGTCAAAGCGCATGCCAATCCAACCGACGTCCTCAAATTCTTGACTGGCACCTCTTTCGCTCCTTCAATCCATGAATGGCCGCCGAACCATATCAAAAAGGGTCGAAGCGCCCAACGGCAAAGCGGCGCCGAATTGTCACGCGGTCGCCGCTACCTTGCCGGGCGACATTGCGCGTGACAAGCCGTGAAATCCGCACGTCGCCTCAGGGCAGGTTGCGGGGGCAAAATCCCCGATACTAGAGCATGATGAAATTAAGCTGGATCGGCTGTCTGGGGTTCACCTCTCCCCAGCGGGGAGAGGTCGGATTGCACCTGGCGATGCGGGAGCATCGTCCAGTGCAATCCGGGTGAGGGGCCGCGGCAGACAATGAAACTGTAACCCCTCACCAGGATCGCATCTTTGATGCAATCCGACCTCTCCCTACGGGAGAGGTGCCCTCCTCGGCTCGCACCGATTCAACCAAAGCTCATCTCGCTTTAGCTGTCGAGCTGCGGCGGCTTGAAATCCGGAAAGCGCGTGAGCATTGCGGTCTTGACGAACTTCAAGTGCGCGATGGCGCTTGCCAATTCCTTGAGCCGTCGCTGGCCATTCGAGATGTCGGCAGCAAAGAGATCCTGATGATAATTGTCGAGCGGCTCCCGCTCGAGATATTCATCGGTGCCGTTTCCGAAGGTGACGGATGCACGTGCGAGGGCATCGTCAACACGCCGGTTGAGGCCGGCCTGCTCCCTCTCCGCCTCCTGCAATGCTGTTTCGATCGCCGCCAGGACGGCACCGATCCGCGCGCGGTCGGTCTCTGCATCACGCTCGACGGAGCGGGCTTTAAAACCTTTGTCCTCACGGCGGGAGCCGAGAAGATTGTGTGCGCGCGCTCTCAGGAACAGCTGAAACATTTGGGCCATCCCACATTCGAGATTTAGGCGGCTACCATCGGTCAGACATAGTTAACAAAGCTTAAATCCTGCGCTCGCTCCGCCTGGCTTTGTGCGATCCACGCCCGCCAAGCCCCTTCGTGCTTGGAATAGAGCTCAAGCCAGCGAACTTCGTCCGCCGCAACGGCTCCGTCGTTCACGCAAATCTCGGACGCGAATTGCGCTGTCTCGTTCGATGAAAGATCCAGCGCTTCGAACTCCGCCGTCTCTTCCAGAGAAAGGCCGATCAGGACGCGATGCCCTTGGGCGTCGACGAAATACCTGCGGGGTGCGTTGTGCCTTTGATCAATCATTCGAATGGCCCTCATTCATGATCCAAGGCCCCGGAAGATCTTTCAGCCGCCGATCAAAGGTACGAACAAAAGCGATCAAAATAAGGACACAAGTCGCGCCCAGCAACGCAATCAAATACGCCATCTACGCCTACCCACGCGGGCCCCGAGAAAATCGAGGCGGCTAAACTCTCGCAATGAACCGATACGTTTTAGGTTGCCTTTCCGAAGCTCTCAAGGACCGCACCACGTTAACCTAACCGCACATGGTTATCCGACCTTGCAAGGCAAGATCAACTTCCGACCGAAACATCGCGCCCATGGTTCTGCATTACGATGGATGCTCGCTTTGTCTCACTCCCATCGATGCCGGCGTGTAGGGCGCATAGAGGCGATATCGTGCTGATCGCTTGCGCGAGCGCCACGCCCGCACACCATAGCCACAGCAAAAGCCAGCTGCAAAAATCGAAATCAAAACCAGAATCGCAAGCATTTGGAATGTTCCCAATTTTTCGGAACGCTCCTCCCGGCACATTTCAACGTGATGTTGCGACGACTTCAAGATCGTCGGCGCTGAAACTTTTGTCAGACGATCATGAAGTTTGTGCAACGTGGTGCTCGAAGTTTGGTCGTCGCGCGAAACCCTGGCGGCAGGAGAGGATGACGAAATCTCTCATTGTTCGAGAGCGATATCCAGCCGGCGATGTTAACCCCTGTTCACCTCGGCGAGCGGCCTGAAGCCACGAGCGCGCTGGTGGTCGAGCGTGTCCGTACTCTGTGTGATGAGGTCGCTTCCGACACATCTTTCGCACGCGGCTGCTGGCGATTGCAGACAACACCGACGAAACCTCCGTGGTTATACGGAGCGTCATGCACCAACTTCATCGCGGTAAGGTTGAGCGGTTAGCTTAATCCGCGGTGTTTGTTGCGAAGTCTCGCGTTTCGCTTATCCATCTTCGCACCGGGCTCCCCCAAGTCCGGCCCCACCCAAGCAAAGCCGTCGAGCGAACATGGGTCGCTTGGCGGCTTTGTCCCTTGTGTCGACGAGAGGATCATTTCGGTTATGGCGCGCAAGCCCTGGTCGTTCAAGGAAGACCGCCGGCTCATGGAGCTGGCCAAGTCTTCGGCTTCGCTGGAAGAGGCGGCGAAAGTTCTCGGGCGCTCGCCTGATGCGATCAAGCGCATGGCGTTGCGGCTTGGTCTTTCGTTGAAGTCGAAAGCGAGCAAGAAAGGCTAGCCTCGGGAAAGGCTAGCCTTGGAAAGAGAGAGTCGAGGACGGCAGCGCCATCATCGCGGCAACGCTCCTCTTCGACCCAGCCGCAGCTTTTCGCCTTGGCAGGACGGAACCAAAGCAACCATTGGGTGTTTGATTCCAGACTTTCAGCGAGGTCTGGCAGTGCTCCACTTTGCCATTTCCGCGATATTGGTTTGGCTGGCGATCAACGTCGCTTTCGTGGTGCTTCGGCTGCGAGCCACCCGCCATCCCGCCACACCCCACAGCGATAGGCCCAGCCGACCTTATCCAGAGGTCATTTCCGTCCGCCATCGCATCGGGCGGTGAGCGTCGAGCCGCCTGCCTGCGGCGGTCCGTCCGGCCCGTTCACCGGCCAGTTGTACGTCTTCTGGGCCCCCTCTAAGGCTGGCTCCGTAGCGGGGCATCCCCGTTCCTTCGTCCCGTTAAACGCTATCTTAGTCCCCGCAGGCTAGGATCAATTTTCCAGGCCTCCCCTGAATTCCGCCCGGACCGGATGAGATTACAGCGACCCAACCTCCTGTTTGCGGCGCTCGTGCTTGCGAGCACGATGGCGTTCGCCCTGGCGGGCCATTTCGCGGCGGAGGCCGTCATTCGCCACCAGCAGGCGCATCAGCTGAGCGAGTTGACCGAGGTCGTTCTGCGCCGCTCCGAATTTGCGGTCGATTTTGCCGCGGCCAGCCTGGACGAGCTCGCAAAACGCAATCTCGCCAGCTGCGAGCCCGGGGCGTTGCAAGCCATCCGCCTCCACGTCTACCAGCGCTCGGCGATCAAGGACGTCCGCCTCGTCAAACCGGATGGCTCGGTGATCTGCTCGGCCTATTCCGAGACGCTCGAATTCGACAAGGGATGGGTGAATCGCCGCGACATGCTGCCCTCGCGCGACAAGGCACTTTCGCTGTTCCGCGTGGAGCAGTTCGGCGGCGACGCCTTGGGCGTGCTCAGGGACATCAATAACAGCTCCGCCCTTGTCGCCATTGTCGGAATCAACGCCAGCCTGTTCGACATCATGCCCGCCGAACTGCGGGCGCACAGCGAGGTGATCCTCGCCTTGAGCAGTGGCGAGAAGCTCGGCGAATTCCAGACCGACGCCGGCAAGTCCCTGCCGGAGCCGATCAGTTTCGACAGGACTTCCACGCGCTTCCCGCTTCATGCCACGATCATGCTCGAGCACGCGGTGCTTTCGAGCTGGAATCACGAGGCTTATTGGCCCGCCCTCGCAGTAGCCCTTGGACTTGGCGCAATCTTTGGCATCCTGCTGGCACGCAGCCGCCGAATGGAGGGGCCCGTCGCCGATCTCGATCGGGCGCTGGCGGCCGGCGAATTCAAGCCGTACTACCAACCCATCTTCGATCTCGGGACAGGTCAGATCAAGGGCTGCGAGATTCTGGTTCGCTGGGTGCGCCGAGATGGCTCGGTCGTGCCGCCGATGAACTTCATTCCGCTCGCCGAATCTAGTGGACGCATCCAGGCGATGACCTGGCAGATCCTGGGATCGGCGCTCGCCGAGCTGAAGCCATTGCTGAGGGCAAACAAGAATTTCAAGATGTCCTTGAATGTCGTGCCCGGGCATCTCCTGAGTGCAGGCTTCGTTGAAACGCTGCGTCGCAAGGTTCTGACCGCAAGGGTCTCCGCGCGCCAGATCGTGGTCGAGATAACCGAGCGCGACGAGCTCGACGATCTCGCGCGCGCCGCGGCGGTTGTCGCCGAGCTGCGGGACCATGGCTTCCGCGTTGCCATTGACGACGTCGGCGTCGGCCATAGCGGACTGTCTCGACTGAAGGGCCTCGGCGCCGACATGATCAAGATCGACAAGTTCTTCGTGGACACGATCACCGTGGACGCGTCGACGACGACGATCGTGGAGATGCTGGTTGCGCTCGCGAGAGACCTCCATATGAGCGTGGTCGCGGAAGGCATCGAGACCGAGGAGCAGCTCCGCGCACTGCTCGCGTCCGGCGTAGCGGAGGGCCAAGGTTATCTCGTTGCGCCGCCCCTGCCCTTCGCCAGGTTTAGTGAGCTCGTCGAGTCGCGCCGGGTGGCGCAGTCAGGCGCGGCGGTCTCGAACGATGCGGCTTTGGTGGCCTGACGGTCGAGGAAGAACTTCCATTTCCCTAACGGGGGGTGAGCCGCCAAACGGTATCACCGTGCTTGTGCCAGCGGAGCCTTTGGCGGCGGCCAGCGCCTTTAACGATATTTTCGTCTTTCGAACCAGACGGGCGCCCAACCTTGTATGTTGGCGCCATGCGCAGGAGCCACCTCATCGCAGCCGCGAGCATCTGTCTAGCGCTGATCGTCTATGCCACCCTGGCGAAGCTGGCGGGAAGACCCGCGCTCATGGGACATCACGAGGCCTATTGGATCGTCGTGATCGAGCGCTTCAGTGCCTATGGTCTGCTCGGCTTCCTGCTTTCCTTCCTGTTGCCAGGACGGCTTGGTTTGGCTTGCTCGCTCGTCGTGGCGGTCGCTATGGGGCTGGAGCTGATGCAGGTGTTCATACCCGACCGGGATCCGGGCTTTCTCGACGTGCTCCAGAAGGCGGCAGGAGGCACCGTCGGCGTCATGCTCGCCCAGATGATCCTGGCGTTCTTGCCGAGACCGCCGTCCTAAGCAGCCAGCATCCCCTCAGCGAGATGACCGGTGGACGTACACCCCGGTCTCTACTTCACTTCATCATCTGACCGCGCAACTCGCCGCCCGGGTTCGCGGCCGTATGGATGTTCGCGTACCATTTTCCGGTCAGCAGATCTGCCGCCTGCGCGTCGGTGAGCGTGGCACTGCCCTGGATCGGGCTTTGCACCGTCTTGAACGGGAGGACGATGCCGGCGTTCTTGCCAGCTTCGCCGGGGCCATGGAAATGCGCCCCCATTGCGGGTCCCGTCAGCCCGGCATAGGTGACGGTGTAAGTCAGAACTTTCGTTACAGTGTCGTAGCTGGCTTCTGCCTTGCCCGATCCGGACGAACTGTTCGGAGGCACTTCATTGCTTCCCTTGAGCTCGGCTTGCAGCTTCACGGCTTCCGCGTTTGCCATTCCGCTCGTCGCAACGACGCTTCCAACCAGCGCGAGCGTCCCCAACAGTGCCACCGACGGCCGACGCACAGCTTTGCTCATGCACTCCTCCTGCAGACTTCGCTCCCCATCGCGATTTGAACACCGACGACAGCCGGAAATTCCGCCGCAGAGCTTATGCTGATTCGGGACAACGAGCGCGGGAATTAGCCTTCGGCATGGGCCGGAACACGCGGAGGCTCAGGCCGCTCCACGCCTGTTATGGAGCTGGGTGGGAGCCAGGAGTTCGGCCATTTGCCGGTGGGTGTTGTGCAGCGCCTCAATGGCGCAATCGAGATCGAAATCCGCCTCACGAACGGATGCAAAGAACTTGGCCGTCAGTGCCAGATCGAGTTTGACCCGTGTCGTCCCGTCGCGACTTTTGCGACGATCGAGCGACAGATGGATAGCGCGATCCCTGGCCTCCATTGCGCCACAGCCACAAAGCGCGCCGAGTTCATCGTATGTCATCCAGATTTGAGGCATGTTCTTCCACCACACTTGATTGGCCGCAAGGCTAGCCCTCGCTTCTAAAGGCAGAGTTGCTGCAGCGCGGCCGCGGCGTGATTTCGAGACAACAGTGTCAATGCAACGCTAATCACGGAGCTGGGCGCGCGTGGAGCTGTGCGATTTCACTTGGACGGGCCTGCCGTGAACGGATGCCGCGGCCGGTAACGGCTGTCGGCCCCCTTGGGCAGCTTATCTGCATTCAGCCTCACGACCGCGCTCCTGATGTCGGCAGCCGGCGCGTCTTCCTGGCTGTAGATCAGCGTCGCCTCGAACTTCACCTCAGGCGCTTGCTTCGCCGTGCCCGAGCAGGTCGCTATCGCACCGCTGAAGACGCCGGAGAGATAGACTTCGACCTCGTCACGCCCGAACACGGTGGGCGGGCCCTCGGCATGCCGGCGCGTGGTCAGAACGGCCGTGAAACGCTGGTCGTCATCGAATTGATAGGAGCCGCCATAGGTGAAGAAGCTGTCGCTCCCCGAAATCCGGCCCTGGGACAGATGCACAATGCCGGTGCCTTGCGCTTGCGCGGTTCTGAACCACGCCGCGTATTTGCCCTCTTTCAGCATGGAAACATCCGTCGTGAATTCCATGCGTATTTGCAACGAACCGTGGGGCGCGACAATGACCGACGCGGCGCGCATTCCGCCACGGTTAATGCCTCGCAAAGTCAACCTGTCAAATTGCTGCCGACGCGCGAAGCCGGCAGCACGTCAAAACAGTTCTATGCCGTCATCGGCAGTCTCGACCGCCTCGATCCGGCGCGTGGTGGCGATCGACGCCAGCCCGAGCGTTTGCAGGAATTGCCGATGGACGTCCCGCTCGCGCTCCATCGTGTAGCGCGCGAAGAGTTCGTCGAGCATGGCCTCGTCCTGCGGACGCGGTTTCTGCGCGCCGGCGCCGGCCGTCTCGAGGCGCGCAGCGACCGCGGGCAAAGCCGCGGAGCCTTCGCCGAGCGTGCTCATCAGGCCTTGCGCCGAATTCATCAGCCCCTCGAACTCCGCGCCTTCAACGATGAGCCGGTTCATCAGCTTGCCGAGCCGTTCATTGCCGGCCTCGACCTCGCGCAGCGCCTGAAGGATCTGCGGCTCGAGCTTGGCGAGCTGCGTGGGATCGCCCTGCACGCGGAGTTGCTTCAGTTCCCTGGCCGAGCGCTCGATGCCGTCGAGCACCGGCCGCAAGCGTCCTGCCCCCGCCGAGACCTGGTCGGCGGTCGTCTTGAGCTCGTTGGCGATGACGACGAAGGCGCTGCCGCGGCTGCCGAGATGGCTTGCCTTGAGACCGGCATTCATCCCGATCAGCGTGATGTCGACGGTCGCCTCGGCAAGCCCGGCGATCGCCTGACGAAACTTCGTCAGCGTGTCCTCGACGATCGCAAGCGCTTCGTCCACCAAGCGGCCAGCGCCTTCGCAGGTAGCAATCAGGGTCGAAGCGTGCGCCAGCGTCTGCTTGATGCGCGCCAGGAATGATGACGAACCGCCGTCCTCGCCGCCGAACAGCGTGCGACCGTGGCCGACGACACTGCTCGCATCGTGCAGGATGGCGGTCAGCGCGCGAACGATCTGACCGATGTCGCCGCCGAACTCGCGCTGGGCATCCCTGAGCTGGGCCGCCTGCAACTGGCAAATCGCGCGCGCGCCGTCATTGCTCGCGCCCGGTTCGGGAACGAGGCTCGGGGTGGATCCCGAGACGAGGCCGAGACCGTGAGCGACATGCTCGAGACGCTGGCGCGTGCTGTCGCCGGCCTGCAAGGAGATGATCGCGCTCCCTACCGCCTCGGCGATCTTCCTGGTGCTGGAACTCGCGAGGTCGGCGAGACGGCTGCTGTTGCGGCGCTGATCGTGCAATCCGGAATAGGCCGCACCAAGTTCGACGCTCTCCGCTGCCAGTTGATTCCGGTAGCGGCTCTCGAACTCCTTCTGCCGGCCGAGTGCGGTGGCGACCGCCTCGGACAGGCGCTGCTGATCGCGCGCGCAGCCCTCGATCGAGCCCTGCACGGCCCTGCCGAGATCATAGGCCTCCTGCGTGAAGGCGAGGAAGCCCTCGCGGTCGCCGTCGAGCGAGGCTGCCTCGATCCGCGCGCTGCGGGCGATGATGGTGATCATCTGGATGTGCTTGAACACCGGCTTGAGCAGCGAGGACGCTTCCGCCGTGCTCCTGCCGATCGTCTCCAGCAGGGCGGTCTCGGCCGGAAGCGCCTGCGCCAGCTCGCTGAGCCGTGCGGCGATCTCCTGCAACGCGGTCGCGGCGCCCTCGATCTCGGCACCGGAGAGTTCCGAGGACAGCGTTGCGAGACCTTGGTTCAGCTCCTTGAAGATGAGATGGCCACGCCCGAGCTCGTGACCGACGCGCGCGAACACGTCCTCGATCCGCGAGGAAACGTCCTCGATCGCGGTGATCGCCTCATTGAGCGTGTTAGCCGGAATGACGGACATTGCGATCAACCTGCCGCCGCGGCGTGGCCGGCCTGGTACCAGTGCATGATCTCGCGCGGGATCTGGTGCAGCGATACGACCTTCTCGACGCCGCCATGGGCGATGGCTTCCTTGGGCATGCCGAACACCACGCAGCTCTCTTCATCCTGCGCCCGCGTCGAGGCGCCGAGCTTCCGCATCTCCAGCATTCCGCGCGCGCCGTCGTCGCCCATGCCGGTCATAATCACCGCGAGCGCGTTGGCGCCGGCATGCTGGGCCGCCGAACGGAACAGCACGTCGACGGACGGACGATGCCGCGACACCGGCGGGCCGTCCTTGATCGCGATCTGGTAGCGCAGGCCGATGCGCTGGAGCAGCATGTGACGGGCACCCGGCGCGATGTAGGCGCAGTCCGGCAGCACCGGCTCGCCGTCCTCGGCTTCCTTGACCCGGATCTGGCAGACCCCGTCGAGACGTTTGGCAAAGGCCGCGGTGAATCCCGCCGGCATGTGCTGGACGATCAGAAGCGGAGGACAGTGCGGCGGCAACATCTCGAGGACATCGTTGAGCGCTTCGGTGCCGCCCGTCGAGGCGCCGATGCACACGATGCGCTCCGTGGTCGGCCGGACCTTGCCCTGCACCGGCGGCGGGATGATCGCATCGGCCGTCAGCTTCTTCTCGACCACCCGACGCTGCGCACGCGGCCGCACCCGGGCGCGGGCGGCCGACTTCACGGCCTCGCGCAGCCGCGTGGAGCATTCGAGCAGCGCCTGCCGCGTGTCGATCTTCGGCTTCGGCACGATGTCGACCGCACCCGCCTCGAACGCCTCGAACATCACGTTCGAGCCCTCCTCGGTCAGCGAGGAGCAGATGATCACCGGGATCGGACGTTGCGCCATGATCTTGCGCAGGAACGTCATGCCGTCCATGCGCGGCATCTCGATGTCGAGGATGATGACGTCGGGGATTTCGTTCTGGAGCCGGCGCGCCGCCGCGAACGGATCCGAAGCCGTTGCCATCACCGCGATGTCGGGATCGTCGTTGAGGATCGTCTGCAGGATTTGGCGCACCGACGCCGAATCGTCCACGATCAGTACGCGAACTTTCTCCTTCGGCATTTTTGGCGGCGCTCCGATCAAACCTGGAAGATGGTGGGCTGGACCTGCTTCAGACCCGGCACGGCGCTGTGAATCATCGATTCCGAATGCCCGACCAGCAGATAACCGCCGGGCCGCAAATGACTGCACAGCTGCTCGATCACCTTGCGCTGGGTCTCGCGCTCGAAATAGATCAGGACGTTGCGGCAGAAGATGATGTCGACGTCGCGGTCGACGGGATAGGACGTATCCATGAGATTCATTCTCATGAAGTGCGTCATGCGCCGCAATTCCGGCACCACCCGCACCTCGCCGCGCGACTTGTCCCGCGACGACAGGAAATATCGCTTCACGAAGTTTTCCGGCACCGGTGCAAGCACGTCGCGCGTGTAGATCGCCGTCTTGGCAAGGCGCAGCACTGCGGTCGAGATGTCGGTCCCGAGGATGCGGTATTGAAACCGCGAGCCGTTCCGCGTCATGTCGTCCAGCACCATCGCGGTCGTATAGGCTTCCATCCCGGTGGAGCTTGCCGAGCTCCAGATCTTCAGGTTCGCATTCTTGCGGCCATGCGATTTGAGCAGGGCGGGGATCGCGACATCCCGCAAGAAGGTGAAGTGCTGCGGCTCCCGGAAGAAATCGGTCTTGTTGGTCGTCACCACATCGATGAGATGAGTGAGCTCGGTATCGAAATGATCGGCCTCGAACAGGTTTTCGACGTACTCGTTCAGATCCGAATAGTTCAGCGCGCGAACGCGCTTGTGCAGCCGCCCTTCCAGCATCAGCCGCTTGCCCGGCGGCAGCTTGATGCCGACCTGGCCCTCGATCAATTGGGCGATGGTCCGGAAGTGGCGGTCCGACAGATGCACGGCCGTATCCTGCACGGCGGGCATCATGGCCGCCTGCCCCGGTCCGGGATGGCCGCCTGCAGTGAATGTCGGGCCGTCCTGGCCATCTTGAATCCTACGCGTTCACGTAACTGCTGAAAGCGGACCGGTCCACCGTCATCGAGCGGGCCGGCCCGCAGCAGCCCTCGCGGGCCTAGCGCTGGAAATCGGCGTCCCGGTCGTCCCCGCCATCGTTCATGTCGAAGGCGAAGCCGCCGCCATTGGCAGCCTTCAGGGCGCGCACCGGCTTGCCTTGCGGCTTCTTGGCCGGACGCTCAGTGGCCGCCATTGTCGCCGCCTTGGCCCGCAACTGATTGACCGCCCGGTCGATCGGGGCAGCCGCCGGGCTCTTTCCGCCGTGCTCGATGCGGAAATAGGCGATCGTGGACTGCAGCTGTTCGGCCTGCGAGGCGAGCTCCTCGGAGGTCGAGGACACCTGCTCGGAGGCGCTGGCGTTCTGCTGGCCGACCTTGTCGAGCTGCTGAATCGCCTGATTGATCTGCGCCGAGCCAACGTCCTGCTCGCGGCAGGCCGCGGTGATCTCCTCGACGAGCTCGGCTGTCCTCTTGATGTCCGGAACGAGCTTGGAAAGCATGGCGCCGGCCTCCTGCGCCACCTTGACGGTGTCGGCCGAGAGCGTGCCGATCTCGGCAGCGGCGGCCTGACTACGCTCGGCGAGCTTGCGCACTTCGGACGCCACCACCGCAAAGCCCTTGCCGTGCTCGCCGGCGCGGGCGGCCTCGACCGCCGCGTTGAGCGCGAGCAGGTCGGTCTGACGCGCGATCTCCTGCACGATCGTGATCTTCTCGGCGATGGTCTGCATCGCGTTGACAGCGCGGCCGACCGCGGCGCCGCTGGCCTCCGCGTCCTTGGCGGACTGCGCGGCGATCTTCTCGGTCTGGTTGGCGTTGTCGGCGTTCTGCTTCACGTTGGAGGCCATCTCCTCCATCGAGGAGGAGGCTTCCTCGGCGGACGAGGCCTGCTCGGTTGCGCCCTGCGAGAGCTGTTCGGCGCTGGCGGACAGTTCCTGGCTGCCGGCCGAAACGTTCTGCGCCGCGGTGAGCGCCTCCGATACGATCTGCCGGAGCTTCTCCACCATGCGTTGGAGCGCGAGACCGAGCGTGTCCTTGTCCGACAGCGGCTTGGCTTCGACCATCAGATTGCCTTGCGAGATCTCATTGGCGACGGCCGCGGTCTGGTTGAGGTTGACCGTCATCGCGTTCAGGGATTTCACGAGATCGCCGATCTCGTCGTTGCTGGAAGCATCGATCTTCTGGCTGAGATCACCGATCGCCACAGCATCCGCCAGCCCGACGGCCTTGGCGAGGGACCGGCTGATATTGATCGAAATCCAGACTGCGCTGATCGCCGCAACGATGAGCGAGACGACGACGAGGACGATGAGGATCAACTGGGCGCGACGGCTGTCTTCATTGGACTGCACGGCCTGCTCGGCCATCTGCCTCTTCGTGTTCGCGACATAGGCTCCCATCGCCTCCGTCGCGTCCGCGACCACCTTGCGCCCGTTACCCATCGAGCGCTCCGTTGCCTTGGTCTTGTCCGTCTTTGCCAGCCTGATCGTCTCTTCCTGGTAGACGTTCATCCTGGCGTAGACACTCGCAAAGTTGTCGAGCAGCTTCTTGCCGCCTTCGCTGGCGAGCGCATAGACCTCGTCCCTGATCTTCGTCGCCTCCTCGCGGAGCTTGGCCGCGTTCGCGGCGAATTCATCGACTTCGCTTGGTGTTCCCAGAATTGCGTTCTTTTCCGCCCTGACCTGCTGCCAAATGATCCTTTCGACTTCGGATGCTTTCTCCATCCGCTTGGCGCGAAGCACCATGGAATCTGCGGTCGCGGCCATGTCGGCCAATTTCATGTAGCTCACAGCGCCTGCCACAATAAACAGAAGGATGACGACGCCGAACGCGCTGGCAAGCTTAGCTTTGACGGTGAATCTCATGTTCGATCTCATCGGTTCAAATTGGGATTTCTACTCGGCAACGCTTTACGCTTCGCAATTCATGCGGCGCGAGATGCATCGGCATCACGCCCCTCCGGGATCTCGTCATGCACCATCAGCTTGGCGAGATCGAAGATGATGACAAACTTCTCACCCTTGCGACCGATTCCGGCGGCATAGTCGGATTGCCATTTCCCGCCGACTTCGGGGATGGGCTCGATCGCCTGCTCGTCGATATCGGTGACCTCGAAGACGCAGTCGGCGACGAAGCCGACGCCAACCAGGCGATCCTTCATCGGCACGTCGAGGATGATGATGCGGGTCGCCTCGGTCGCCGCCACACTCGGCAGGCCGAGCTTGGTCCTGAGATCCACGATCGGATAGCCGCTGCCGCGCACGTCGATCATGCCGAGCAGGAAATCCGGCGCATGCGGAAGCCGCGAGATCGGCCGCATGTCGAGGATTTCGCGGACGTTGCGAATGCTGATGCCGAACGTCTCGCCGGCGAGCCCGAGCGTCAGATATTGCGAGGTTGCGGCCATGATGCAGTCCAAGGGTCCGAAAGAGGGTCCGAAGGTTTGGAAATGAGCACGGTCCGGCTCGAGGCCGGACCGGTCAGTCAGCGTTGAAACTCGGCGTCGCGATCGTCCTCGCCGTCATGCATGTCGAAGGCGAAGCCGCCGCCGCTTGCGACCTTCATCGCACGCGCCGGCTTGCGGACGGGCACGGGCTTCTTCGCACCCCGGTCCGCCGCCGCCATGTGCGCGGCCTTGGCGCGGAGCTGGGTCACGGCACGGTCGATCGGCGCGGGCGCGGCACTCTCGCCGCGGCCTGCATGCTCGATGCGGAAGAACGAGATGGTCGACTGCAGCTGCTCGGCCTGCGAGGCGAGCTCCTCCGAGGTCGAGGAGACCTGCTCGGACGCGCTGGCGTTCTGCTGGCCGACCTTGTCGAGCTGCTGGATCGCCTGGTTGATCTGGGCGGAGCCGACGTCCTGCTCGCGGCAGGCCGCGGTGATCTCCTGAACCAGCTCGGCGGTCTTCTTGATGTCGGGCACGAGCTTGGACAGCATCTGGCCCGCCTCCTGCGCAACCTTCACACTCTCGGTCGACAGCGTGCCGATATCTGCCGCAGCGGCCTGGCTGCGTTCGGCGAGTTTGCGGACCTCGGAAGCGACCACGGCAAAACCCTTGCCGTGCTCGCCGGCGCGCGCTGCCTCGACCGCGGCGTTGAGCGCGAGCAGGTCGGTTTGGCGGGCGATCTCCTGCACGATGGTGATCTTTTCGGCGATGGTCCGCATCGCCTCGACGGCGCGACCGACGGCGACGCCGCTGGCCTCGGCATCCTTGGCCGATTGCGCTGCGATCTTCTCGGTCTGGTTGGCGTTGTCGGCATTCTGCTTCACGTTCGAGGCCATCTCCTCCATCGAGGAGGAGGCTTCCTCGGCGGACGAAGCCTGCTCGGTCGCGCCTTGCGAGAGCTGCTCGGCACTGGCCGACAGCTCCTGGCTGCCCGCGGAAACGTTCTGCGCCGCCGTAATCGCCTCAGCGACGATCTGCCGGAGCTTTTCCACCATGCCGTTCAGCGACTTGACGAGATCTCCGATCTCATCGTTGCTCGCCGAGGGAATGGTCTTGCTCAGATCGCCCTCCGCCACCGCGCCTGCGAGGCCAACAGCCCTTCCGAGCGAACGACTGATCGAGATGGAGATCCAGAGCGCAGCCCCGATCGCAACCGCCAGCGAGATGCCGATCAGCGTCATCAGCAAGAATTGCGCCTGGTGTCCCTCTGCCTTGGATTGGACGGCCTGCTCGGCCATCTGCTTCTTGGTGTTGACGACATAGGCGCCCATCGCTTCCATCGCGTCTGCGACGACCTTGCGGCCGTCGCCCATCGAGCGCTCCATGGCCTTCGGCTTGTCAGTCTTCGCCAGCCGGATCGTCTCTTCCTGGTACGTATTCATCTTGGCGTAGGTGGCTGCAAAGCTGTCGAGCAGTTTCCTGCCCGCCTCGCTCGCCAACGCGTAGACCTCATCCCTGGTCTTCGTCGCCTGCTCACGAAGCCTGGCTGCTTCCGCTGCAAATTGTTCGGCCTGGGCTTCCGTTCCGAGAATGGAGTTCTTTTCCGCGCGCAGCTGAAGCAGGATATCCTTTTCGATCTGCGTCGCCTTCTCCATCCGGCTTGCGCGCAGGACCATGCTGTCTGCGGTGGCCATCATGTCGCCGAGCTTCATGTAAGCCACACCGCCCGCAAGCGCGGACAGGACGATGATCAAGCCGAACGCAGTGGCAAGCTTTGCCTTGACGGTAAATCTCATTTCCAGCCCCTACCCAGTCTCGCCCGAGACCCCATTTCAATTCAGGATGCGTTCCATGTTGGGAACGATGACGAACTCTTCACGCCATTTGGCGATGAAGCGAATGAACTCCGGCTTCCAATGCATGCCGACGCGCGGCGTCTGCTGCACGTCGGTCTGCGAGATCTCCGTGACCTCGTAGACCTTGTCGGCGGTGACGCCGACCAGCACAGGCTCGCCGTCAAGCTCGAGCTCGATGACGACGATGCGCGTATCGGCCGAATTGTCGAGTTGCGGCATGCCGAAGCGGATGCGTAGATCGGCGAGCGGAATGACATTGCCACGCACATTGATCACGCTCGGGACGAAGGCCCGCGCGCCCGCCACCTTGGTCACCGGCACAGGATCGATGATCTCGCGCACGAGGCCGGCGTCGAGCGCGAACTTCTCCTCCCCGAGGCCGATCATCACGACCTGCATCGCACCCGACCGTTGCTCGCCCGCCAACCCGTCGTTCATCACGCCGCCTCGCTGATGTGCTTCTCGACCTTCGACTGCGCCAGCGCGACGAGCTGCGCGACGTCGAGGATCAACGCCGCCGTGCCGTCACCGAGGATGGTCGCGCCGGAGAACATCGTGACATCCGAATGCAGCTTGGAGAGCGACTTGATCACGGTCTGGTGGTTGCCGATGATCTGATCGGCGACGAGGCCGACGCGGGTCTCTCCGGTCGAGATGATGATCGTCTTCTGGTGCCGGTCAGGTACGCCCGATGCGGCCATGATCTCGCGCAAGCGCAGGAACGGGACGAGATTGCCGCGCACGTTGAGGAAGTTGCGGCCGCGCGAACGCTCGTCCTCGGCCGTCAGCTCGACGCATTCTTCCACAGCCGACAGCGGAATGATGTAGCGGCCTTCGCCGACGCGGATCAGAAGGCCCTCGATGATCGCAAGCGTCAGCGGCAGGCGCAGCGTCACGGTGGTGCCCTGGCCCGGCCTGGTCGACAGATCGATCGAGCCGCGCATGTTCTCGATGGTGCGCTTGACCACGTCCATGCCGACGCCGCGGCCGGACAGCGCCGAGATGGTCTGCGCGGTCGAGAATCCCGGATGGAACAGGAATTGGTGGATCTCGTGATCGGTGAGCACGGCGCCGGCCGCGATCAGCCCCTGCTCTTCCGCCTTGGCCCGGATGCGCGCGGTGTTGAGGCCGCCGCCATTGTCCTTCACGGTGACGAGCACCTGCGCGCCGGAATGAACGGCGGCGAGCTCGATGCGGCCCTGCTCGGTCTTGCCGTTGGCGGCGCGCGTCGCGGTGTCCTCGATGCCGTGGTCGATGGCGTTGCGGATCAGGTGCACCAATGGATCGGCGAGGCACTCGATCATGGTCTTGTCGAGCTCGGTGTCCTCGCCCGAGGTGACGAATTCGACCGGTTTCGACAGGTCGCGCGACAAATCGTGCACCAGGCGGCGGAAGCGGCCGAACAACGAACCGATCGGCACCATGCGCGCGCCCATCGTGGTGTCGCGTAAGGAGGACGCAAGGCGCTCGATCTCCTCAGCGATCATCTTGATCGAGAGATCGGAGCCGGCGGCGGCGAGCTGGGTCAGCCGCGCCTGGGCGATGACGAGCTCGCCGACCCGATCCATTAGCTCGTCGAGGCGCTCGGCCTGGACGCGGACGGTGGCGATGCCGCGATCGTCGCGCTTGGCCTCGGCCTTCGGTTCCGGCTTTGATTCAGATTTCGGCTCCGCCTTTGCAACAGGCTGCTCGACGACCGGCGCGGCAACCTCAACCGCCGGCGCAGGCATCTCGGCCACCGGGGCCGCCGGCTCCTCGTCGAGCAGCTGGAACAGCGGCATTGGCGCGGGCGCCTCAACATGCTCCAGCGGCGAGAGCGTCAGCTTCATCTCGTCCTGGACGAACATGAAGACGTCGTCGATCGCGTCCTTGTCGCAGGCCGCATGCAGCTTGACGTCCCACTTCAGATAGCAGTCTTCGGGCTCCATCTCGTCGAGGAACGGGATGCCGTCGGTGATCGGGACGACGAAGCAGGGGCCGAGCTTGCAGAGATCTTCCAGCAGGTCGAGCGGGTTCGAGCCGTTGCGCAGGACGTGGGATTCGAATTCCAGATATAGGTGCCAGCCGGCCTGCTTGCGCTCGCCGGGGGCCAGCGGCGGCGCTTCGGCGATCTCGGCGACGGGCGCAACAGGCTGGTCGGACGAGACGAAGCGCCTGAGATCGTCGAGGATGGCTTCGCCGATGATGTCGTCGGTCGATTGGGGATCCTCGATCAGCGCGCGGATGTAGTCCTTGGCGGCGAGCGCGACCGAGATCAGCTCCTGCGTCGGCTTGATCTCGCCCTTGCGGACGCGGTCGAAGGCGGTCTCGAATTCGTGAGTGAACGAGGCGACCTTGTCGAAGCCGAACATGGCGCCCGAGCCCTTGATCGTATGCAGGGCGCGGAAAGCGGAATCGACCAGCTCGCGGTCGTCGGGACGCTGGCCGAGGTCGAGCAGGGCCCCTTCCAGAACTTCGAAGAGCTCGCTGGCTTCCTGGCGGAAGACCTCGGTCGGGTCCATTGCGCTCATGCACGCACCAGCTTGCCGACGACGGCGAGCAACTGCTCGGGCTTGAACGGTTTGGTGATCCAGCCGGTGGCACCGGCGCTCTTGGCTTCCTGCTTCACCGCGTCGTTGGATTCGGTGGTCAGGAACACGATGGGCATTCCGACCGCGCTCGGCAGCTTGCGCAGCGCCCGGATCAGCTCCAGCCCGTTCATCACGGGCATGTTAAGGTCGGTGATGACGAGGTCGAGCTTGCCAGCCTGGGCCTTGGCAAGCCCCTGCGCGCCATCGCCGGCCTCGATCACGTTGTGACCGGCCGGCTCGAGCACGACCTTGATCATTTGCCGGATGCTGGGGGAATCGTCGACGGTCAGAATCGTGGCCATCAGGTGCCATCTTTCTTTTGCGGGAAATGCTGATCCATCATCGCCTCGCCGGCAAAGCCGGCGCGGCGAAGGGTGTTGCGGAAAGACTGAGAGAAGGAGGTCAGGACCACCGGGCGGCCTTGCGCCTCGCCCGTCTTGGCGGTCGACAGCAGAAGCTGGATCGAGGTCACGTCGGCCTTGTCGACGCTCGAACAGTCGATCTCGAGCCGCTCCTGACGGCCGAATGCCTCGCGAATGAGGTCATAGACGCTGCGAATGGCCGCAATGCTGCAATCGGCGGGCAACCGCAACGACCACTTCGGCTCCGTGGGATTGAGCGCCATCGCTGCCCCGCCCTTGCTAAAATTAACAATACACGTTTGACGCGAATCGAGTGAGCAAACCCCTAACGCGGGCCTCCGTACAACTACGGGTCACATTCACTCGTAATTCGCGCAAATGCATGCAGGCGTGCACAGCTCGTTGAGAGGCCGTGCCGGCGCTTCGACCAACATTGGAATTCGTTCGGCAAGAGGCCGGGGCGATCACTTGCCCGCCGTTGGGACGAGGTTTCCTCCGAGGCGTGCAGCGTGTGGGATTAGACGGCGTAATCCGGATGGACCCTCCGTTTAACTAAAGACGTAGATGATCCGGGAGGCAGAAAGCGTTTCTGATGTGATTGGCCTGCGAACTAAAAATGCGGTTCAGCGATTAATGATTAATGATGAACGGCGATTGGGATCAGGAACTCCTGTGGAGTCTCAACTCGTTCGGGGGAAGCGAGTCGCGGTATCTGTGGGAGCTTGTCAACAATCACCTATTCAGTGGCTTTCCGCTATTCTTTGCTTTGATCGCCCTGTGGTTCTCCGGGGATTGCGGAGAACGTCGCAGCCGAATGCTGACCGGACTCCTTGCAGTCTGTGTAGCGACTGTCCTCTCGGTTTGGATGCAGTTTCATCTCGCTGGCCATACACGTCCACTCTTGGACCCAGCGCTTCAACTGAAAATAATCGACGATCACAGATGGAGGGTGGCCTGGGATCGTACAGGCTCGTTCCCCAGCGACACGGCGACACTGTTTTTCGCCTTAGCCACGGTTATTTTGTTGGAGAATCGATTGGTGGGCTTGTTTTGCTTCCTTTGGACCACGACGGTCATTGCACTCCCTCGGGTCATTTTTGCGTGGCACTATCCAAGCGATATCATTGGATCGCTGGTCTTGGGACCGACATGCGTCTTTCTTTTTAGCGCAATCCCATACCCAAGAATAATGTTTGAGCGCGTACTGACATGGTTTGAGGGCCGCATGTATATTGTTCATGCACTTTTATTCATTTTCTTGTCAGATGCGGCCAACCTCTTTCAGGGCTTGCAACAAGCCGGAAAAAGCCTTGTGCGAATGTGGGGGCAATTCCGATAGCGATCGCGTCGTGTGAGGCGGTGTGGCGCGACAACGACACCGCATCCGTGGGATTGAGCGCCATCGTCGCCGTGCGCCTCCGTGCGGGCATTTGCTTCGCGTTAAATTCGCTCGGGTTATGCGTGGGGTTCGTGCCTTTGCCAGCGAAGAGAGCCCCGGCCGCCGATGCTGACCCAAGCGCTCCTGGTTGATGACAGCCGCTCCGTCCTCAACTTCCTCAAACGTCATATCGAGGCCGAAGGCCTGGTCGAGGCCACAACCTTCCTCGATCCCGTCGAAGCGCTGGCCTGCGCGCGCGAGCGCGTCTTCGATCTCGTGCTGGTCGACTACGAGATGCCGCATATGGACGGCATCAGCTTCATCCGCGTCTTCCGCACCCTGCCCGGCTGCGCCGACATCCCGATCGCGATGATCACCTCGCGACAGACCGATGACCTCAAGATGGAAGCGCTGCAGGCCGGTGCGACTGATTTCCTGCCCAAGCAGCCGCAAAGCGTCGAGATGACGGTGCGTTTGCGGAATTTGATTCAGCTTGGTGCAGCCGTGCGCAAGCTCAGCGATCGTGCCGCGCATCTGGCCAGCGAAGTCGCAGCAGCGACACGAAAGCTCGGCGAGCGCGAAGAGGAGATCATCCTGCGGCTCGCGCTTGCGGTCGAATACCGCGACAATGACACCGGCGAGCATACGCTACGGGTGGCACGCTACAGCCGCATCATCGCCGAACAGCTCGGCCTGCCGGCCCGGCTCTGCCGCGACATTTATCTCGCAGCCCCCCTGCACGACGTCGGCAAGGTCGCCATCCCCGACAACATCCTGCTCAAGTCCGGCAAGCTCACCGACGAGGAGATGGCGGTGATCAGGACGCATGCCGCGATCGGCGAACGGATCCTGGCGGACTCCGGCTGCGAGCTGATCCGGCTCGGAGCACAAATTGCCGCAGGCCATCACGAGCGCTGGGATGGCGCGGGCTATCCGAACGGCCTCAGGGCCGACGCGATTCCGGTCGCCGCGCGCGTGGTCGCGGTCGCCGATGTCTTCGACGCCCTGACGACCCGGCGGCCCTATAAGGAGCCAATGGCGCTCGAGGTGGCGCGCAATTACCTGGTCGAGAACAAGGGTCGGCAATTCGATCCGGCTTGCGTCGAGGCCTTCCTGTCGCGCTGGGACGAGGTTGTCGAGATCGCCGCCGGACGGCTTGATACCCGATCGCCGATTTGAACCTGTTCCTGATGCCGATTTGAACCTGTTCCTGATAAGGTGCACCAATATCAAAGAGTGATTCTGGTCACACTTGCCTGGGCGCGCCGCTGCTAAGCATCGGACCGGGACGGGGACCGGCAAAGCATCGGTCGAACTGAATGAGAATACCCATGAGAAGCCTGATCGGCGCCCTTGTCGGCGCGTTCTGTGTTGCGGGCCCCGCCGTGGCGGAGACCCCGGCCGCAATCGTCGAGGATGTGCAAGGCAAGATCGACGGCGTCGAGTTCATGGACTATGTGGCGCCGGGCAAAATCATCAAGCTCGGGCCCAAGACCAGCATTACGCTCAGCTATCTCAAATCCTGCTTGCGCGAGACGATCAGCGAAGGCGTCGTCCTGGTCGGCGCCGAGCAAAGCACCGTGCAGCTCGGCGACGTGCAGCGCGCCAAGGTGCCCTGTGATACCAAGGCGGCGCAGCTCTCCGAACGCGAGGCGAACCAGAGTGCCGCGACCACGTTCCGGACCATGCGGTCCGATGCCAAGGGCGCTCCGTCCAAGCTGCCGACGATCTATGGCGTCGCGCCGCTGGTCCAGGCCAAGAGCGGCAGCACGCTGGTGATCGAGCGCACCGACGGCAAGGAGCCCACGATCAGCGTGCCGCTCAAGAACGACGTGATGATCCGCGGCAAGTTCTATGACTTTGCCAAGGCCGGGAAGGCGCTGACCCCGGGCGGCAGCTATCTCGCCATTCTCGGCGCCAAGCGTTACGCCTTCCAGGTCGACGCCGGCGCCACCACGTCGACCACCCCGGTGATCGGCCGCTTGCTGCGGCTCGAATAAACGGACCTAGCGACGGCGCGATGCGGCGGATCGGCAGGCGGGACATCGTTGCGGCGATCCTGATCGCGCTCCTCGCGGGCGCGATCGTCACGTCCCCGCCGCTTCAGACGCTGCAAGGTCTCTCGCTCGACATCCTCACGGCGATGCGCGGCAAGCTGGTCGGCGAGCGCCGCGAACCTGCGACGTCGCCAGTCGTCGTGGTGGCGATCGATGGAGAGACCTACGACACCCCGCCCTTCAAGGGATCGCCGACGCAGACCTGGACGCGCGAGATTGGCCGGGTGCTCGGCAGCATCACCGAGGGCGGCGCCAAGGTCATCGGCTTCGACGTCATCTTCAAGAACTCGATCGAGCAGTCGGAAATTCCCTTCGGCGACGCCCCGCTCGGCACGCGCATGAAAGGATTTGATCGGGATTATTTGATCGCCCTGCGGCAGCTCTCCGACAGCGGCAAACTGGTGCTCGGCGAAATCCTGAGCAACGACCATCCGGAAGTACCCTATCGCGCACAGCAAGTGGCCGTGCGCAACACCGTCCGCGCGCTCAATGTCCACACCGACCCCGACGATGTGATGCGGCGCATGCCGTTGAGCTTTGCCATCGAGGGCAGGTCGGTCCCCGCGATGGCGGTGGAGCTCGCAGCGCGTGCGCTTGGCGCAAAGCCTGAGATTGCGCCGTCCGGCGCGACCGAGTTGTCCGGCTATGCGATCCCGAGCGCGATACCGAATACAATGACGCTCAACTTTCGCGGGCTGGGACGCGACGTCCCGACCTTCTCCTTCGCCGACCTGCGCGCCTGCGTCGAGAAGGGCGATCGCGATTTCTTTCGCCGCGCCTTCGACGACAAGGTCGTGCTGCTCGGCACGGTCCTGAATTTCGAGGACCGTAAGCTCACCTCGATGCGCCTGTCGGGCGGATATGACGGGACGCCGGCCGCGCGATGCGCTCTGCCCGCGCCAGAGCGTGGCGCGCAACGCCCGCGCAGCGATGTCGCCGGCGTCTTTGTGCACGCCACCGTCGTTCGCAACCTGATCGAACGCGATGCCGTGACCGAGCTCGGCTTTCCCGCGCGGAGCATTCTCACGATCGCGTTCGCCCTCGTCATCGCTTGCGCCGCCTGCATGCTTGCGCCGAGCGGCGCACTGATTGCATGGCTCGGCCTCACCGCCGTTTACGCCGCCGTGGCCGTCGGTGCGTTCGTCCACGCACTGGCACTGCCGCTGACCGAGCCCGCACTCGCAAGCCTTGCGGCGCTCGCGATGATGATCGGCTACCGCTTCGTGCTGGCCGATCGCGACGAGCGCTTCCTGCGCAAGAGCTTTGCCCTCTATCTCGCCCCTGAAGTGATCAACACCATGGTTGCGTCCGGCAAGATGCCGGCACTCGGCGGCGAGATGCGCAATGTCACCATGTTCTTCTCCGACCTCAGCGGCTTCTCCTCGATCGCGGAGACGATGACACCTGGCGAGCTTGTGACCTTGATGAACGAGTATCTGTCCGCCATGACCGACATCATCGAGGGCCATGGCGGCTATGTCGACAAATATATCGGCGATTCCATCGTCGCCATGTTCGGCGCCCCGGCCGACGATCCAGCACATGCGCGCAATGCCGTCCATGCCGCGCTGGAGTGCCACCAGAAGCTGGCGGAGCTCAACGCCGACAATCCTGCCTTCGCCGGCCACGGCCTCTCGCACCGTATCGGCCTCAACAGCGGCGAAGCCGTGGTCGGCAACATCGGCTCGCGCCGCCGCTTCAACTACACCGTGATGAGCGACACCGTGAACGTGGCCTCGCGGCTCGAGGGCGCCAACAAATATTACGGCACCGCGATCATGGCCTCCGAAACCACGATGGCGCAGACCGGCGACACCTTCGCCTGGCGCGAGCTCGATGCGATCAGGGTGCTGGGGCGCGGCGAAGCGATCAGGGTGTTCGAACCGCTGACGGAGAAAGGCGCGGAGAGCACCGAGCAGACGAAGGTGGCCGCGGCGTATGCGGAAGGGCTGACCTGCTGGCGGGCGCGGGAGTTTAGCAAGGCGGCCGAAGCGTTCGAGCGTGCGGCGAAGATCGATCCGTCGTCGGCGCTGTTCGCCAAACGCGCCAGCGCTCTCGCCGCAAGTCCACCGTCGCCCGAATGGACACCGGTCAATACACTGGAAGGGAAGTAGCGGTTGGTCGCTCTCCCTCCCCTCCAAGGCAGGGGCTATCGCATATGGGAAGCGGATTCCCTGCGGCCGATCCTTCGAGACGCCCGCTTGGGCGGGCTCCTCAGGATGAGGGCGGAGTGTGCGGTATCAGTTTCAACGGACCCGATGTCAATTAGCCTCATCCTGAGGAGACCGCGGAGCGGTCGTCTCGAAGGACGAGGCGCTTGCTCAGGCCGCTCCAAGAGATCATATGCGATTGCCCTGCCCTCCAGGGGAGAGTGAAAGAGAGGGCGTCTAAAACGGCAGCCCCACATAATTCTCCGCGAGCAGGCGCTGCGCCGTCTCGGACGACAGCAGATAATCCAGCTCCGTCTGCTGAAGCCGATCCTCGTACTCGAGCCGGTCGGGGAAGCGGTGCAGCAGCATCGTCATCCACCAGGAGAAGCGTTGCGCCTTCCATATCCGCGCCAGCGCCTTGGCGGAATAGCCTTTGAGGCCGGAATCGTCGTCGTGCTGATAGTGCGCGAGCAAAGCATGATAGAGATAGTAGATGTCGGAGCCGGCGCTGTTCAGCCCGCGCGCGCCGGTCGGCGGCACGATGTGAGCGGCGTCGCCGGCGAGGAACAGGCGGCCATAGCTCATCGGCTCGGCGACGAAACTGCGCAAGGGCGCGATGCTCTTCTCGATCGACGGCCCCGTGATCAGGCGGCCAGCGACCTGCTCCGGCAGGCGGCGCTTCAGCTCGGCCCAGAACGCGTCATCGCTCCAGCCCTCCACCTTGTCGGTCAAGGGCACCTGGATGTAGTAGCGGCTCAGCACCTGCGAGCGCAGCGAACAGAGCGCGAAGCCGCGCTCGTGTTTCACATAGATCAGCTCCGGCGACACCGGTTTCGTGCGCGACAGCACCCCTAACCAGCCGAACGGATAGACCTTTTCATATTCACGCAGCACGTCTTTCGGGATCGACTTGCGGCTGACGCCGTGAAAGCCGTCGGCGCCGACGATGTAGTCGCAATCGATGCGAACGGTCTCGTCGTTCGAACGATAGGTCACGTAGGGACGGTCCGACGTCAGATCGTGCGGCGTCACGTCCTCGGCATTGTGCACGACCTTGCCGCCGAGCCGGTCGCGCGCGTCGTAGAGGTCGCGCGTCAGCTCGGTCTGACCGTAGACCAGCACCGAATTGCCGCCGGAATGCTTGTGCAGGTCGATCTGGGACAGCACGCCGTCATGGGCGATCTCGAATCCCCGATGGATCTCGCCCTCGCGGTCCATCCGCTCGCCGCATTGCGCCTCGCGCATCAGTTTTGCAAAACCGTGCTCGAGCACGCCGGCGCGGATCCGGGCCAGCACGTGGTCGCGGCTGTATTTTTCCAGCACGACCGTCTCGATGCCCTGCAGGTGCAGGAGCTGGGACAACAGCAGCCCGGACGGCCCGCCGCCGATGATACAGACCTGAACTTTCATTTTTGCGTCCTCCCGTCGGCGCTATTTTGCAGATTCAGAGCCGCAAACCGATGGAGGGTTTCGTCTTTGTCTTGTACTATTCGAACATGAGAAGCATAGCCCCTGCCCCGGCGATCCGGGTCTACAATCTCTTTGGCGAGTCCGGCGATCTGCCCGACGTCGTGCATTGCGAGACCATCGCATCCCGCTCGGTGCTGCACGACTGGACACTGGCCGTGCACCGCCACGCCCGGTTGCATCAGGTGCTGCTGATCGAGCGTGGTGGCGGCGAGGCAACGCTGGACGGGCGCGTGGTACCCTTGAGGCCGATGCAGATCGTCAACGTTCCGGTCGGACACGTCCACGGCTTCCGCTTCGTGCCCGATACCCAGGGATGGGTGCTGACCATCGCCGCGGAGATCCTGGACGAGGCGCTGCTTGCGGCCGAAGGCCTGCGCGGAGCCCTGTCGCAATCGGGTGTGGTGCGCGGCACGCCACAGATCCGCGCCACCATGAAGCAGATCTTCGCCGAACACGCCGCCCGCGATTTCGGCCGCGCGCATGTGCTGCGCGCATTGTCGTCGGCCATGATCGGGCTCGTGGCGCGGGCGCTCACGAGCGAGAGCGGCGGCAACGGTTCTGCGGAAAGCGGATTGTTCCGCCGCTTCGAGGCGCTGCTGGAGCAGCATCATCTGGAGCGCTGGAGCGTCGCCGACTACGCCAATGCGCTGTCGGTGACGCCGACGCATCTCAACCGGATCACGCGGGCGGCGACCGGCGACACTGCATCGCATCTGATCCTCAACCGGCTGATCCGCGAGGCGCGGCGCAACCTTGTCTACACCAACCTGCCGGTCTCGACGATCGCCTATGCGCTTGGCTTCGAGGATCCCGCCTATTTCAGCCGGGTTTATGCCGCTGCAACCGGGCTGTCGCCGCGTGCCTTTCGCGCGCAGCTCCATGGCAGTGAAAGCTGAGGCCCCGGATGCCAAACTTCCAAGCGTCGCATTCTACTCGCGCGCGCTTTTCTGCCTGGCATGGATCGGCTCTTCCTCGGGATGCCTCTTGTCGTAATGGAGGAAGAGATCGAGCAGCGCCAGAAACACAATGACGATACCGAAGCCGATGCTGAGGTGCATTGCGCGTGTGTGCGGGAAGCCAAGCAACCAGGGCGACACGATGAGCCAAATGCCCATCAGAACGTTGAGCCACTCCTCCCAATCCCGATAGGCGATGATGGCAGCCAGCGACAGGATGCCGATGATCGCGCTCGTTACCCAGAGGTCGATCTTGCCTTGGCTGATCGTCAACTTGAACAGCCACGGGGATATGAAGAGTACAGCGGCGAGAAACAGATTGTAGACGTCAGGGACTGTTTCGCGCTCTTGCAACCTGCTCATGACACACCTCTCAATGAGGATATGCCGGAGGAAGCATTCGCCAGCGCTTTGGTTCCCGATCAACGCGCTTCGCATGATAGACTTTGGTCGCAGGCCGTGGTTTGAGCCGACCTCCTCAATCCCGCGTCTTCGCAGCCACTTACCTTCGTATATAGGCCCTTTACCTCCGTACAATTGAGTCGGGCATGCGCGCGCTTTAGCGTGGCTGCATTCGGCGCCCTGGCGCTGGTGGCATGGAACCTCCCTGACCTTGGCGCAAGACGGCCACCCCTGTCTGGTCGTCTGCGCCGCCTTTTTCAGCAAGCCATCGGCGCCTTCAGTGTTTTCCGGCCAACAAACCGTGCCCTGTCGGCTGGGCCGGCCAGCTTTTTGCGGAATTGGAGATTTGTGCACAATGTCTTCTCTTGAGAAGATCGCACTCTTTATCGATGGCTCCAATCTCTATGCCACCTCCAAGGCGCTCGGCTTCGACATCGATTTCAGGCGGTTGCTCGGCGAATTTCAAAGCCGAGGCGCACTGTTGCGCGCCTTCTACTACACGACCGTCATCGAGGATCAGGAGTTTTCGTCAATCCGCCCGTTGATCGATTGGCTCGACTATAACGGATACACCGTCGTCACCAAGCTCACCAAGGAGTTCGTCGACGCCACCACCGGCCGCCGCAAGGTGAAGGGCAGCATGGATGTCGACCTCGCCGTAAGAGCGATGGAGCTCGCCGAGCACGTCGATCAGATCGTGTTGTTCTCGGGCGACGGGGATTTTCGTTCGCTGGTGGAAGCCCTGCAACGCCGCGGCGTCCGCGTGACTGTCGTCTCCACGCTCTGCACTCAGCCGCCCATGGTCGCCGACGACCTGCGCCGACAGACCGACGTATTCATTGATTTGGCGGAGCTGAAACCAAAAGTGGGGCGCGATCCCGCCGACCGGCCGCGCGAGCTGCGGCAGCCACCGCAATTCCTCGCGCGCGGATCGATCAATCGGGGCGACCGGGTGGAATGATCCCGGGCCGGCCGCCGCCCGTCACACGTCGAAGAACACCGTCTCCTCCGGTCCCTGCAAATTGATCGTGAAGGAATACACGACCTTGCCGGCGCGTTCGCTGCGCGTGGCAACGAGCGTCTTGCGGCGCACCGGCGGCTCGACCAG
Organism: Bradyrhizobium genosp. SA-3; assembly: GCF_004212635.1. GTDB lineage: Bacteria > Pseudomonadota > Alphaproteobacteria > Rhizobiales > Xanthobacteraceae > Bradyrhizobium. The sequence continues at coordinate 44,906 of NZ_PSRT01000016.1, read as the reverse complement.
GTTGAGCACGGGGTCGGCGGCATTGGCGGCCTCTTCATCCGAGAAATAGAGCCGCGTGTTCAAGCCGATGTTGATGCCGCGCGCGACGATCCAGACATTGACATGCGGCGCGCATCTACGGCCCGCCTTGTCGATGATGGCACCGGGCTTGATCGTTTCGAAGCTGACGAGGCCGCTCTCGAAGTCGGAACCGGCGCGGCCCCAACCACGAAACTCCTGCTCCAGCGCACCCGCCGAGCGGTCGGCCGGATGGTTGTAGCGGCCGGCCGTATTGGCCTGCCAGATCTCCAGCAGCACGTCGCGCAGCGGCGTGCCGGTACCATCGAGGACCCTGCCTTCCAGCGTGATGCGTTCGCCCTTGGTGCTCGGCGTCACCAGGACATTCGAAAAATTCTTCTCGAAGATGTCGAAGCCGGCCATTGCCGGGATCAGACCGATATGAACGTAGGGACCGGCGGTTTGCGAGGCGGTTTCCTTGAGGTAGTTGAGCGGCTGCGGCATTGCTCAGTTTCCTTCGGAGCGATTTTCGAAATAGGTGGAGCGCTGGCCGCGCAGCACGATGTCGAAGCGGTAGGCTAGCGAATCGAAGGGCGTGGAGGCGTTGAGATCGAGCGGCGCCACGAGGCGGTCGAGCGCGTCCTTGTCCGGGATCGTCGTCAGGATCGGGCAGACCGGGATCAAGGGATCACCCTCGAAATACATCTGCGTGATCAGCCGCTGCGCAAAGCCCGAGCCGAACACCGAGAAGTGGATGTGGGCGGGACGCCAGCTATTGACGTAGTTGCGCCAGGGATAGGGCCCGGGCTTCACGGTGCGGAAATAGTAGTAGCCGGTGTCATCGGTCAGCGCGCGGCCGCAGCCGCCGAAATTGGGATCGATCGGCGCCAGATAGGTGTCCTTCTTGTGCCGGTAGCGGCCTCCGGCATTGGCCTGCCAGAACTCGACCAGCGTGTTCGGCACGCCGCGGCCGGTCTCGTCCAGCACACGGCCGTGGACGATGATGCGCTCGCCGACGGGATCGCCGTCCTTGGCGTAGTTGCGGATCAAATCATTGTCGAGCGGCCCGAGATCGTTATGGCCGAACACCGGCCCCGTGATCTCCGACACCGAGTTCTCCAGCGACAGCAGCGCCTGGCGCGGCGAACGCAGCACCGAGGACTTGTAGCCGGGCGCATGCGCCGGCGGATGGATCGAACGGTCGCGCTGGAAGAAGCCGCCGTCGCGGGGCGTGAACGGCTCGGGGCGGTTGAGGCGGGGATCCTGCAAGGCTGCGAATGGAGCCTGGGCATTCATCGGCGTTGTATCTCCCTTGGCGCCCCGGGGTCCGCGGGCGCGGCTTATCGGGAGATCATGAGCCGGTCTATTCCACAGATAAATAGATCGATTATAATATATTGCATGAAGGAAATCGATCATTTGGCTCTCGACGGCCACGCGCTCGAGCTGTTCCTCGCCGTGCTGGAGGAAGGCTCGGTGACGGCGGCCGCCACGCGGCTCGGCCTGACGCAATCCGCCGTCAGCCACGCCCTGAACAAGCTGCGGCGGATCGCGGGCGATCCGCTGTTCGCCAAATCCGGCCGCGGCATCGCTGCGACGGCCCATGCCCAGGCGCTGGCCGGAAAGGCACGCGCGCTGATCGATGAGATGCGAAGCTTTGCCGGCGGAATCACATTCGAGCCGCCGCGCGCGCAGCTTTCGCTGACCATCGCCGCCAATGACTTCCAGCGCGACCTGCTGCTGCCGCGGTTCTTCGATCATGTCGCCGCGCAAGTGAAGAGCCTGAATTTGCGCGTGATCCCCTCACAGTCGCCCTCGCCCGCGATGCTGCGCGAAAACCGCTGCGATCTGCTGATCACGCCGCTGCCGCCCGCCGGCGTCGACATCGTGCAGAAGCGGCTGCTGAGAGATCATTACGTCTGCTATTACGACGCCAAAGCGCGTGCCGCGCCAAGCGGCCGTAGCGCCTATCTTGCCGCGCGCCACATCACGGTCGTCTACACCGACAACGAGCGGCTCGACTTCGACCGTCGCCTGGCAGCCAATGGCTTCCACCGCGATATCGCCATCTCCGTGCCGAGCTTCTCCGGCGTGCCGTCGTTCCTGCGCGGCTCGCAAATGCTTGCGAGCATGCCGAGCCTGCTGGCGCCTGGCGTCATGCTGGGCTTCGCCCACGTGCGAATTCCGCTGGCCTCGCGCACACAGACACTGGCCGAGCTGCCGATGTTCATGGTCTGGCACCAGCGCTACCAGAAGGATCCGGCCCATCGCTGGATCAGGAATCAACTCGAGACTGTCGCGGCGACGGCCGCCGCCTGACCGACGGGCCGCAGCCTGCGAAAACCTGATTCCCGCCAAAGCCACTGGTTGCGCAAGGGGAGCCACGCTAAAATCCTCTCATGACCGTGACCGACATTGCGAGCCGAACCTACAATCACAGCTGGCGGCTGGATCCCATCATCCGCAGCCTGCTTGATACCGATTTCTACAAGCTGTTGATGTTGCAGATGATTCGGGAGGATTACCCGGATCAGCAGGTGACCTTCTCGGTCATCAACCGCTCGCGCCATGTGCGGCTCGCCGAGATCATCGACGAGGGCGAGCTGCGCGCCCAGCTCGACCATGCCCGCACCATCCGTTTCTCCAAGAAGGAGCTGATCTGGCTTGCCGGTAACACCTTCTATGGCAAGACCCACATGTTCTCGGCGGACTTCATCCGCTGGCTGGCCGAATTCCGCTTGCCCGAATATGAGCTGCGCAAGGTCGAAGGCCAGTACGAGCTGCATTTCCACGGCCCCTGGACCCACACCACGATGTGGGAGATTCCGGCACTTGCGATCCTCAACGAGCTGCGCTCGCGCGCAGCAATGAAGGACCGCGGCCGCTTCGAACTCGACGTGCTCTACGCCCGCGCCAAGGCCAAGCTGTGGACCAAGGTGGAGCGGCTGCGCAAGCTGGAGAATTTGCGGTTGTCCGACTTCGGCACCCGCCGTCGCCACGGCTTCCTCTGGCAGCGCTGGTGCGTGGAGGCGGTGAAGGAAGGCCTCGGCTCGTCCTTCATCGGCACCTCCAACGTGCTGCTGGCGATGGACAACGATCTCGAAGCCATCGGCACCAACGCGCATGAGCTGCCGATGGTCGCGGCCGCGCTCGCCAGGGACGACGAGGAATTGCGCTGGGCGCCGTATCGCATCCTCGACCAGTGGCGCCAGACCTATGGCGGCAATCTCCTGATCGCACTGCCCGACGCCTTCGGCACGAAAGCCTTCCTGCGCGATGCGCCGGAATGGGTCGCCGACTGGACTGGCTTCCGCCCCGACAGCGCGCCGCCGATCCAGGCTGGCGAGGAGATCGTCGCCTGGTGGAAGAAGAAGGGCCGCAATCCCAAGGACAAGCTGCTCGTCTTCTCCGACGCGATGGACGTCGGCTCGATCGAGGAGACCTATCACCACTTCGCCGGCCGTGTGCGGCTCTCGTTCGGCTGGGGCACCAACCTCACCAACGACTTCGTCGGCTGCGCGCCGGACGGCTCGTTCAATCTCGATCCCATCTCGCTGGTCTGCAAGGTGTCGTCGGTCGACGACCAGCCGGCCGTCAAGCTCTCCGACAATCCGGAGAAAGCGACCGGCCTGCCCTCGGAGATCGAGCGTTACCTGCGCGTGTTCGGCGATGCCGGCCGCGTGCGCAAGCCGGTACTGGTGTAAAGTGGAATCGCATTAGGTCGAATCCATTGCCGCGGGCTCGCTCACCTCTCCCGCTTGCGGGAGAGGCGTAGGCCGCCTTCGGCGGCCGTCATATCAAGAGACGCCGAGGCAAAGCCTCGGCTATGGCGAAGCGTCGGGTGAGGGCTCTCTCCACTAGGGGATTGTCCCATTGCGGAAGCACCCTCTCCCTAACCCTCTCCCGCAAGCGGGAGAGGGAGCCCACCTTCGCCTTTGCGGCTATCGAGCCTTATCTCATCACGCTTTAGCTGCGGACTGGACTCCTCTCGATCGGGTAAACGGCGCACGATGAATGCGAAGCATTGGTTCGCCGATGGCCGCGCCAGTTCCGATTGACCGGTATTTGAAGCGATCTGCGCGCATCCACTTCACAGCGCCTTCACCGTGCGGCGCAGTCGCTCGCGTTTTCAGGTCGAGTTAAGCGACGTTCTGCTCTACTTCGCGTTGCAGGCCCAACGGTCCGCTGGGATCGTTGATCGATTTGGGGAACGCAGGGTGTTTCGCAAAACAGCGACGTCGACGAAGGGACATAGTTTCCTTCACGTCATCAAGCTCGTCTCGCCTTTCGTGATGGTCGTCGTGCTCCAGGCGGCGATCGCGGGATTCAGCCTCGAGGTGATGTCATCGGTCCGCGCCTATGTCGCTGGGGAAGCGTTGTGGTCGCGCTCGCAGAAGAACGCCGTCTATTTCCTCCATCGCTACCTGCATTCGGGCGACGTCAGCCAGTTCGCACAATACCGGGCCGCCCTCGCCGTTCCCATTGGCGACGAGTTCGCGCGCTGGGCGCTCGAGCGCGATCCGGTCGACGTCGAGGTCGCCCGCATCGGCTTCCTGCAAGGCGGCAACCATCCCGATGACGTTCCGGGACTGATCTGGCTGTTTCGCTACTTCAATCGCGTCAGTTTCCTCCAGGAAGCGATCCGCGAATGGGCTGCCACCGATCCGATGCTGCTGGAGCTCAGCGTGTTCGGCGAGGTGATCCGGTCCGAGCTGGAGAACGGCCCGATTCAAGACGACGACCGCCTGCAATTGCTGTCGTCGCGCCTCTCGGAGCTCAACACCCAATTTACGGTGCATGCCAAGCGGTTCTCCACTGTCCTCGGTGAAGGCTCCCGTGCCATCAAGCTGACGCTGACTTGCATCAACATCGTCACCGCCGCGACGCTGATCCTGCTCCTGATCTGGCATACGCGGCGGTTGGTGCTGCAACGACAGGCATTCGAGGATGCCTTGCACGCCGAGAAGGAGCGCCTGGCCTGGCAGGCGTCGCACGACTGGCTGACCGGCCTGTCCAACCGCCGCGCCTTCGAGGCGCGTCTGCAAAGCGAGCTAGACAATAGTGCGGCGGGTTCGCTGGGCCTGATCCTGCTCGACCTCGACCAGTTCAAGAGTGTCAACGATAGCTGCGGCCACCTCGCCGGCGACCGCCTGCTCTGCCAGATCTCGCGCCTTCTGCAACAGGATCGGCATGCGCATGATCAGGTGGCCCGGCTCGGCGGCGACGAATTCGGCCTGATCCTGCCGCGGTGCCCGCCCTCGAAAGCCGTCGATATCGCCGAACGGCTGCGCCGATCGTTCGAGCTGTTCAATTTCGCCTGGGACGACCGTTGCTTTGCGGTGACCGCCAGCATCGGCGTCGCCTGCATCGCCGACCGTAACACCACGCTCGAGGACGCGATGCGGCGTGCGGATGCAGCCTGCTATCGCGCCAAGGAAAAGGGACGTAACCGGGTTCAGGTCGACGGCGGGAGACCGGATGTCGTCGTCGTGACAGCCCGGCCACGCGAAGCTGCACGCGCTTGACGCTGCCCGGTCCGTCACCGCCGAGGCAAAATGCCAAGGCCGGCGAGATGGACGTCAACAAACTGTTCAATTTGCTGGCGCAACATCTGCGGCGGCACGGCCACCATGCGCTCCTCGAGCCCGAGCGAGATGATTCCATGCACCGCGGAAAACAGCGTGCGCGACAACAGCGCGATCTTCACGTCATCCGCATCCGGCAATAGCCGCACCAGGGGTGGATGCATCAGCGCGAAGGCATCCATGACCATCTGAAGGATGTCGTCGGGATAAGGACGATCGTCTTCCATCCGATGCTCGAACAGCGAGCGCAGCAGGTTGGCGTGTTCGGCAAAGAAGTCGAGATAGGTCGCGGCAAGACCATAGAGCTGGCGAACCGGATCCTCGGCAGGAACCCCGCGCAGCCGCGCCGTGAGCGCCTGAACCGTCTCCCGGTTTACGGTCAGGATCACCCCATCGAAGTCGCCGAACTCGTTATAGACGCTGCCGACCGAGCAGCCGGCGGCCTCCGCGACATCCCGAACCTTCAATGATCTCAGCCCCTTAGCTGAAATGATGGCGCGAGCGATCTCCACGATCTGAAGCCGTCGCCGATTTTTTTTCTGCCCGCGCACCGATTCTTCTTGAACATTGTTCATTTTCAAGCTACTCATGTGAACATTGTTCAAATTAACCCGGAGACCTGCAAAATGCAAACCCTCGCTGTTGATATCGCCGCCACCTTCGTCGATGACGCCGCAGCTCTCGTGACCGGCTTTGGCCGGGCCCTGTTGCGGTTCGCCATGGCCCCGATCGATCGCATCGCAAATGCCTGCGACATCGCCGGCGTGCTCACCGAGCGGCGCGCGACCTTTCGGATGTGGCGGAAGAGCCGTGCCCGTGCTCGCGACGAGGGCCGCCGGTTCAGCCTGCTCGGCCGCCTCTCGCCCTTTCGCCACCTCGCCCATCTCACCTGAGACGGGCGCAGCCGGCACGTTCCGATCGGCTCGAATGCAAGAGGCGGTTGCAACAAAGGACTCACCATGTCCCGACATTCGCAACCGACACCGCGGCGCTAGACAATGCGGTTCAGCTTTTCCTCACCGCTGGGCCGATATCCCGACAAGGCTTCTCCGGCCGAACCTGGCCGCGACCAGATATTTGCGAACCTAACGAGACCAGCTGGAGACCAACAGGATCGGAGGGATCGAGGGGACAAAGCAGGCCAGCGATCATCGTCACCTGCAATCGTTCGTCCACACCCTTCCGGTCGTGACGCTTCACAGACAACGTAACGAACCTCAGGCTGCCTTTTTCAAAACAGGACTAGTCATGATCAGGGAATTGATGTCGTCACGCCGCTTCGCGCCGCTGTTCTGGGCGCAGTTCTTCTCGGCGCTCAATGACAACGTGCTCAAGAACGCACTCGTCATCATCCTGCTTTACAGTGCCGCGACCGGCCATGGCGATGCGCTGGTGACGGTGGCAGGCGCCGTCTTCATCTTCCCCTATTTCATCCTGTCCGGGCTCGGCGGCCAGCTCGCCGACAAATACGTCAAGTCCGTCGTCGCAAGGCGGCTCAAATTCGCCGAGATCTTCGCCGCCTGCTTTGCCGCCGCCGGCTTCTTCCTGCACTCGGTGCCGCTGCTGTTCGCGGCGCTCGCGCTGTTCGGCATCATCGCCGCCCTGTTCGGCCCGGTGAAATATTCCATGCTGCCGGACCAGCTCGAGCTCGGCGAGCTCGCGACCGGCAACGCGCTGGTCGAAGGCGCGACCTTCATGGCCATCCTGCTCGGCACCGTCGCCGGCGGCCAGTTCGTGGCCGGCTCCGCGCATATGGGCTGGGTCGCCTCCGCCGTGGTCGTGCTGGCCCTGTTGTCCTGGGCCTTCGCCTCCCGCATTCCCGCGACCACGCCGTCTGCGCCCGAACTGCCCGTCACCGCCAATCCCTGGACCTCGACTCTCAGCCTGCTGAAGACACTGCACGCCGACCACCGTCTGTGGGACGGCACCGTGATCGTCTCCTGGTTCTGGCTGGTCGGCGCCATCGTGCTGTCTCTGCTGCCGGCGCTGGTCAAGGACGTCGTCGGTGGCACCGAGGGCGTGGTGACGCTGTGTCTTGCGATCTTCGCGATCGGCATCGCCATCGGCTCGCTGTTCGCCGCCAGCCTGAGCCACGTTCGCCCGAACCTCGCGCTGGTGCCGATCGGCGCCATCATCATGGGATGTTCTGGCCTCGATCTCGCCTGGGCCATCGCCGTGACCACCAAGGGTCAGGACATCACCGCGGCCGGTTTCGCGACCTCGTTCGCGGGCCTGCGCATGATGATCGACTTCGTCGCCTTTGCATTCGGCGGTGGCTTGTTTGTCGTTCCGTCCTTTGCCGCCGTCCAGGCCTGGTCGGCGCCGTCCGAGCGCGCCCGCATCATCGCCGCCGGCAATGTGCTGCAGGCCGCCTTCATGGTGGTCGGCTCGCTATTCGTCGCGCTGTTGCAGGCGGGCGGATTGCATGTCGGCTGGATCTTCTTCGGCCTCGGCGTCGCGAGCTTCGGCACGGTGTGGTTCGTGCTGACCAAGTGGGGCAAGGAAGGCGTGCGCGACTTCGGCGGACTGCTGTTCCGTGCATTGTTCCGCACCGAGGTGCGCGGGCTGGAGAACCTGCCGCCCGCAGGCACGCGCATGCTGATCGCGCCCAACCATGTCAGCCTGATCGACGGCCCACTGCTGCACGCCGTGCTGCCGGTAGACGCCAGCTTCGCGGTGGATACCGGCATCTCCAAGGCCTGGTGGGCCAAGCCGTTCCTGCGCGTGGTGAAGCACTACACCATGGATCCGACCAAGCCGCTGGCCGCGCGCGACCTGATCAAGCTGGTCGCCGCCGGCGAGCCGGTGGTCATTTTTCCGGAAGGCCGCATCACCGTCTCCGGCTCGCTGATGAAGGTCTATGACGGCACCGCGATGATCGCGGACAAGGCCGACGCCGTGGTCGTGCCGGTCCGCATCGAAGGCGCGCAGCGCTCGCATCTCAGCTATCTCAACAGCAGCCAGATCAAGCGCTCCTGGTTCCCGCGCGTGACGGTCACGATCCTGCCGCCGGTCAAGCTGCCGGTCGACCCGGCGCTGAAGGGCAAGGCGCGCCGCAATGCCGCCGGCGCCGCACTTCAGGACGTCATGATCGACGCCCTCGTCAAGAACGCAATGCTCGATCACACCCTGTTCGAAGCGCTGGGGCACGCCTACCGCGACCGCGACACCGGCAAGGTCATCATTGAAGACGCGCTCGGCACCAAGCTGACCTACCGCAAGCTGATCCTCGGCGCGCAGGTCCTGAGCCGCAAGCTCGAAGCCGGCACCTCGGCCGGCGCGAATGTCGGCGTGCTGCTGCCGAACTCCGCGGGCGTCGCCGTCGTCTTCATGGCGCTGCAAAACATCGGCCGGGTGCCGGCGATGCTCAATTTCTCCGCCGGCCCGGTCAACGTCCTCGCGGCCATGAAGGCCGCGCAGGTCAAGACCGTGCTGACCTCAAAAGCCTTCATCGAGAAGGGCAAGCTCGACAAGCTGATGGCGGCAATCTCCGCGGAGGCTCGCATCGTCTATCTCGAGGACGTCCGCGCCTCGATCGGTGTGGCCGACAAGATCAAGGGCCTGCTCGCCGGCACCGCGCCGCGCGTCACCCGCCGGGCCAATGATCCGGCCGTCGTGCTGTTCACGTCCGGCTCGGAAGGCACGCCCAAGGGCGTGGTGCTGTCCCACCGCAACATCCTCGCCAACGCGGCGCAGGCGCTGGCGCGGGTCGACGCCAACGCCAATGACAAGGTGTTCAATGTGCTGCCGGTGTTCCACTCCTTCGGGCTGACCGGCGGAATGATGATGCCGCTGCTGGCGGGCATTCCGATCTACATGTACCCCTCGCCGCTGCATTACCGGATCGTCCCCGAGCTGATCTATCAGACCGGCGCCACGATCCTGTTCGGCACCGACACGTTCCTCACCGGCTATGCACGCTCGGCACACGCCTACGACTTCCGCACGCTGCGCCTCGTGATCGCCGGCGCCGAAGCGGTCAAGGATCGGACGCGTCAGGTGTTCATGGAGCGCTACGGCATCCGCATCCTCGAAGGCTACGGCGTCACCGAGACGGCGCCGGTGCTGGCGATGAACACGCCGATGGCCAACCGCCCCGGCACCGTCGGCCGCCTGTCGCCGCTGATGGAAAGCAGGCTCGATCCGGTCCCCGGCATCGAGGACGGCGGACGCCTCTCGGTGCGCGGACCGAACGTGATGCTCGGATATTTGCGGGCCGAAAATCCCGGCGTGCTCGAGCCGCTCGCCGAGGGCTGGCACGACACCGGCGACATCGTGTCGATCGACGCGGCCGGCTTCATCACTATCAAGGGCCGCGCCAAGCGCTTTGCCAAGATCGCGGGCGAAATGGTCTCGCTGTCGGCGGTCGAGAGCATCGCGACGACGCTGTGGCCGCAGGCCGCCTCGGTCGCCGTGTCGATCCCCGACCAGCGCAAGGGCGAGCGCATCGTACTGCTGACGACGGAGAAGAACGCCGAGCGCAGCGCGATGCAGGGCCAGGCCAAGGCGATCGGCGCGTCCGAACTGACCGTTCCGGCAACGATCATGGTGGTCGACAAGGTGCCGCTGCTCGGCACCGGCAAGACCGACTATGTCACGGCAACGACGATGGCCCGCGAGCAAGCGTCAACACCGGAGCGCGAGGTGGCGTAACGAGAGATGCACGGGGCGCCCCAAACAGGCGAGGCGCGATGCCCGGGAGTGGTTTTGCTTCATGGCATCGCGCGGACCTCTGCTTCCCACGGACTTCCGCGCCACACTATTGCAATTGAACAGACGATCGCCTTCCTGCGCGACGGCCGCTTTCGGCCGGGGTAACGGTCACGCCGCCGTCCGCCGCTCCTGCGCATAACGCACCAGCGCCGCGAAGCGATAGATGCCGTGCACGAACTTGCCGTAGGGCATGGTGATGAACAGCGCGAACACTGCGCCGAGATGCAGCGCCAGCAACGGCCCCATCGCAGAGGTCTCGCGCAGGAGCAGAAGTGCCATTCCTGTGATGCCGGTCAGGAACAGCATGGCGATGAAGCCGACATCCATGCCGTAGCGGCTCTCGTCGAGCAACGCCGGATCGCGCCGCATTCTGGCCCAGAACAGGCCGATCGGCCCGATGATCAGGCCGATGCCGCCGAACGTGCCCAGCACGACTGGCAGGTCCCACCACGGATACGGCGCCTCGCGGCCGAGCAGATAATGATACAGCGTGGCGATCGAGGTCGCGGCAAAGCACAGCAGGAAGCCATAGAAGGTCAGGTGGTGATAGAGCTTGCGCCGATCGGTCGGCTTGTCGTCTTCGTTATAGCAGCCGACGCCGCCGCCATGGAGATAGCGCAGCTCGCCGACATCGCGGATCGCCTGAAAGATCGAGCCACCATCGGCGCGGCCGCCGATCGGCGGACCGATGTCGCGCCAGAAGGCGCGCACGCTCAGGACGAGAGCGAGGATCGCATAAAGGAAGGCGGCACTGAACAGCGCGGCCATCGAATTGTGCGGCATCAGCCTGTAGAACGCGCCGGGACCGGTGTGCACGCCGAACAGCACGCTGCGGTCGTTCCAAGCGGCGAAGCCGAGAATGAAGGCGGCCATGCTGAGCGCGGCGATGATGCTGATGACGAGGCCGTTCCGCGCAAATGTGCCGGATAGCGCCCGCGGCCAGGCATAGGCCGCGTAGGACTCGGCGCGCGCAATGGCCAGCGTCTTCGGAACGTTGACGTTGAATTCGTGCGGCGGCGAGAACTGGCAGTCGACATAACAGGCGCCGCAGGCATGGCAGAGATTGGCGAGATAGTTGAGATCGCCGTCGGAGAAGGCGCGGCGCATCTCCATGGCCGGAAACACCGCGCACAATCCCTCGCAATAGCGGCAGGAATTGCAGACCGTCATCAGACGGTCGGCTTCGTCGAGAATCCTAGTTCCGTGCATGTTTCGCCGCTTCCCGTCCTGCGATCCGTCCGAACACGCTGCCGATGGTCATGCCCATGCCGGCGGCATAGCCCTTGCCGAGCACGTTACCGGCCATGATCTCGCCGGCCGCGAACATATTGGCCGACGGCTTGCCGCCAGCCATCAGCATGCGCGTCTCCTTGTTCACGCGCGTGCCGAGATAGGTGAAGGTAATGCCGGGCCGCACCGGATAGGCGAGATAAGGCGGCGTCTCGATCCGCCGCGCCCAATGGGTCTTCTGCGGCGTGATGCCCTCGGTGCGACAGTCGTCCAGGATGGTGTGATCGAAGGTGCCGGGCCGCACCGCGGCATTGAACTCGGTGATGGTCTTCTCCAGCGCGGCCGGATCGAGATCGAGCTTGCCGGCGAGCTCCGCCACGGTCTGCCCGGCGATCGGCGGGAACAGCGTCGGCATGAAGCTCGTGACCACGGTCGAGTCGAAGATGATGTAGGCGATCTGATCCGGCTGCGCCGCGACCAGCCGGCCCCAAATGGCGTAGCGCTTCGGCCAGATGTCCTCGCCCTCGTCATAGAAGCGCTGCGCATTTTTGTTGACGACGATGCCGAACACGACGGAGTCATGGCGCGTGATGATGCCGCCGTCGAATTTCGGTGCGCGGGCGTCGATCGCAACCGCATGGCACTGGGTGGGATCGCCGACCTCCTGCACGCCCTTATCGAGCAGCATCTTCAGGATCGAGCCGCGGTTGTAGGGCGTGCCCCGGATCAGGAAATTGTCGGCGGCCTCGCCCCAATATTGCTTGAGCCATTCGATGTTGGCCTCGAAGCCGCCGGCCGCCGCGACCAGCGAGGTCGCGCGGATCTCGGTCTCGCCCTTGATCGGCCGTTTGAGGCGCGCGGCAAGGAACATGCCGTTCTCGATCACGAGGTCGGTGACTTCGGCATCGTACTCGACCTCTACGCCCAACTGCTCGGCCGTGAGGTAGAGCGCATTCAGCATCGCGCGGCCGCCGCCGAGGAAGAACGAGTTGGTGCGGCCGAGGCTCAGCGTGCCGCCGAGCGAGGGCTGCCAGCGCACGCCCTGCTCCACGATCCAGTTCAAAATATCCTTGGACTCCCGGATCATGTGACGGGCGAGCACCTCGTCGGTCTGCCCGCCGGTAACGCGCAGCAGATCCTCCCAGAACTCCTCCTCCGTGTAGGGGCCGGTCAGGATTTCGGTGGCGGCGTCATGGGCGCAGCGCATGTTGCGGGTGTGGCGGGTGTTGCCACCGCGATAGAACTTTGGCGCACCCTCGAGCACCAGCACCGACGCTCCGCCGCGCCGCGCGGCGATCGCTGCGCACAGCGCGGCATTGCCACCGCCGATCACCAGCACATCGTACTTGCTGCCCATACCGTCTGCCCGCTGGCACGCGAGATTGGAGACATTCTGTCCGTCAGCGGCCATACCCAACCAGGGCGCCGTTGCGTACCTTTGTATACAAAGATATACATAGGCGACGCAAGCGGCGTCTTTGCACGGGCCGGATGCGCATCGAGGAACAATGGCCAGACGTCCGGCAAAGACAGGCGGAACGATCGCGCGCGGCGGCGGTGTCGCGCTCGGCGAAGCCGTGTTCCGTTCGCTCTGCGAGGCGCTTCAGGCCGGCAGCTACCGCGCCGGCGACCGCCTGCGCGAGGAAGAGGTCGCGCAGCGGCTGAAGGTCAGCCGCACCCCGGTTCGCGAAGCCTTAGGCCGGCTCGCGGCACGCGGCTTCGTCGCGCCGGCCGGCGGCCGCGGGCTGATCGTGCGCAACCTCGACATATCCGAGGTGCTCGAGCTCTACGCCATGCGCGAGATCATGGAAGGCGCCGCCGCGCGCCTCGCCGCCGCACACGCCTCCGCCACGGAGATCGACGCGCTCCGCGATATCGAGCAAGCCTTTGTCGAGGTGTCGGAGAGCGACGCGGCCGAGATGGCGAGGCTCAATCGCGCCTTCCACGAAGCCATCTGCCGCGCCGCGCGCAACCGCTATCTCGACAACGCCTCGCGGGAATTGCAGGACTGGATCGCCCTGCTCGGCCCGACCACCTTTACGGTGACCGGCCGTCCCTCAACCAGCCACGGCGAACATCGAGCTATCATCGACGCCATCGCCGCGCGCGACGGCGACAGGGCCGAGCAGCTTGCGCGTGCACACATCCGTGAGGCCCTGCGCTGCCGGCTGAAACTGCTGCAGAAGCAGTAACGGGGATCACGCCTCGAAGACGCGCGTCAGCAGCCAGTAGCCGCCGAGCAGGCTGATTGCCGCGGAGACCGCATAGACCAGCCTCGCAGCCCGCACTGGCTTCGTCCGGTCGGCTGCAAACAGCCGATCGACCAGGCCAAGCAACGGCAGCACGATCGAAACGATCGCGACCTGCCCGATCTCGACGCCAATGTTGAAGGCGGCGAGCGCCGGCACCACCGCGTTCGCCGGCAGGCCAATCTCCTGAAGCGCACCGGCGAAACCAAAGCCGTGGATCAGCCCGAACAGAAAGGTCACGCGCCAGCGCTTGTCGATGTCGCGCGAAAAGAAATTCTCCACGGCAACGAACACGATCGAGGCGGCGATCGCCGGCTCCTCGATCCGGCTCGGAATAACGAGGACGTTCAGCGCGGCCAGGGACAGCGTGAGCGAATGGGCAATGGTGAAGGCGGTGACGATTTTGATGATGGGAATGAGCCGGCGCGCCCACAGCACGACGGCGATCAGGAAGGCGATGTGATCGTAGCCGAGAAAAATGTGCTCGACGCCGGTGAGGAGATAGCGCTGCATCGTCGACCACAGCTGCGGCGCGGGGGCGGACAGCGTGACCGTCGTATTGCCAGAATCGAGCAGCGCCTGCGCCTCCGTCCCATTCTGCGCGACCAGCACCACCTGACGCGCAGTGGGATCCCTCTCGGTCAGCACGGTGGAGCGATAGACGATGTCACCGACTACGGCGGCACAGTCGAAACTGTTGCGATAAATGATGCCGTCGCCGTCTGCCAGGATCGTGGCAGTCCCGGCCGAGCACGCCGTGCCGCCGACGCCGGTTACCGCGAGATGTGATCGCACATAGGTCAGGATCGATGCCGCGGCCACGTCGACCGCGGCCAGATCGACCGCATCTTGCTTCGCGTCATAGACCTTCGTGCCGACAAGCCGGTCGACGTCGCTACCCTTGAGTGCCACCTCGATGGTCACGGCGCGAGCGGCGGTCAGTGCGACACGTGCGGTCGACAGATTGACCTGATGTGCCCATGCCGGCATGCCGATGCCGAGCAGAATCATGCCGAGCAGCGCCAGGCGCGGTCGCATCATGATCCGGCTCCGACCGCGCGCAGCAGCTCCGTCAAGCGCCGCATCTCGAACTCGACCACCGTGACCACGGCACCGTCGGGCGCGAGCCGCGCGTAACGATCGAGACTGTCGGCGGAGGCGCCGAATTCGAGCCTTGCGAGCGGCGCCGGCGCGTCGCGCGCGAAGACCAGAACGATCAGGCTCGGCAGATTGAGGCCGTAGCGCGCCAATTGCGACGGATCGGCAGCGCCAATCCGCGTCTCGACCGCAGCGGCATCGAACGCACGCAGCGCTGCATCGATGATGCGGGCCTGCTCGGAATCGGCGACATGGACGACATTACCGGCGGCATGATTGTGCTGACCGAGATGGCGGAACCAATTGCCGCCGGCATCGCGCTCGAAACGGGTGAGCTTGCCGGCGAAGACGATCTCGAGCGCCCAGACCCGCGTCATCGATACCGGCAGCAACAGGCTCTTGCCGCGGCTCGCCGCATCGGCGCCGGCCGGACCGCGCAGGCGGCGTGTCATGTCGAAGGTGACGCGCCACTCCTCGCCGACATGGCGCGGCATCAGGTATACGGCGGGGCGACCGCTGACCCGGACATAGTGCGACGTGTTCGCCGGATTGAGCGCGCCCACATTCACCGACGTCGCCGTACCGTCGACGGCCTCGATGACCGCGACGGTTGCGGGTGGGTCCAGACCAAAGCCCGCGAAGCTTGCCGGGCTGAGCTCACCGGCGGGGATTTCGCGCGCCGGCTCGCTCACCGTGGCGAGCCGCAGCGCCGTCTCGAGATGCGTCCTGAGCTCAGCCGGCATGGTGCCATCCAGCCCCTCGATCGCCCATGCGCCTTCCCTGCGAAGCAAGACGACGCTGTCACCATCCGAACGGATCTCCACTCTCCGAATGTCGGCCGGCGTGAGAGCCAGGAGGCCCTTGGGTGCGAATGCGACCTTGCTGCGCAGCGCCGGCCACTCTCCACTGAGGACCAGCAGCCCGAGGAGCGCCACCAGCACCAGAGCCAAGAGCGGCATCAGCCATCGGGGCGTCCCGCCTCCGGCCGCCCCGGCCCTCACCGCCGCCTCCACCACATCGCAACACCGAACAAGGCCGTGCTCAGCGGCAACAGGACTTCCAGCACAATGAAGGTGTCGCGCATCTGGCCGCTGGTCAACACGATCTCCGGCAGCTTGAAGGTCTGCGGCGCGACACTTGGCGAATTATCATCCTCGGCGAGCCAGCGTAGCGTGGCGAGCGACAGCTCGCCGTTGGAGACATAGGGGAAATATTCGTTGCTCGCGAACTTGCTGGTCCCGGCTATGACCATGCGGAAGCGCTTGTCTGGCGCGCCGCCCGGCCAGGTCCCCTCGAGAGCAACCGCGAGCGGCTGGGCATTGCGGGGCCCTGTTGCCGCCCCATCGCTCGCAGCGGCAACAGTCCTGGGCGAACGCAGGTAGCTGTCCTGGCTGCTGGCCGCGAGCACGATCGTGCTTACGCCGCTTGGCGGCTGCGCCACGGCGAGCGGCCGGACTTGCGGAAACACGGTCAACGCCAGGCGCCGGGTGATCGGATGCGGCGGATAATAGGGGACCGCGACCTTGTCGGCGTCGGTGCGGAAATGATTGAGGGGATCGATCACGATCGCCGCCTCGGTCGACAAGCCGACAGGCCTCAACAGCAGGCGCTCGAAATCGCCGTTGACCTCCGACAGCGGATCAATCAGCAGCAGAAGCCGGCCCCCTCCTCGTACATAGTCGCCAAGCAGTGCCGCCTCGTCAGCGGAAAAGGCAGTGCGTGGGCCGACATCGGCGACGACCGAGCAGTCCGACGGGATGCTGGAGCCAGTCGCCGTGACGAGCTCGCGCATCTCGAAACCGATCTGGTTCAACGCGAGTTGAAGCCTATCGAGCGCTTCGGGCGCCGCCTCCAGCACGTCGCCGGCGCCGGGCGTCTCGTGCCCCTTCAGCGTCTCGACATGGCTGAAATGGAAATGCGAGGGCAACGGCCGAAACGGCTCGCCGTGACCGGTGACGAAGCACACAATCTCCACCCGCTTGCGCAGCACCCGCAGCGCCGCATAGCCGATGCGGGCGGGATCAATGACGTTCTCGACCAGGACCTTGCGATCCTCGGCCTGGAGCACCGCCGTGTTGTAGGCGCGAACGCCGAGATCGCGGGCAAGGCCCGGCTCCTTGTCGAGATCGATGGCGCGGAACGCGAACAACGGATGGTTGCGCGCGGCGGTCTGAACCAATTCCTTGAGGTTGACTGCATTTGCATCGCCGGCATTGTAGAAATAGGTCAGGGACAGCGGGACGCGCAATTGCGCGATCACGTCGGTGAGCTGCTGCGGCGGCGTGTTGCGCCCTTCGCGGCTGACGTCGAAGTGCAAATCGTGGCGATAGAGCGCAACGTTGGCGCCGATCACGACGGCGATGGCGGCAAGGACGATCGACGTGTTCGCGAGCCAGGCCGAACCGCCGCTGCGCAACGGCAGCCTGATCGCGACGATGAAGAGTGCGAGCAAGGTGAGGACGCAGGCCATGAACAGCAAGATGTTCGTGGCCGTCTCGCCGAGTCTGGCAAAGCCTAGTGCGCCGCAGATGATCGCTCCGGCCGCCAGGGCGAGCAGCGCGACGTTCGATCTGGCGGGGCCGGTCATTCCGTTGCCTCTCACCGCCGCGCCAACGCGCGGACCGTCAACAGCAGCATCAGCAGCGTGACGCTGAGGAAGAAGCCCACGTCGGACAGGTAGATCGAGCCGACGGCAAAGGGACGAAAATGAACCGAGAGCGACAGGTTCACCACCAGCGTGTCGAACGGGCTCGGCAGCAGCCAGCCGAAATTGTCGATGATCCAGAGCAGGAGGAACACGCTGAGCGAGATCAGCGCTGCGATCACCTGGTTGGCTGTCAACGCCGAGGCCAACAGCCCCGCGCCGACCAGGGCCGAGCCGAACAGCAAGAGGCCGAAATAGCCGCTGTAGATCGGGCCGAAATCCGGATCGCCGAACCAGGCAAGCGCGGCCGCATAGGCCCCCGACAGCACAAGCATGACCACGATCAGGCTCATCGCGGCGAGAAATTTCGCAAGCACGATGGCGACCTCGGAGACAGGCGCGGTCAGCAGCACCTCCAGGGTCTTGAGCTTCCGCTCCTCCGCGAACAGGCGCATGGTGATCAGCGGCGCGGTCAGCATGAAGAGCACGAACATCTGGAAAAAGACATGCACCATGCTCGGCTGATGGCTGAGGAACAGCGTCAGCGTGAAGCTATAGCCCATGATCAGCAGGAACACGGTCATCAGCACGTAGGCGATCGGCGAAGAGAACAGCGCCGTCGCTTCCTTGCCCAGCAGCACGGCGAAGCTTCTCATGCGACCGCCTCCGGCTGGCGGGTGAGGTCGAGAAAGACCCGCTCGAGGTCGGGCCGCAGCTCGGTCAGCTCACGCACCGCAATTTGCGCGCTGACCAGCGCGGACAGGAGGTCGGCGGCAAGTGCGGGACGCCGATCCGCCGCAACGAGAAAGCGCCCACCTCCATCGGCAGCGGCGACGATGTCGCGCACGCCGGCGACCGCACCAGCCGCAGCGCGAATGGATTCGAGCGACGCATCCGCCGACAAGCGAAGCCGGAGATCGGGCGCGGCATCCTTCAATGCATCGGATGTCAGCAGCACGCCATCGAGCAGGATCATCACCCGCGAAGCAATCTTCTCGATCTCGGGCAGGACGTGGGAGGCCATGAGCACGGTGTGCCGTCCGGCCAGCGACTGGATCAGGTCGCGTACGGCGATCACCTGATGCGGATCGAGCCCGCTGGTCGGCTCGTCCAGCACCAGAACGTCTGGATCGCCCAAGAGTGCTTGCGCGATCGAGACACGCTGGCGGAAGCCGCGCGATAATTTGCCGGCGGTCAGCTTCATGACGCGCGCAAGGTCGAGCCGCTCGGCCGCCTCGTCGACCGCGGCCCTCGCCTTCGCCCCGTGCAGGCCCTTGAGCCCCGCCATAAAATGCAGGAATTCGCCGACCCGCATGTGGTCGTAGAGCGGCGCATCTTCCGGCACGTAGCTGATGGCGCGGCGCACACCGATGGAATCCTCAACCACGTCGTGGCCGGCGACCGCAATGCGCCCGCTCGTCGGAACCAGATAGCCCGTGAGCATGCGGAAGATCGTGCTCTTGCCGGATCCGTTCGGCCCGAGCAGTCCGACGATCTCGCCCCGCGCGATGGAAAACGAGACGTCGGCGACAGCGCGCCGCGGCCCGTACCATTTTGTCACGCGCTCGGCGACAACGACCGGAGAGACAGCCGGAAGCATGGAGACTTTAGACACCCCTCTGGCGGGCACTCCCTCGGAGCACCGAACGGAATCCCGGGCCCAGGGACCTGGGATAACGACTTGCGCGAGATGACCCGATGTCGCGACCGATCACTCGTAGAATTCGGGCGAATGCTTGTGCGCCTTGAACACGTCGGGATCGTGGGCGTAGATGATGTCGGCGCCCTCGGTATCGCGGACCCGCTTCACCCAGGCATAGGCATCGAGCATGCCGACCGGATCATAGACGCTGCCGATGCTCGGCAGGATGTTCTTATCCAGATTCTCCTGGAGATAGATGGCGTCGCTGGTCAGCACCACTGTTCCGGTCTTCGGCAACCGCACCACCAGGATCTGGCTTCCGGGCGTGTGCGACACGGTGCGATGAATGAAGACGCTGTTGTCCCCGAACAGATCGAGATCGCCGTCGAGCTCGATGGTCTTGTACTTGGCCGGCATGCCGCCGCCGACGCTGTTGCGCAGCATGGCGAAGTCGTCCGAGATGAAGAAGGTCGCGTAGCCAGGCGCCGGCCAGAACGCGTTCCTGATCTCGTCACGCTGGAACACGAAGGTCGAGTCCAGGAATTTTCCAATGTTGCCGGCGTGATCGACGTGGAAATGGCCGAGCACGACATATTTGATATCGGACGGCTTGACGTTGATCTTGGCAAGCTGGGCGTCGATGGCGATGTCGGGCGAACGGCCGGGGTCAAGCGCCTTCACGAACGGGCCCCAATAGTCGGGATCCTTGATGATGCGGTCGTTGTTGCCGCAGTCGAACAGCACGTCGCCCTTCGGATGCCGGATCAGAAAGAAGCCGACCGGGATCTGGACCTTGCCACTACTGCCATTCTGAATGATAGACTTGTCGAGATTGAGCGCCCCCGACGAGAAGACGTAGAGCTTCATCTCCTTCGGCGGCTCCGCGGCCATCACGGCACCGGACATAAAAAAAAGTCCTGCGGCCAACGAGCCAAGGACCTTCGACGCAATCACCCGCATGTCGTCCTCCCTGTTTTCGACGCACTTTTTTTCCGCGGATATCGTACCCTACCATAGTCTAATGATGCTGTGCAGGCTCCATGCACGCGAGCGTGCAACAAATTCAACTTGCA
This sequence comes from Bradyrhizobium genosp. SA-3, assembly GCF_004212635.1. GTDB lineage: Bacteria > Pseudomonadota > Alphaproteobacteria > Rhizobiales > Xanthobacteraceae > Bradyrhizobium. Next base: position 24,675 of record NZ_PSRT01000016.1, on the reverse strand, counting down.
AGACGCTGCGTTTGTGCACCGCAACTGATGGCGCGTGCGACCGCCGTCGTGGTCAGGCGATCACGTCGGCCACGACTGCCTTGAGGACCTCGCGCGCATCGTCCGGCTTGAGCCGCACCTGTAAGCCGCGCTGGCCCCCGTTGAGATACACCTGTTCCTGCGTCATGGCCCGCCGATCGATCACAGCGCGCACCGGCTTGCGCTGCCCGAACGGGCTGATGCCGCCGACCTTGTAGCCGGTGACGCGCTCGGCCTCGAGCGGCTTCATCATCTGCGCCGACTTGCCACCCGCAGCGATGGCGAGCTTCTTCATTGAGACTTCCTGGTCGGACGGCACGACCACGCAGACCGGCTTGCCGTCCACCAAGGCCATCAGCGTCTTCAGCACGCGCGCCGGATCCTCACCAAGCGCGGCAGCGGCTTGGAGCCCGATGCTTTCTGCGTCGGGATCGTAGTCATAAGTGTGGACGGTGAAAGCCACACCGGCGGCTTCAAGCGCCCGTGTGGCGGGGGTGACTTTGGACATGGGCGATGTGTAGCACCGTCGATGCCAGCGGCGAAGTGCGTAGAGCACCACGCTCTCAGCCGTCGTCCTGGCGAAAGCCAGGACCCATTACCCCAGGGAAGAGTTTGGCGAAGATTCGTTGTTCGGTACTGCGACCGCCTGCTATCGATGGATTCCGCGGTATGGGTCCTGGCTTTCGCCAGGACGACACCGAGAAACTGACGGCGTCCTTTCGCCCAAGAAGCGAGGCCCCTACTCCGCCGCGTCCCGCATCTCTGCCCGTTCCGCCCTGGCCGCGCAGAACTTGAACTCCGGGATCTTGCCGAAGGGATCGAGCGCCGGGTTGGTCAACAGGTTCGCCGCCGCCTCTGCGTAGCAGAAAGGCATGAACACCATGTTCTCGGGCACGTCGCGGTCGGAGCGCACCTTGACCTCGACGGCGCCGCGGCGGGTCTCCAGGCGAATGAAATCGCCCGGCGCGAGCCTCTTCTTGCGCATGTCCTTCGGCGACATGAACGCGACCGCCTCGGGCTCGATCTGGTCGAGCACTTGCGCGCGGCGCGTCATCGAGCCGGTGTGCCAGTGCTCGAGCACGCGGCCGGTCGACAGCACCATCGGATATTCGGCGTCGGGCAGCTCGTCCGGCGGGATGACCTTGGCCGGCACGATCTTGCCGCGGCCGCTCGCGGTCGGGAAGCCCGTGGTGAAGATGATCTCGTTGCCGGGCTTATCGGGAGCGTCGGCCGGATAGGTGACCGCGCCTTCACGCACCAGCCGTTCCCAGCTGATGTTTTTCAGCGACGGCATCAGCTCCGCCATCTCGGTGTAGACGTCGCCGGGGCCGGAATAATTCCACGGCAGCCCCATGCGCTTGCCGATCTCCTGGATGATCCAGAGATCCTGCCGCGCATCGCCGGGCGGCTTGATCACCTGGCGCGCGAGCTGCACGCGGCGATCGGTGTTGGTGAAGGAGCCTTCCTTCTCGGCAAAGGCCGAGGCCGGCAGGATCACGTCGGCGTGGAACGCGGTCTCGGTAACGAAGAGATCCTGCACCACGAGATGATCGAGCATGGCCAGCGCGTGGCGCGCGTGCTGGAGGTCGGGGTCGGACATCGCGGGGTTCTCGCCCTCGATGTACATGCCCTTGATCTCGCCGGCATGGATCGCGTTCATGATCTCGACCACGGTCAATCCGCGGACCGGATCGAGATCCTGCTGCCACAGCTTCTCGAAAGCGCCGCGCATGTCGTCGCGGCCGACCGGCTGATAGTCCGGCAGGAACATCGGAATCAGGCCGGCATCGGAGGCGCCCTGCACGTTGTTCTGGCCGCGCAGCGGATGCAGCCCGGTGCCGGGACGGCCGACCTGGCCGGTGATCAGCGCCAGCGCAATCAGGCAGCGCGCATTGTCGGTGCCGTGGACGTGCTGGCTGATGCCCATGCCCCAGAAGATGATCGAGGATTTTGCGCGCGCATAGGTCCGCGCGACCTCGCGCAGCGTCTGCGCCGGGATGCCGCAGATCGGCTCCATCTTCTCCGGCGTGAACTCCTTGATCTTCTCCTTGAGCTCCTCGAAGCCTTCGGTGTAACCGGCAATGTACTGGTCGTCGGTCAGGCCTTCGGTGATGATCGTGTTGATCATCGCATTCAGCATGGCGACGTCGGAGCCCGGCTTGAACTGCAGATGCTTGGTCGCGTGGCGCGACAGCGTCTGCTTGCGCGGGTCCATCACGAACAGCTTTGCGCCGTTCTTGGCAGCGTTCTTGATGTAGGTCGCAGCGACCGGATGGTTCACCGTCGGGTTGGCGCCGATCACCCAGATCACCTCGGCATCCATCGCGGCGGAGAACGGCGCCGACACCGCGCCCGAGCTCAAGCCTTCGAACAGCGCCGCGACCGACGAGGCGTGACACAGCCGGGTGCAGTGATCGACATTGTTCGAGCCGAAGCCGGTGCGCACCAGCTTCTGGAACAGATAGGCCTCTTCGTTCGAGCCCTTGGCCGAGCCGAAGCCGGCCAGCGCTTTCACGCCCTTCTCGTCGCGAATCTTCACGAGGCCCTTGGCCGCGATGTCGAGCGCCTCTTCCCAGCTCGCTTCACGGAAATGCGTGAACGGATTGGCCGGATCGACCTGGTCGTTGGCATCCTTCTTCGCGTTCGGCAGCCGTACCAGCGGCTTGGTCAGCCGATGCGGATGGTGGATGTAGTCGAAGCCGAAGCGGCCCTTCACACACAGACGATTATGATTGGCGGGGCCGTCGCGGCCCTCCGCATAGATCACCTTCTCGTCCTTGACCTCGTAGGTCACCTGGCAGCCGACGCCGCAGAACGGGCACAGCGAATCGACCTTCCTGTCGGCATAGGTGACGCGGGTCTGCTTGTCGTCGAGCATCACGGCCGGCATCAACGCGCCGGTCGGGCAGGCCTGCACGCATTCGCCGCAGGCGACGCAGGTCGACTCGCCCATGGGATCGTCGAAGTCGAACACGATCTTGGCGCCGGCATTGCGGTAGGCCATGCCGATGACGTCGTTGACCTGGACCTCGCGGCAGGCGCGCACGCACAGGCCACACTGGATGCAGGCATCGAGATTGACGCGCATCGCCGGATGGCTGGCGTCCGTTGCCCAGCGTTCGGCGGCGGGGAAGCGGCTCTCGGTGACGCCGGTCGTCTCGGCCCAGTGCCAGAACTTCGAATCCGGATCGTGCGAGGTCTCGCGCGCGGGCTGGTCGGCGACGAGCAGCTCCATCACCATTTTTTGCGCGGCAACGGCGCGCGCGCTCTCGGTCTTCACCTTCATGCCGACCGACGGCGTACGCTTGCAGGACGCCGCCAGCACGCGCTCGCCCTCGATCTCGACCATGCAGGCGCGGCAATTGCCGTCGGGGCGATAGTCGGGTGCGGGCGAATAGCAGAGATGCGGGATCTCGCGGCCCTGGCGCTGGGCCACCTGCCAGATCGTCTCGCCGGGTTTGGCCTCGACCTGCTTGCCGTCGAGCTCGAACGTAATCTTGGTCATTCGGCCGCTTCCTTGAACTCGTCAGGGAAATATTTGATCACGGTGGTCACGGGATTCGATGCCGCCTGTCCGAGCCCGCAGATCGAGGCATCGCGCATCGCCTGGCTCAATTCTTCCAGCAAGGCCCGGTTCCAGACCGGCTTCTGCATCAGCAGCGCCGCTTTCTGGGTTCCGACGCGGCACGGCGTGCACTGACCGCAGCTCTCGTCCTCGAAGAACTTCATCAGGTTCAACGCCGCGGTGCGCACGCTGTCCTTTTGCGACAGGATCACGATCGCGGCGGAGCCGATGAAGCAGCCGTATTTTTCCAGCGTGCCGAAATCGAGCGGGATGTCGTCCATCGACGCCGGTAGGATGCCGCCCGACGCGCCGCCCGGCAGGTATGCGTAGAACTGATGGCCGTCGGCCATGCCACCGCAATATTCGTCGATCAGCTCGCGCACGGTGATGCCCGCGGGCGCCAGCTTCATGCCGGGATTCTTGACGCGGCCCGAGACCGAGAAGCTGCGCAGGCCATGACGCTCATGGCGGCCATTGCCCTTCCACCAGTCGGCGCCCTTCTCGACGATGTCGCGCACCCACCACAGCGTCTCGATGTTGTTGATCAGCGTCGGCAGGCCGAACAGGCCGACCTGGAACGGATACGGCGGCTTGTGCCTGGGCAGACCGCGTTTGCCCTCGATGCTCTCCAGCAGCGAGGATTCCTCGCCGCAGATATAGGCGCCGGCGCCGCGGCGCATATGCAGCGTCGGACCGCCCGGCGGGAGCTTGGCGATCTCGCGTTCGAGGATCTCGCGTGAGGCCGGATATTCGTCGCGCAAATAGATGTAGACGTCGGAGGCCTGCACCACATGCGCGCCAATCAGCATGCCCTCGATGAAGCGGTGCGGATCGGTTTCGAGGTAATAGCGGTCCTTGAACGTGCCGGGCTCGCCCTCGTCGCCGTTGATCGCCATCAGCCGCGGCCCGGGTTCGCCGAGCACCGCACGCCATTTGCGCCCCGTCGGGAAGCCTGCGCCGCCGAGACCGCGGAGCGAAGCGTCGTCGAGCGCCTTCAAGAGATCGTCCTTCGGCAGCTCGCCGGAGCGAAGGCGGTTGAGCAGCTTATAGCCGCCGCCGGCGACATAGGCCTCGTAGCCGACATAGTTGGGCAGATGCGCGTGGGTGTCGCCGGCCTTCGCCGCCGTCATCACGCTGTTGACGGTCGCGTGGTCGACGAAGTTGTGGCCGACTTCAGCAGCAGGTGCCGTATCGCAGCGGCCGACGCAGGGCGCGCGCACGACGCGAATGCCGGGACCCGACGCGCTCCGCAAATCCTTGAGCAGCTTCTCGCCGCCGAGCATCGCACAGGTCAGCGAATCGCAGACGCGGATCGTCAGCGGCGCGATGTCGGGCTCACCTTCCTTCACCACGTCGAAATGGGCGTAGAAGGTCGCGGTCTCGAACACCTCGGCGAAGGCGAGCTTCATCTCGTCAGCGAGCGCGGCGAGATGCGCGGCCGAAATCTGGTGGTATTTGTCCTGGATCAGGTGCAGATATTCGATCAGCAGATCGCGCCGCCGCGGCTTGTCGCCGAGCAGCTGCTCGATCTCGTGCGCGGCCGTAGGATCGACCTGGCGCCCCTTGGGCGTCGCCTTGGCTCGCTTCCGCCCCTCGCCCGGATGTTCGAACGAGCGGACCTGTTGCACGTCGTGGCTCATCGCTGCGTCTCGTAGCCCTTCTTTAGAACATGTCCAACTCTAGCCATTGGCATACCAGATGCCAAGAGAATTCGTCCGTTGCAATAAGTATTTAAGGGGCATGCGGCCAACAAGCCACATGCCCCGCTCGGATCGATCTGGCGCCGCCCCTCATGCACGTTGGAGTGAAGATTTCCGCTGCGAGAGGGGCCCGCGCGATCAGAAGATCTTCACCGCGCTTTCGAGCGTCTTGTACACACCCCATGCCAAGGGAACACCGACGAAGGCCCAGAACAGCGCGGCCCTGGCATCCAAACCGCCCTTGCCGATGCCGAAGGAGCCATACCGGATGCCGGCTTGGGTCTTGGCACTTGCAGCCTGAAGCTTGGCAACCTCCTCCTCGCTCATGTTCCACTTCGGATCGACCGGCTTGATCAGGTAGTTGCAGATCAGGCCCGCGATCAGCATGGCGCAGAGGATGTACATAGTGGTGTTGTAGAGCTGGTCGCGCGGAACGCCCGCCGCGAGCTGGAACTCGCGAATGTAGTTCACCACGACCGGGCCGATGATGCCGGCGGTCGACCACGCCGTCAGCAGCCGGCCGTGAATGGCGCCGACGAACTGCGTGCCGAACATGTCGGCGAGATAGGCCGGCACGGTCGCGAAGCCGCCGCCATACATCGACAGGATGATGCCGAAGCCGAGCACAAAGAGCAGCTTCGAGCCCATCGCTGCGAAGGTCGGCGCCAGCGCGTAGAGAGCGATGCCGAGGATGAAGAATGTGTAATAGGTGTTCTTGCGGCCCATGAGGTCCGACATCGACGCCCAGAAGAACCGGCCGCCGATGTTGAACAATGACAACAGACCGGCGAAGCCGGCGGCGATCGCAGCGATCGCGGCTTTCTGTTCAACCGAAAGCTGGCCGAACGTCAGCTCCGGATGCCCGATCAGCTTGCCGGCGAAGATCTCCTGGAGCATCGGCGAGGCCATGCCGATCACGCCGATACCCGCCGAGACGTTCAAGCAGAGCACCCACCAGATCAGCCAGAACTGCGGCGTCTTGTGCGCGTTGTCGAGGTGCACATGGTGCTCGGTGATCATCGACTTCTTCTCGCTCGGCGGGGTCCAGCCTTCGGGCTGCCAGCCGGCCGGCGTCACGCGATAGGCGAAGGCGCCGATCATCATGAAGACGAAGTAGACCACCCCCATCGTGACGAAGGTCTCCCAGACGCCGACCGAAGTGGGTGTCTTGAAATAGTTGATCAAGAGATTGGCGAAAGGCGCTCCAATCATGGCACCGCCGCCGAATCCCATGATGGCCATGCCGGTCGCCATGCCGCGACGATCCGGAAACCATTTGATCAAGGTCGACACGGGGGAAATGTAGCCGAGCCCAAGTCCCACGCCACCGATCACGCCGGCGCCGAGCCACATGATCCAGAGCTGGTGCACGTAGACGCCGAAAGCACCGATCAGAAGACCACCGCCCCAACAGCAGGCGGCGACGACGCCCGCCTTGCGCGGACCGGCGCGCTCGAGCCAGCCGCCCCAGATCGCGGCGGAGACGCCGAGCAAGACAAAGAACAGCGTGTACATCCACCCCAGGCTCGCGACCTTCCAGTCGCAGGTGGTGGTGAAGAGCTCTTGCCACAGCGACATATCCGGGCAGGCTTTCGGTGCGGTCAACCCGATCGCGCGCGAGAGCGGCAGCCAGAACACCGAGAAGCCATAGGCCATGCCGATGCACAAATGGATGCACAGCGCGGCCGGCGGCACCAGCCAGCGATTGAAGCCGGCAGTCGCGATCGTGCGTTCACGATCGAGGAAGCCGGAAGCACCAACTGGTGCAAGAACGGTATCGGCAGTCGTCATAAGCATTACCTCCCAAGCGCGGCCTTGCCGGCACATCGGTTTGAGACCGGTCGTGCGAGCTTGGCAGCCGCGCATGACAGGTCGGACTTCATGCCGAAGCGGAATCGTCTGGTGCGTATTCGTCATGTGCGCCGAGCAAGTAGTTGGTTGCGGGTGATGTCCCTTCGCCTCGCAAGCAGCGTTGCTGTGACGGCTATCGCGCCCTCATCCCCCTCAACACCCTGTCCTGACATGAGCAACGTACGTGCCAGAAGTCGCATCGTGACAATTCAACGACTTCCCGCAGCGCAATGTGCTGCGCCGGACAGAATGTCCCGAGATCCTCGGACAAAATGTCCAATCAGGTCGCTTCCGGCAGCCACACCGTGAATGTACTCCCGGAACCGACGCGGCTTTCGGCCGTGATCTGTCCGCCCTGGCGCTTGATCAGCGTCTGGCTGATGGAGAGGCCGAGTCCGGTGCCTTGCCGCCGTTTCGTGGTGTAGAAGGGGTCGAATATCTTTTCGATCACCTCGGCGCTCATGCCGATGCCGGTGTCGGCGACCTCGATGGCGACGCCTTGATGGCCGTCGCGCTCGGCATCGAAGGAGCGGAGCGTCAGGGTTCCGCCTTCCGGCATGGCGTGGATCGCGTTGACGATGAGATTGACCAGGACCTGCTGCAGCTCGTTGCGGTTCATCAGCACGAGCCGGTTGGCGCGGTCGTCCCTGACCACGGCGATCTCGGTCTTGTTCAGAAGATGCTGCACCAACGGCAGACAGTCGGAGATGACGCTCGCCGGCGCATGGCGCTCGACATAGCCGGCATATTCCTCCGGCCTTGCAAACTGCAACAGCTTGGTCACGATCTGGCTAATGCGGTGAATCTGCTCGTCGAGCAGGCGAAACTCGACCTTCGCCTTGTCGGCATCGGCCCCGAACACGCTGCGGATGACGTCGAGATTGCCCTGCATCACCGCGATCGGATTGTTGATCTCGTGCGCAACGCCGGCGGTGATCTCGCCGATCGCAGCCAGCTTCTCGGACATAATGAGCTGCTTGGTGGTTGCCTCGAGCTTAAGATTGGCGTGCTCGAGGTCCCGGGTGCGCTCCCGCACGCGGACGTTCAGTTCCTCATTCCACTCCCGGAGCTGTCGGTCGCGTTCCTGGATCTGGTCGAGCAGGCTGTCGAGATGAACCGCGACGCGGCCGATCTCGTCACCCAACACCGGCATCTTGGTGCGGGCGGAGAGGTTCCCGCGCTCCACCTCGGCGATCGTCGCTGTGACGCGCTCCAGCGGCATGAAGATGGAGCTCGCCCAGCGCAGGAAGATTGGTACGGTCGCTGCGGTGATCGCGATGAACGCTGCGATGATGATTATCAATGTCTGGTATTTGGCTTCGCTGAACGGCTTCTCCAGAAAGCCGACATAGAGCATGCCGACCCGCTTGCCATAACTGTCGACCAGCGGCTCGTAGGCGGAGATATACCAGTCATTGACCACGAAGGCGCTGTCGAGCCAGGTCCGCCCCTCGCCCAGCACGGCGGAGCGCACCGCCGCCGACACGCGCGTGCCGAGCGCGCGCCGTCCCTCGAACAGACGGACGTTGGTCGATATCCGCACGTCGTCCAGGAACAGCGTCGCAGTGCCCTGGCTGCCCTCCGGCAGGCTCGCCGCGCGATAGACGAGATCGTTGATCGTGTCGATGAATTCGAGATTCTGGTTGAGCAGCGTGCCGCCGACCAGCGCAGCGGCGCCACCGTCAGGTAGCACCGCCCGGCTCGCCGCATGCACGACCATGCCGCGCGTCTCCGTGTTGCGGTCGGTCGGCACCGCGTTCGGGGTCGGCACGAGGTCCAATCGCGCGCGCTCAGCCAGGGCCGGCGAAATTGCGGCGAGCTCGTCATTGCCGAAAATGTCGACGCCCGTCGCAGGGACCTGGCCCGACAGCGCCGACATGATGATCGGCCAGTCACTTCTCGGTCGATGCTGCAGCGGCGGCGATGAGGCCAGGACGTCGCCGCGACCGTTGGTCAGATACAGGAAATCGAGACCGATTTCCTTGCGGGTCTCGTCGAGCAGATCCTGCAGGGAGCCGCGCGCATCCGGCGCCAGCACCTCGTGGAAGCGGGCCGACAGGCTGAGCGCCCGGAGCTGGACGCCGGTCTTTTCCAGGATGCGGGCGAGATATTGGTGGGCGATGGTGAGATCGCCGTTGACCTTGGAGATCAGGGTCGCGTCGAATTTCGCGTTCCAGCGATAGATCGCAACGCCGAGCAGGAGCGGCAGGATGACCAGCATCGGCAGCAGCGCGATGGCGAGCAGCCGGAAGCGGACGGAGCGTCCCCGCACGGGCTCGCCGCTGCGGCCGGCAGCATCAGACATCCCACAACGCGCATTTGCGGTCGATGGTCTTGCGCGAGATACCGAGGCGACGCGCCGCCTCCTCGCGATTGCCATTGACCTCCTTCAGCACGCCGAGAATGTGACGGCGCTCGAGCTCCGCGAGACTGTCGGCAGGCGCCGACTGACCGTTGTTGCGGGGACCGGCGAAATCGTCGGGGAAGGCGCCGAGGATCAGCGTGCGCTCGATCAAATTGCGCAGCTCGCGCACATTGCCCGGCCAGTCATAGCTTGCGAGCGCCGCCCGCACCGAGGCGTCGATCGGCACCGGCGGCATGCCGAGCTGAGCCGACAGCTTGCTCATGAAGATGGCGGCAAGCTCCTGCACGTCATCGCCGCGATCCTTCAGGAGCGGCAGGCGGATCTGCATCACGTTGAGCCGGTAGAACAGATCGGCTCGGAAACGGCCCTTCTCGACCTCCTTCTGAAGCTCGGCATTGGTTGCGAAGATGAAGCGAAGGTCGACCGGAACTTCACGCTCGGAGCCAACCGGACGGACGCGGCGGTCTTCGAGCACGCGGAGCAGCTTGCTCTGCATCGGCAGCGGCAGCTCCCCGATCTCGTCGAGGAACAGCGTGCCGCCATGCGCATACAGGAATAAGCCCTCGCGCCCCGAATCGGCGCCGGTGAAGGCGCCCTTGATGTGTCCGAACAGCTCGGCCTCGATCATCTCGGGCGGGATCGCCGCGCAATTCACGGGCACGAAGGGCTTGTCGGCGCGGTCGGACAGCGAGTGGATCGAGCGCGCTGCCACTTCCTTGCCGGTGCCGGATTCGCCGGTGAGGAGAACCGAGGTCGGCAGGCGCGCGACCCGCGCGATGGTCTCGCGTACGCGCAGCGTCGCTGCCGATTGTCCAATCAGATTGTCGCGCAGAAAGGTGCGGTCGGACGAGGCACGCAGAGCATAGCGCAGGACATAGTTCTCGCGCTGGAGGCGGACACGGTCGAGGCATCGTGCCACCGCGTTGAGGATCTGGTTGGAGCGGAACGGCTTGAGCACGAAATCGGCCGCACCGGCGCGCAGGGCCTGGATCGCGGTGTCGAGGTCGGCATAGGCGGTGATGAGGATGGCGTCGGCGAAAAAGCCGACGGCGCGCTGCTCGGCGAGCCAATCGACGCCATTCTTGCCTGGCATGATGTTATCGAGAATGACGACGTCGTAGCGGTTGGAATCGAGCTTGCGCGAGGCCTGGTCGGTATCGGCTGCCTCGTCCACCAACTTGCAGCGCGGCGCAAGCGTGCGCACCAGGAAATTGCGCATGCCCGGCTCGTCGTCGACGATCAGGATGGAGGCCTGGGCCAGCGCGCCGAACTCCGGCCCTGCAGCCGTCTTGCCGAGCTTGACGGCAGGCTCGCGGCCCACCGCGGGACTCGCGGCTGCGCTTGCCCTCGGCGTTGAGAAAGTCATGCCCGATGTCTTAGGTTTGAGATCATCCACCGCAATATTCGGCGCCTTTCGCACTGCAGCGAAGCTTCGGCCGTCCCCCGCAGGCGCAGCATAGTCAAACGTCGCCGCCGTGAACATTCGCCTTTCTACGGGGCGTCGCTCTTTTCGACCAGGAATACGATGCGCGCCTCGTTGCGCTCGGTGATCTCGACCTTGTCGCCGGTCTCGCGAATCAGATTCGGAATGTCAATCACCGACAAGGGATCGGTGCAGTGCACTTCGAGTTGATCGCCAGGCTGCAACGGCTTTAGCGCCTTGCGCGTCTTCAGAGCAGGTAACGGGCATTTCAGCCCGGTGAGATCGAGCGTCGTTCGGGTCATGGGCGCAACATGGCGGGATGAGGCGATGGCGTCAACGCAACCGCGTCAGCGCAGAACGGCGTAGGGTAGGAAACCTACGCTGTGCCCCGGCTCGACGCCCGTGACGCTTTCGGCGAGTTCGACCAAGCCGTCGGTCTCGATCAGCGACGACAACAGCCCAGCGCCTTCCCGCGGGAACTTGATCGCCTCGAGCATGCCGTCCTCTCCGCGCCGCAAGGAGACGCGAACATATTCGCGCCGGCCCGCCTTCTTCTTGTAAGTGAACGCGGCGCGTACAGGGATCGAAGTCAGCGGCTCCGGCAGGCTGCCGGCGAGCGCCAGCACCGTCGGCCGCACCACATGGACGAAGGTGACGAAGCTCGCAACGGGATTGCCGGGCAATCCGATCAGCGGCGTGCCGTCGATGATGCCCATCGCCACGGGACGGCCGGGCTTGATCGCCATCCGCCACAGCACCAGCGAGCCGATGCTCTCGACCGCCGCCTTGACGTGATCCTCCTCCCCGGTCGAGACGCCACCGGTGGTGAGGATCAGGTCATGGCTGCCTGCGACCTGCTTCAGGCCGTTCGCAAGCGACGTCCGTTCGTCGCGCAAGATACCGAGATCGCTGACCTCGCAGCCGAGCCGGCGCAGCATCGCCATCAGCATGAAGCGGTTGGAATCGAACAGTTGCGAGGCTGCGCGCGGCTCGCCGGGCGAGGCCAGTTCGTCACCGGTCGAGAACACCGCGACACGGATGCGCCTGACGACATCGAGGCTGCTCAGGCCGAAAGCGGCGGCGAGGGCAACGTGCTGCGGCCGCAAGCGCTGGCCGGCGCGCAGCGCGACGTACCCTTCGGGAATGTCCTCGCCCGCAGGGCGGACATTGGCACCCGGCTTCAGTCCCGGCGGCAGCACCACCTTGCCGGACTTATCGATGCGGACATCTTCCTGCATGAAGACCGTTTCGGCATCCGGCGGCAGCGGCGCGCCCGTGAAGATGCGCGCGGCGTGGCCGGGCTTGATCGGCGCCTGCGCAAGACCGCCGGCCTGGATGCGGCCGTCGAGCGGCAGCGCCTGCTCCGTGCTTTGCGGAAGATCCGCGTTGCGGACGGCGTAACCATCGACGGCCGAGTTGGTGAAGGGCGGCAGCGGCAAAGGCGCTGCGATATCGCGCTCCAGTACGCGCCCGTCCGCGTCAACGAGCGCAACCGTTTCGAGATCAGTGATCGCATTGACGCGCGTGGTGATCAAGCCAACGGCCTCGTCCACCGACATCATCGGGCCGCCGAAGGCAAAGCAATCGTCCGATAGTTGCGCCATGGTGCCTCGTCAGCGCATCGCGGCGCTTTTCGCCACCGCTTCCTCGACCGGCATCGCCGCGCGCAGCAACAATGCCGCCGCGGCCGGAATATCGTCGAGATGGACAGTCGGCAGCCGGGTGTCAACCGCGACGTCGGCGACAATGCCGGCAATGCCGGGATCGTCTGGAAACAGCAGTGGCTTGCCATTGGCGCCGCGATGCACCTCGATCTTGCGATGTGGCTCGCGCTTAAAACCTTCGACCACGACCAGATCGACCGCGGACAGCTTGCCCAAGAGTTCCGGCAGCCGCGGCTCCGCCGCGCCGCGCAATTCGTGCATCAGGGCCCAGCGGTTCGCCGACGAAACCAGCACCTCAGCCGCGCCGGCCTCGCGATGGCGCCAGGAATCCTTGCCGGGCACGTCGACGTCGAACTGGTGATGCGCATGCTTGATCACGGAAACGCGCAGGCCTTGCGCGTTGAAATGCGGGATCAGCCGCGTCAACAGCGTGGTCTTGCCCGCCCCACTCCAGCCTGCAAGGCCGATGACTTTCATTCCAGCTCCGTCTCCGCGAGCAACCTGGTCCTTGATGGAACCACCGTCCCCTCCCCGTCATTGCGAGCGGAGCGAAGCAATCCAGACTGTCGCCGCGGGTGCATTCCTGGATTGCTTCGCGGACCCTGTCATCGGGCCGCGCTTCGCGCGGACCCGTTGGCTCGCAATGACGACGGCGGCATTTCGTTGTCTCCCCGCCATGCTTATATCGGCTTGACCCGAATGTCATGCTAACGTCGCAACCATGATGAAGATCGACAAGACCCCGGTGCCCCTGATCGTCCCTGACACGGACGACCCGCGCCTGACCCAAAGCGTGACCGGGACCGACCAGACCGGCGCCAGGGTCGAGATCAAGGTGCCGATGGAGCGGCCGCTGACGCTCTACCTGAATTCGCAGGAGATCGTCACCATGATGACGATCGGCGACTATCCGGAATATCTGGCGCTCGGTTACCTGCTGAACCAGAACATGCTGAAATATAATGACGCGGTCACCGAGGTCGAATACGACGACGACCTCCAGGTGGTCGTGGTGCGCACCACGCACCACACCAATTTCGAGGCCAAGCTGAAGAAGCGCACGCAGACCTCGGGCTGCGCACAGGGCACCGCCTTCGGCGACCTGCTGGAAGCGGTCGAGAGCGTCGCACTGCCGAAGGCGGAGCTGCGCACCTCCTGGCTCTACCAGATGACCCAGACCATCAACACGATGCCCTCGCTCTATCTGGAGGCCGGCGCGATCCATGGCTGCGTGCTGTGCAAGGAGGGCACCCCGCTCTGCTACACCGAGGACGTCGGCCGCCACAACGCGGTCGACAAGATCGCGGGCTGGATGTACCGCCACGGCGTCGAGCCTGGCGACAAGATCCTCTACACCACGGGACGCCTCACCTCGGAGATGGTGATCAAGACTGTGCGCATGGGCATTCCGATTCTGGTGTCGCGCTCCGGCTTCACCGCCTGGGGCGTCGATCTCGCAAGGCAGGTCGGGCTGACGCTGATCGGGCGCACGCGTGGAAAGCGCTTCATCGCGCTCGCGGGCGAAGACCGCATCGTCTACGACCAGAACCTCGCTTACGTCGAGGAGGAATCGGCCAAGCACAAGCGCAAGGGTGAAGGTGGTGACGACTAGTTTTCCGGCCACGAGCATTCCGCCGACTCTTGGCGTGCTACTCGCCGGCGGTCTCGCCCGCCGCATGGGCGGGGGCGACAAGCCGATGCGCAGCATCGGCGGCCGCACCATCCTGGAGCGTGTGATCGCGCGGCTTTCACCCCAATGCAGCGGACTGATCCTCAATGCCAACGGCGATCCCGCACGCTTCGCCGCATTCGGTTTGCAGGTGGTCGCCGACGACGTGCCCGGCTTTCCCGGCCCGCTCGCCGGCATCCTCGCCGCGCTCGACTGGGCCGCGGCTAACCGGCCGGAGATAGAGTGGGTGCTCAGCGCCGCCGGCGACTGTCCCTTCCTGCCGCGCGATCTGGTCGCCCGCCTACATGAGGCGCGAGCGCGCGAGAACGCGCAGCTCGCGGTCGCCGCATCGGGCGATCAGTCGCATCCGGTGATCGGGCTGTGGCGCGTGGACCTGCGTGAGGAGCTCCGCCACGCACTCGTCGTCGAGGATCTACGCAAGATCGACCGCTGGACCGCGCGCTATCCGCTGGCGACGGTGACGTGGCCGACCGAGCCGCTCGACCCGTTCTTCAATGCCAATACCGTCGAGGACATCGTCGAGGCCGAGCGGCTGGCGGCGCTCGATGATGCATCTTAGCTGGCGGCCGCCATCCGCATTCATGGATCGTTGAACCGGACCGGGCAAGGGAGCGACCAAGGATCGGGACGTTGCCCCGGATGAGCCATGGCCGACTCGCTCTTGAATGCCGTATTCGACGTCGTCGATTTCGCGTTCGATCTCTCGGACGCGATCGATCGCACGAAACAGCTGAGCAAGCCTGACATCGTCGAGGTCCCGCCGGACCCGAAGCCGCTGCCGCCCGCAGCGCAGCGTGCGCTCGCCGAAGCCGAGGAACGCGAGCGCACCGCTCAGGCCGCCAGCGGCACCGACCAGGCGTCGTAGCCGTAGACCCAGCTGGTATCTACGCGGGCCGGAAGCCCGCGCGCTCGAGTTCCGCGCGCGCGGCGTCCGAGCCGAGTGCGTCGAGAAAGGCCTGCACTGCCGGCCGGTCTTTGCGCGCCGTCACCAGCGCGAAATCATAATGCTCCTCCGCGAGCGGAATGAAACCGAGGCCGACCGCATGGGCGACCGGCGCAATGGTCATGCCCCAGTCGGCGCGGTGCTGCGCCACGGCCGCGGCCACCGCATTGTGCGAGCGCGGCTGGTTCCAATAACCTTCCGGACGCACGCCGCCGAGCAGCCGGTCGATCAGGATGCGCGTGCCGGCGCCCTGGTTGCGGTTGACCATGATGCAGGCGGGCTCAGTGAGCGCAGCCGCGACGGCGTCCTTTGCACTGAGGCCTTCGAAACGCTTGTCGCCCTTGCGGAAGACGATGCCCTGCATCCGCCGCCAGCCTGGAACGAGCTCGAGCCCCTCGACGAGATAGGGCGTGTTGTAGGTCTCGCTTTTGTCGTCGAACAGATGGATCGGCGCGAGATCGCATTCCCCGCGCCGCGCCGCCGCGAGCCCGCCGAGGCTGCCGACCGCGATCGAGCGCACGGTCAGGCCAGCATGCGCGAGCTGTGCCGTGACGAGATCGAGGCCGGTGCAATGGCTGCCGACGATGACGAGATCGGGCACGCGCACATGAGGCGTGAACAGCGTCACCTCGGCCTCGGTCCCCGCCGGCATCTGGTCGGCGAGCGCGTCGATACGCAGAAAGCCATCGGCCTGCGCGAATGACGTGATCGCACCGGACCCCTTGCCGGAGGGATAGGCGATCAAGCCATCCCTGCCCTCGACCAGCGAGACCATGACGAATTCGGTGCGGCCAAGCTCGGAGGCGATGCGCACCGGCACGGTCGCGCTGACCTTGGCATCGGAGCGCGGCGGCAGTCCGGCCATCCTGCGCAGCACCGGCACGATCATGTCATGGAAGGTGAACATCGCCGAGGTCGGAAAGCCCGGCAGGATCACCACCGGCTTGCCGTCGCAGACCGCAAGGCACAACGGCTTGCCGGGCTTGAGCGCAACGCCATGCGCGACGATGCCGGGCTGGCCGAGCCGGTCGATGATGCGGTGGGACAGGTCGCCCGCGCCTTTCGACGTGCCGCCCGACAGCACCAGCATGTCGGCATCCGCCAGCGCGCGGCGCATGGCGGCTTCGAGCTTGGCTTCATCGTCGGGAATGGCGCCGAGGAAGACCGCCTCGCCGCCGTTCTCGTCGATCGCAGCAGCGACGATCGCACCATTGGTGTCGTAGATCTCGGCGGGCGCGAGCCCCTCGCCGGGCTGCACCAATTCGTCGCCGGTGGAGATCACGGCCACAAGCGGCCTGCGCGCGACATTCACCTCGGCGATGCCGCAAGCGGCCAGCATGCCGATCTCGCGCGAGCCGATGATCGTCCCCGCACGCAGCAGCGCTTCGCCGCGCGCGATGTCGGATCCGGCATAGGAGACGAATTGCCCGGGAGACGTGGCACGACGAACCTCGATCGCATCCGCCCCTGCCGGCTGGGTGTGCTCGACCATGACGACAGCGTCGGCCCCGCGTGGCAGCGGACCGCCCGTAGCGATCGCCGTTGCGGATCCCGCCGCCACTTGCAGCGTCGGGGCTGTGCCGCAGTGGATGGTTTCATGGCTCAGGGCGAGACGAACGGGTGCACCTTCCCCCGCCGCCACGACATCGGCTGAGCGGACCGCAAAGCCGTCGACATTGGAGCGGTCGAACGGCGGAACGTCGATCGGTGCCGTGACGTCTTCGGCGAGCGCCGCACCGAGTGCATCGGCGAGCTTGCACGCTGCACTCGGAATCGACCGTGGGAACAGCGCCGCCTCGAAGCGTGCCAGCGCTTCCTCCCGCGACAGGATCTTGAGGAACTGCTCCTGTTCGAGCGCGCTGCGGTCTTGCGATCGCGGAATCATCGTCATGCCGGAACCCATATCATTCCCGCATCAGATAAGCACCGACCGGCGTGCCCGCCGCAAATCCCTCGTGGCTGGCGCGGACGAGCAGCCATGCATCGCCACGGGCGATCGCCTGGAGCGGCCATTCACCCACGGCAAGCGGCATCCACGCATGATGTTCCTCGGCGAGCAGGGCCACTTCTGCGATGCCGACGCCGGATGCGATCTTGCGTGCGAGCGGCAAGCTTACCTGTCGGCGTGGCCGGCGCGCCGACAGGCGGTCGATGAGCGGCAGCGCGAGCGCGAGCCAGGCCGCGAGCGCATGATCGGGCGAGCCGGGCAAGGCGACAACGGGAACACGCGCGAGCCGACCGACCGCAGCGGTCCGTCCAGGCTGGAGCGCAACGCCATGGGCGAGCACCTCGCCGCGCCGGGCCAGCGCCGCGACAGCTGCATCCCGGCGGCCGACGCCACTGCCGCCGACGGTCAGCAGCAGGTCGCAGGAGGACGCATCGAGCGCCTCGGCAATCGATGCTTCATCGCCTGCGCCGGCCTCATACGTCTCCACATCCAGCCCCGCCGCGCGCGCGATCTCGGCGATCATCTGCGCCGTCGTCGTTGCGCCCGGCACATTGACGATGCGCAGCCGCGGCCGCCGCACGCTGAGCTTTTCCAGGCCCGCAATGCGCGCGATCAGGAGATCAGCCGCACCGACGGGATATCCCTCGGCGCCGGCGGGCGTGCGCGCGGCGACGTCGCTTCCGGCGCGCCTGACGCCCTGCCCCGGCACGGCCTCTGCCAGCACCTGGGCCAGCGGACCTGATACCTCGACCGCGCCGGCATCGAGCACGCAGTCGCATCCCTCCGGGATCGCGTCACCGGCATCGACCCACGCAGGAGCCATCGCCAGCGGCAGCGGCGAGTACGCAGACGCACCGACGAGATCATTGGCCGAGAGCGCCCAGCCGTCTGCGGCGGCAATGTCGCGCGGAGGATAGGCGGCAAGCAGCGGAGTGCCCACCGCGATGCAACCGATCGCTTCCGCCAGCGGCAACTCCACCGGCGCGACAGGATCGACGCCTCGCAGCAACGCGGCGAGCGCAGTGTCGAGCGGCGTGAGCGAGGACGGCAGGCGTTGGGTCATGCGCCATGATGGACCATGCATCGCCCGGTTTGGCAACCGCCGGCGCTGCGGACGTCAGCCGCCCGACCTGTCCGAATTGGGAAAGAACAGCTGCTGCCCGTCGACCTTGTAGCCGGCGATCACCGTCTGCCCCTCCGGCGAGGTCAGCCAGTCGATGAAGGTCTGCGCGAGATCTTTCTTCACGTTCGGAAACTTCTCGGGGTTCACCAGCATCACGCCGTACTGATTGAGCAGGCGCCTGTCGCCTTCGACGACGATGTCGAGATCGCCGCGATCCCTGAACGAGATCCAGCTGCCGCGGTCCGACAGCACATACGCGTTCGCGGCCCGCGCGGCGTCGAGGGCCCTCGTCATCCCCGGCCCGGCCTCGCGATACCAGGCGCCCTTGGTGCTCGCGATGTCGATGCCGGCGACGATCCAGAGCGCGAGCTCCGCGGCATGGGTGCCCGAGCGGTCACCGCGCGTCACGAATGGCGCGCCCTTGGCCTCGATCGCCTTCAGCGCGGTCGCGATGTCCTTGCCCTTCACGCCCGCGGGATCACTCTTCGGCCCGATCAGCACATAGTCGTTGTACATCACGTCGAGGCGCTTCACGCCAAAGCCGTCGGCGACGAATTTCTCCTCCTGCGGCCGCGCATGAATCAGCACGACGTCGACCTCGCCCCGTCGCGCCCCGTCGAGCACTTCGTCGGCGCGCCGCGCGATCACCGTCACGTCGATGCCGGTCTTCGCGCGGAAGATCGGCAGCAGATAATCGAGCAGGCCGGACTCCTGCGTCGCCGTCGTCGTGGCGAGCACGATGCCGCGCTCCTCCGCGGATGACGCCGCAACGCCCGCGGCAAGGCCGCAGAGAAGCGCGAATGCAACGGAAAGGCAGCGGACGGCCATGATAAGGGTTCCCCTTGGCTGTGACGGGATCATGATGATGATCGATTGCGCCGCACTCGTGACGCCATCTGCTGCTTGCACTCCCACTCGGGAAATTTCGGCAAAGCGCGAGCGCTTTGGGATCGTTCACCAAAGCAGAAATCGCGCGCGAGGATGTGTTGCAAAGCAGCGAGATGATCGGGCATGGTTCCCGCGGACACGAATTGAAATGCAGAATTCCACCTGCGTCGAACGTCAAAAAGAAGCAAGAATTTGCATAGGAATGCAGGATGGAATTCCTGACGACCAGCGAAGCCGCCGACTATCTTCGGCTCGGCGAACGCAAGCTTTACGAACTCGTCACCACCGGTGCGATCCCCTGCACCAAGGTGACCGGGAAGTGGCTCTTCCCGCGGCACGAACTTGATCTCTGGGTGCTGTCGGGACTGGCGCGCCCGGCCGGCATGCTGATCGCGGAGCCGCCGCCGGTCGTCGGCGGCAGCCAGGACGAGCTCTTGGCTTGGAGCCTGCGCGAATCCGGCTCTGGGCTCGGATCGATGAGCGAGGGCAGCGCGCGCGGGCTCGAGCGCTTGCAGCGCAACGAAGTGATGGCCGCGGCGGTGCACTTCCATGCCTTGGACGCCGCCGACAATCTCGCCGGCGATGCCAGTGTCGAGGCGCTGCGCGCAGCTCCCGACCTGCACGATGCGGTGCTGGTCGCGTTCGTGCGCCGCGAGCAGGGCCTCATGCTGCCGCACGGCAATCCCAAGCATCTGCACGACCTGTCCGACGTGCTCGCACGCGGCGCCAGGGTGGCGATGCGACCACAGGGCACGGGCGCGCAGATGCTGCTCGACGTGCTGCTCAAGCGCGCCGGCGCCTCGACGCGGGATTTGCGCCGCATTGAGACGCCAGCTCTGACCGGCCCGGACCTCGTCGAGATCGTCCGCGCCGGCCAGGCCGATTGCGGGATCGCAACGCGCGCGGCGGCGCGCTCGGCCGGGCTGGATTTCGTGCCGCTGGTCTGGGAGAACTTCGACCTCGCGATGCGGCAGCGCAGCTATTTCCGCCCCGCCATGCAGGCCGTGCTCCGGCTGCTCGGCGAAAGGCGGCTGCGGCAGCGCGCCGAGGAGCTGACCGGTTACGACCCCTCGCCGGCCGGACAGATCCGCTTCGCGGCCTGACATTGACGCCCGCACATTGACGCCCGCCCCCAAATAGTTGCAAAAGAAACCAATTCAGCCGGGCATACCCGGGCAACACCGGCCAACGAGCCGGATCAGGGGAGGAGAAGCATGAATCCAATCAGATTTGGACTGCCGGTCGCGGCCGCCTTGGCGGCGCTGCTGCCGGGTGCGGCGTCGGCGCAGGTGTCGGACAACGTCGTCAAGATCGGCGTGCTCACCGACATGAACGGCCCGGCCTCGGCACCGACCGGCCAGGGCTCGGTGACGGCGGCGCAGATGGCGATCGACGATTTCGGCGGCACCGTGCTCGGCAAGCCGATCAGCGTCGTGATCGGCGACCACCAGCTCAAGGCCGATGTCGGCGGCGCGATCGCGCGGCGCTGGTACGACGTCGACCAGGTCGATCTGATCGTCGACGTGCCGGTCTCCGCGGTCGGGCTCGCGGTGCAGAACATCGCCAACGAGAAGAAGCGGCTGTTCATCACCCACTCCACCGGCACCGCGGATTTCCACGGCAAGTTCTGCTCGCCTTACGCGATCCAATGGGTGTTCGATACCCGCGCGCTCGCGGTCGGCACGGCGGATGCGGTGGTCAAGCGCGGCGGCGACAGCTGGTTCTTCATCACCGACGACTACGCCTTCGGCCATTCGCTGGAGCGCGACGCCTCCGCCGTCGTCACCGCCAATGGCGGCAAGGTGCTGGGCTCGGTGCGGCCGCCGCTGGCAACGCCCGACCTCTCCTCCTTCGTGCTACAGGCGCAGGCCTCCAAGGCCAAGATCATCGGCATCGCCGCCGGTCCCCCCAACAACATGAACGAGATCAAGACCGGCTCGGAGTTCGGCGTGTTCAAGGGCGGCCAGCAGATGGCGGCGCTGCTGGCGCTGATCACCGACATCCACGGCCTCGGCCTGCAGGCAGCCCAAGGCCTGCTCCTGACCACGTCGTTCTATTGGGACATGGACGACAAGACCCGCGAATGGTCGAAGCGCTATTTCGCCAAGATGAACAAGATGCCGTCGATGTGGCAGGCCGGCGTCTATTCCAGCGTGATGCACTATCTCAACGCCATCAAGGAGACCGGCACCGACGATCCGCTTAAAGTGGCCGCCAAGATGCGGGAAAAGCCGATCGAGGATTTCTTCGCCCGCAACGGCCGACTACGCGAGGACAATCTGATGGTGCACGACCTCTGGCTGGTTCAGGTGAAGACGCCGGAGGAGAGCAAATATCCGTGGGACTATTACAAGATCCTCACGACGATCTCCGGCGACAAGGCGTTCGGGCCGCCGGACCCGGCGTGCGCGCTGGTGAAGAAGTGACGGGCAACGCAAGCTAGCCGCAAACGTCATGCTCGGGCTTGTCCCGGCCATCCACGTCTCGCCACGTGGACAGAAGAACGTGGATGCCCGGGACAAGCCCGGGCATGACGAGCGTGGGTGTGGTTGCGACCGTCATTTCACCACCCCGATCTCGCGAAAGTACTTCATCACGCCCGGATGGATCAGTTCCACCTTCGGCGCGGCCGCGACTGTGTTCGCGGCCGTCGTCTCGCAGGCCTGTGCAAGCTTGCTGCAGAACGTCGTCTCGGCGCCGTGCAGCGTCTTCGCGAGGCGATAGGCGACGTCATCCGGCAAATCCTCGCGCGTCAGGACAAAACTCCAGGAGCCGAGCGAAGCGATCGGCTCTGTCTGCTTCGGATAGCTATTGGCCGGCACGGTGAGCGGCTTCAGGAACGCATGCTTGGCACGGATGCGCGCGATCTCTTCCGCGTCAGGCGCGATGAAGCGTGCGCCTGACGCGCTCGATGCGACCGCGGCAAAGCCGGGCCAGCCGATGCCCGCGCCCCACAGCGCGGCGACGCGGCCGTCTTCGACCATCGCGGGGCCGTCGCCGGCGCGGTCGAGATAGACCGCCTTGAAATCCTCGTCCTGCTTGAGGCCGAGGCCATCGAGCACATAGCGCGCCAGGATCGGCAGGCCCGAGCCCTTGGCGCCGAACGCGACGGGCTGACCGACCAAATCGCGAATGGTCTTGTAGGGACTGTCCGCCCGCACCACGAACATGCCAGGGTTGGAATAGATCGCGGTGAGAATCTTCAGCGCTACCTTCGCGCGGCCGATGCCGGCGAAAGCTTCATAGGCCGGCTCGCCTGCGACCAACGCAAGATCAAGCTCGCCTTTCTCCAGTAGCGGGATGTTCTCGTTGCTGCCCTTGGTGTTGCGCGGGACGATGGTGATTTGCGGATCGGCCGCGTTCATCACCTCTGCGAAGGCGTTGCCGTAGAGCGGAAAGCCGCCGCCGGGCGTCGCAGTGCCGAGGCTGAGTGTCGTGGCCGGAATGGCGTTGCCTCCGGTTTGAGCAGCAGCGGGACTGGCGAGCAGCGCCGCGGTGATAACGATAGTCGCGAATCTCATGGTCATTTCCGCCGAGCCTGCGTCAACACCGACTTGCGACGATGTAGGCAGCAGCCCGATTTTGTGAAAGCATGCCCCCAACGACAATAGAACAATGGGAGGCGTCATGTTGCGAATTTTGCGTAATGGTGTTTTCGGGCTCGCAGTTCTTTTAGGTCTTTTCAGCGCCACACCTCCCGCCTCCGCCGCCTATCCCGACCGCCCCGTGCACTGGCTGATCGGCTTTTCCGCCGGCGGCCCGGTCGACATCGTGGCGCGGATCATGGCGCAGTGGCTGTCGGACCGTCTCGGCCAGCAATTCATCGTCGAGAACCGCACCGGCTCCGGCGGCAACATCGCGGCCGCCGCCGCGATCAACTCGCCGCCGGACGGCTACACGCTGCTGTTCGTCGCGCCCAACAACGCGATCTCGACCTCGCTCTACAAGAAGCTGCCGTTCGACTTCCTGCGCGACACCGTGCCGGTCGCGAGCATCATGCAGCTCACCAACATGCTGGTCGTCTCCAACGCGTTCCCGGCGAAGACGGTTCAGGAGTTCATCGACTACTGCAAGGCCAATCCCGGAAAGGTCTCCTTCGCCTCGTCCGGCAACGGCACCTCAGTGCACATGTCGGCCGAGCTGTTCAAGGTGATGACCAAGTGCGACATGGTGCACGTGCCCTATCGCGGCTCCGCCATCGCGTTCCCCGACATCATCTCCAACAAGGTGCAGCTGATCTTCGACAACCTGCCCTCCGCCATGGAGCAGGCGAAGGGCGGCAATGTCCGCGCGATTGGGGTGACCTCGCCGCAGCGCTGGCCGAGCGTGCCCGACGTGCCCGCGATCGCCGAGACCGTGCCGGGCTTCGAATCCGTCGGCTTCTACGGCATCTCCGCGCCGAAGGGCACGCCGCCCGAGGTGATCGAGATCCTCAACAAGGCCGTCGGCGAAGCCCTGAAAGACCCCAAGCTGGTCGCCCGCCTCGCGGAGACCGGCGGCATCCCCAAGCCGATGACCCCGGCCGAGTTCGGCAAGCTGGTCGCCGACGAGACGGAGAAGTGGCGCAAGGTGGTCGAGTTCGCCGGGGTTTCGGTGGACTAGGCGTCCCCCGTCGCGGGGGTGCGTCGCCTGCCGGGCGAGGCATTTGAGGGGGCCGACAGGCCCTCTCAACACAAAAAGTGCAAAAACAACCCCATGCACAGTAGAAGATATGAGCAATCACAGCGGGTTAGAGAAACGCAAGAGCAGGAACCGGCCGGATGACCGCATGGCCATTTGACTCGTCGGGCAAAACATTGGCA
Source organism: Bradyrhizobium genosp. SA-3 (assembly GCF_004212635.1). Taxonomy (GTDB): domain Bacteria; phylum Pseudomonadota; class Alphaproteobacteria; order Rhizobiales; family Xanthobacteraceae; genus Bradyrhizobium. The sequence continues at coordinate 695 of NZ_PSRT01000016.1, read as the reverse complement.
AAATGCGATTATTCCGAATCCAGCGATCATCCGACGAGCAGTGCGTGCCGCGCAGCCCCGGATTTCCGTTGACCAGAGCCGGCATTGCACCCCCGCCTCAGGCCCTGTAAACGAACCGCGCACCGTTGCCGGCCGCGCGAAGCGGCCGCCTCGCGGCGGGGCCTGTAGCTCAATGGTTAGAGCCGGCCGCTCATAACGGTCTGGTTGCAGGTTCGAGTCCTGCCGGGCCCACCAGCCTTCGCTCGCACATTATGCGGACACTTTGAAAACGACTCGATTTCCGCTTTAAGAACGACTCGATTTCGTTTTGAAAACGACTCGATCTCAGATCTCCCTGAAACGCCTGTCAAATTTCTCCTCGATTTTTTCGCCGAATTTGCGACCCGAAAAAAGTGAGGGGGTCTTTTCTCGTCGAGGGCTGTCCGCTGCATCTCCAAGGAAGATGGGTGCCGCCGATTGACCGGAGGCCCTTTTTCTTCCCAACTGACAAGAGCGGGCGGGCGCGCGGGGATCATCGTGCGGACTGGTATCGCAACCGATAGTTCAACAAGCGTATTTTTCCGCGATCTTGTCGCCAATCGAAAGCTCTTCAGCCTCCATGATTTTCAAACCGGTCTCGGTTATTTTGACAACATCGGTCACGCACGATTCAAATTTTGTCTTTTGACCTTGGGGCAGGCAAATATCCGCCCGCG
>NZ_PSRT01000015.1 GCF_004212635.1 Bradyrhizobium genosp. SA-3 | reverse complement strand
GACGCAGATGCGATTTGGAGAACGACGCCATTGCCCTTGCTCCGTCATTGCGAGGAGCCCTTGCGACGAAGCAATCCAGAGTCTTGCCGCGGAGGGATTCTGGATTGCTTCGCTTGCGCTCGCAATGACGATGTGGAGGCGGTGGTGCGCCGCCCCTCGCTCTCGTGCCCCGGACGCAGCGCAGCGCTACTTCAGCGGTGCGCTGCAGAGCCGGGGCCTATGTCGCGGCATCGTACCGTGCAGCCCTCAGGGTCCCGGCTCTGCGCAGCAACGCTTGCGCGTTGCAGCGCGTCCGGGACATTGCATTCACAACCAAGTGTCTTTATTCGGAAACGTTCATTCCCTATCATGCCGCGATGCAAAAAGCCGCCCGCCGATCTCAGCCCGCCGCCCGTCCACCCGGCCGCCCCCGGGAGTTCGACATGGACACCGCGCTCGACAGGGCCGTGCGCGTATTTCGCGAGCGCGGCTATCATGCCACCTCGATCGGCGACCTCACCGCGGCGATGCGACTGGCGACGGGGAGCGTCTACAAGGCGTTTCGCGACAAGCATGCCGTGTTCCTGGCCGCCCTCGAACGCTACACCACGCTGCGCCAGGAGCAGACGCGCAGCGCTGCGGCGGGCGGCGCGAACGGCCGCGAGAAAATCCGCAACGTGTTGCTGTCCTATGTCGAGCATTCCCAGGGCACCGAGGGGCGGCGCGGCTGCCTGGTCGTCGGCAGCGCGGTCGAGTTGTCCGCTCTCGATCCGGTGGTCGGCGCCCGCGTCAATGCCCAGCTCAAGACAAACGAAAGCTTCATCGCCGGCCTCATTCGCGAAGGGCAGGCCGATGGCTCGATTCCCCGCCATGTCGCCCCCGCCGACACCGCGCGGCTGATGATCTGCATCACGCAAGGCATGCGCGTCGTCGGCAAGGCGCGCCTGCCGCTCGACGGGATGCGCCTCGTCGCCGTCGCGATGAAGCTGCTCGCCTGAATTTTTTGTCATAATAGGGAATTGTCATTCCCTATTTCTGGAGTCTATGCGAATGACGATGAATGCCACGATCGAGACCGCGCCCGGACCGGATGCGGTGTCGCAGCGCCTGACCTTCGTGCTTGCCGCGGCCTGTGGCATGGTCGCCGCCAACATCTATTATGCCCAGCCGCTGATCGCGCCGATCAGCGCCGCGCTCGGCCTGTCGCATGCCGCCGCGGGGCTGATCGTCACCATGACGCAGATCGGCTATGGAGTGGGGCTTCTCTTCATCGTGTCGCTCGGCGACCTCGTCGAGAACCGCTCGCTGATCTGCTCGGTCATCGCGCTCGGCGCGGCGGCACTGCTTGCCGCGGCGTTCGCGACCCACGCGCTGCCGTTCCTGATCGCCGCGCTGTTCATCGGGCTCGGCTCGGTCGCGGTGCAGATCATCATTCCCTATGCCGCGCATCTGGCGCCCGAGGCCATCCGCGGCCGCGTCGTCGGCAACGTCTCGACCGGCCTGATGCTCGGCATCATGCTGGCGCGCCCGGTGTCGAGCTTCGTCACGGCGGCGCTGTCGTGGCACGCAGTGTTCTTCGGCTCGGCCGCGCTGATGATCGTGCTCGCAGCCGTGCTCTGGGTGACGCTGCCGACGCGCAAGCCGGTCGCGCGGATGCATTATGGCGCGTTGCTGCTGTCGATGCCGCAGCTGGTGCGCACGACGCCGCTACTGCGCCGCCGCGCGCTCTACCAGGCGAGCCTGTTCGGCTGCTTCACGCTGTTCTGGACGGTGGCGCCGCTCCAGCTCGCGAGCGCGTTCGGCTTCACCCAGCGCGGCATCGCGCTGTTCGCGCTCGCCGGCGTCGCCGGCGTGTTCGCGGCGCCGATCGCGGGACGGCTCGCCGATCGCGGCCTTAGCCGCATCGCGACGCTGGTCGCGATGCTGCTCGCGGCCGTCGGATTCCTGATCACGCATGTCGGCGCGGCCGGATCGCTGCTGAACCTCGCCTGCCTGGTCGTGGCCGCGATCGCGATCGACATCGGCGTGCAGGGCAACGTCGTGCTCGGCTTCCGCGCCATTTTCCTGCTCGGGCACGAGCACCGCAGCCGCCTCAACGGCCTCTACATGGCGACGTTCTTCGCCGCCGGCGCCGCCGGCTCCGCGCTCGGTGCCTTCGCCTTCGCGCAAGGCGGCTGGACTCTGGCATCGGCCATTGGCCTTGTCCTGCCGGTGGCCGGCTTGCTCTATGCGGCGACCGAGTAGCCGCCGGCATGGCCGGAATGCTGCGATGCGGCCCGTTTACCAACCCCGCGAGGCCGCAATTTCCGGCTCGCGGTCCGGCCGCCGCTGTAGTACTTTGGTCGCAAGCGGACCTGGTTAACAGGCGGCAGGGGGAGGCTGATGAGGCGTACGGGGCTGTTTGGCGTACCGCAGGTACGGCCATGGTCGTGGCAGGCGTTTCTGCTCGGATTCGTGGTCGTCGCGATGTCGGCGCTGCTTCAGGGGATTTGTGTCGCGCTTGGCGCAAAACTCTATTTCGCGGCGTTCTTGCCCGGTCTCTTCGTGCTCGGGCTTGTTGCAGGCGTGCCGGCGGCGACCCTCGCCACGCTGCTGACCATTCCGCTGGTGTGGTGGGCGTTCATGCCGCCCTTCTTCGAGTTCAATTCGCTGACCAGCGCGAACACCGATTCCATCAACCTATTCTGCCTGCTGGCCGTGCTGCTGATCGGCCTCGCCGATCTCTGCCGCGAGACGATGGCGATCGTCAGCCGCGGCGGGCTGAAGCGCCCGGGCGAGAGCGCGGCAACGAATCCGCAATAAGTCGGCTGTGCACGACCGTACGCGTTGCGCGCGCGCAACAGTTCGGCAACCATCCGCGAGCTTGCCGTGCGCCGCTAACTTTTCGAAAAGATTTGGCCGCAGTTTCTCCCGCGGGAATGACGAGGGAGTTTTCGGACATGAACGGCCAAATAACCGGTCACGCCATCTTGGAGAACGTGCGCCGCTACCGCGGCATCGCATCGCTCTATCGCCAGACCGCTGCATTCCGCCCGGGCCAGAGCTGGTCGCTGCTGGAGCAGGCGAGGGATTGGGAAGCGCGGGCGCTGTCGGAGCTGGAAGCCTATTTCGCGGCCCGCACGGACTGCGCCGCCCCACTCGCGGCCTGATCGTTAACCATCGGCGCGGCCTTGGTCCATCTTGCCGAAGATGCGATCGACAGATCGTGCACGGGACACCACGCGGCGATTTCGGAGTTGTCTCGGCGCGCGCCTGTGCTAGCAACGGCTCAACGAGATCCTTCACGTCGGCCGGGGCAAGCGATGATCACCTTCAACCGCATCTTCACGACGGAGCGCCTGCTCCAGATCATCGTGGTTCTGATCGCGACGATCGCCATGAAGCTGATGAGCTGAGCGCTGGCTGCCTATCGCCCGCCGAGTTCGGGCACCTCGGGCAGATAGTTCGAGCCTTCCGAACCCAGAAAATCGAACATCGCCTGCGCCGGCGGCAGCAGCACCTTGTCGCTGCGGCGGATCACGTACCATTGCCGGACGATCGGCAGGCCGGCGACGTCGAGCACGATCAGCCGGCCCTCGGCGAGCTCATGCGCCACGGTGTGCGCCGAGATGAAAGCGATGCCGAGCCCGGCGATCACCGCCTGCTTGATGGTCTCGTTGCTGCTCATCTCCATGCCGATGACCGGCTCGAGATCCGACTTCTGGAACATGCCTTCCATCAGCGTCCGCGTGCCCGAGCCCGGCTCGCGGGTGAGGAAGGTCTCGTGCACGAGGTCGGTCAGGTTGAGCCCGGAATCCTTCTCCAGCCAATGTCCCTTGCGCGCGACGATGATGTGCGGATTGCGCCCGAGCTGGCGGACGTCGACCGTGACGTCGGCCGGTGGCCGACCCATCACGGCGAAATCGAGGTCGTAGCCGTGCATGGCCTCGCGGATCTCCTCGCGGTTGCCGATGGTGAGCTTGATCTCGATCTTGGGATAGCGCTTCGAGAATGCCGCGATCGCGTGCGGCACGAAATATTTTGCGGTCGAGACCGCGCCGAGCTGTACCGTGCCGCCGGTCCGCCCCGCCAGCAGGTCGAGCGAGCCCTGGCAGTCCATGATCGCGGCCTCGACCCGTTCGGCCAGCGCCAGCACCTCCTTGCCAGCCTCCGTCAGCAGCATGCCGTCAGCGGTCCGCTGCACCAGCGGCAGGCCGGCGAGATCCTGAAGCTGCCGAAGCTGCTGGGTCACGGCCGGCTGGGTCAGCCCGAGATGGCTGGAGGCCGCCGTCACGCTGCCCTTGGCCGAAAGCGCCGCAAGCGAGCGCAGCTGCCGGATCGTCAGATGCCGGAGCTGGGCCGCCGCATGGCCGGGGCCATTATAAGAAAATTCTTTGATGCTCATTATGAATAGAAATTTTCCTTATTAAGCCGGCTCTGTCAATCTCATCGTGCTGGGACGGACCGCATCGACCTCCAAGGGGGAGGGAAAATGGATGCAGCGCCAGCAAGGGGATGGACGCAGATGACCGGGCAACTCAGGCTGGACGACCACCTTCAACGGTACTCAGAGACCGCACCGCATGCGCTCGCCGTGGCGGCCGCGGTCGACGCCATCGCGGCTGCGGCGGTCGAGATCGCCGATCTCATCGCCTCCGGCGATCTCGCCGACGCCTCGGGCCTGACGACCGGCCGCAACAGCGACGGCGATGTCCAGCGCGATCTCGACGTCCAGGCGGATGCGATCCTGCGTCGCTGCCTCGTCAGGCTGCCGATCGCGGCGCTGGCATCGGAGGAGATGCGCGAGGCCCAGATCGTCGACCGCGAAGGCCGCATCTGCGTCGCGATCGATCCGCTCGACGGCTCCTCCAACATCGACATCAACATGACCGTCGGCACGATCTTCTCGATCCTGCCGGCACCTGATGATCTCTCACTCGCCTTCCATCAGCGCGGTTCGGCGCAGCTCGCGGCTGGCTTCGTCACCTACGGCCCGCAGACCTCGCTGGTGCTGACGCTCGGCGACGGTGTCGACATCTTCACGCTTGACCGTAAGGCGGGCTGCTTCCGCCTCGCGCGCAGCGGCGTGCAGATCTCCGAGGCCTGCGAGGAGTTCGCGATCAACGCGTCCAATCGCCGGCACTGGGATGCGCCGGTGCGCGCCTTCATCGACGAATGCCTCGCCGGTGTCGAAGGGCCCGCCAACCACGATTTCAACATGCGCTGGATCGGCTCGCTGGTCGCGGAGGCCTATCGCATCCTCACCCGAGGCGGCGTGTTCCTCTATCCCTCGGACGCGCGCCCCGGCTATGGCGACGGCCGCCTGCGCCTCACCTATGAGGCGCATCCGATGGCGATGATCATCGAGCAGGCCGGCGGCTCGGCCACGACCGGGCGCGAGCGCATCCTCGAGCTGTCTGCGCAAAGCCTGCACCAGCGCGTGCCGCTGATCATGGGCTCGAGCAACGAGGTGCGGCGGGTCGAGGAATTGCATTGCGATCCGTTGTTGGTTGCCAGCGTCTCCGCACCGCTGTTCGCGCGGCGCGGATTCTTCCGGCTCTGAGCGAGGCGTCCCATGTCCAGGAAGCATCCGATCATCTCCATCACCGGCTCCTCCGGCGCCGGCACAACCTCGGTCAAGAAGACCTTCGAGCAGATATTTTTCCGCGAGAAGGTCAACGCCGTCTACATCGAGGGCGACGCTTTCCATCGCTACGACCGCGCCGAGATGCGCGCGCAGATGGCCAAGGAAGCCGAGCGCGGCAACAAGCACTTCAGCCATTTCAGCCCCGAGACCAATCTGTTCGAGGAGCTGGAGCGCGCGTTCCGCGACTATGGCGAGACCGGCACGGCGACGACGCGTCACTACGTCCACGATGCCGAGGAATCCGCGCTGCATGGCGCGGCACCCGGCACCTTCACCGAGTGGAAGCGGCTGCCGGAGAATTCGGACCTGCTGTTCTACGAAGGCCTGCATGGCGCCGTCGTGACCGACAAGGTCAACGTCGCCCGCTATGCCGACCTCAAGATCGGCGTCGTGCCCGTGATCAATCTCGAATGGATCCAGAAGCTGCACCGTGATCGCAGTGCGCGCGGCTATTCGACCGAGGCCGTCACCGACACCATCCTGCGGCGGATGCCTGATTACATCCACTACATCTGCCCGCAATTCACCGAGACCGACATCAACTTCCAGCGCGTGCCGACGGTGGACACCTCCAATCCGTTCATCGCGCGCTGGATCCCGACGCCGGACGAATCGATGGTCGTGATCCGCTTCAAGAATCCACGCGGCATCGACTTCCCCTATCTGCTCTCGATGCTGCCGCAAAGCTGGATGTCGCGTGCGAATTCGATCGTCTGCCCCGGCGCCAAGCTCGATCTCGCGATGCAACTGATCCTGACGCCGCTGATCATGCAGCTGATCGAGCGCAAGCGGAGCCTGAAGTGATGTGCAGCAACGACAACAACGGGAGGATCCGATGAATATCTCGGTTCATGCCGAAGCCGACCTCAACGCGGTCACGCATAACGATCTCGCCAACGCCGTCCGCTTCCTTGCGGTGGACGCCATCGAGACCTCGCAGTCGGGCCATCCCGGCCTGCCCATGGGCATGGCCGACGTCGCGACCGTGCTGTTCTCGCGCTTCCTCAAATTCGACTCGGCCCATCCCAACTGGCCTGACCGCGACCGCTTCGTGCTGTCGGCGGGCCACGGCTCGATGCTGCTCTATGCGCTGCTGCATCTGACCGGCGGCGATGTCAGCCTCGACGACATCAAGGCGTTCCGGCAATGGGGCTCCAAGACGCCGGGACATCCGGAATTCGGCCACACGCCGGGCGTCGAGACAACGACTGGACCGCTGGGGCAGGGGATTGCGACGGCGGTCGGCATGGCGCTCGCCGAACGCATGGCCAATGCGCGGCATGGCGACGGCCTCGTCGATCACTTCACCTATGTGATCGCCGGCGACGGCTGCCTGATGGAGGGTATCAGCCAGGAGGCGATCTCGCTCGCCGGTCATCTCCAGCTCGCGCGTCTGATCGTGCTGTTCGATGACAACGGCATTTCCATCGACGGGCCGACCTCGCTCGCGACTTCCGACGACCAACTCGCGCGCTTCGCCGCCTCCGGCTGGTCGGTGCGGCGTGTCGATGGACACGATCCCGAAGCCATTGCACAGGCAATTGCGCAAGAGCGTGAAACCACAAAGCCGTCGCTGATCGCCTGCCGCACCATCATCGGCTATGGCGCGCCTGATAGACAGGGCACCGAGAAGGCGCATGGCGCGCCGCTCGGCACCGAGCAGACGGCCGCCGCGCGCCGGACGCTGGGCTGGGACTATCAGCCCTTCGTGGTGCCGCTCCCGATCTTGAAGGCGTGGCGGATGATCGGACAGCGCGGGCAGGTTGCCCGTCTCGCCTGGCTCGATCGTTATGAACGTGCGACGCCCGAGCAGCGCGACCTGTTCATCGAGGGTAAGGCCGTCGCCTTGCCGGGCGCCTATGCGCTCGCCGCGGCGAAGTTGCGCGAGCGCTTCGCTAGCGAGCGCCCGAAGATCGCAACGCGCCAGGCCTCGCAACAGGTGCTCGACGGCGTCGCCGGGACGATCCCGGGCCTGGTCGGCGGCTCCGCGGACCTCACGCATTCGAACCTCACGCATGCCAAGGCGCAAACTCCCGTCACGCGCGGGGCGTTCGCCGGTGACTACATCCACTACGGCATTCGCGAGCACGGCATGGCTGCCGCGATGAATGGCCTCGCGCTGCATGGTGGCTTCATCCCCTATGGCGGCACCTTTCTCGCCTTCTCCGACTACAGCCGGCCGGCGATTCGCCTTGCGGCCTTGATGCGGCTGCGCGTGATCCATGTGATGACCCACGACTCCATCGGCCTCGGCGAGGACGGTCCCACGCACCAGCCGGTCGAGCATCTCGCCGCGCTGCGGGTGATTCCGAACCTTCTGGTGTTCCGCCCCGCCGATGCGGTGGAGACGCTGGAAGCCTGGGATTGCGCACTCAGCTCCGAGAGCCGTCCGTCCGTGTTGTGCCTGTCGCGTCAGGCCTTGCCGACCTTCCGCAGCGATGTTCGCGGCAGAAATCGCGTCGCGCGCGGCGCCTATCTCGTCGTCTCCCCTGACGGCGGCCGCGACGTGACGCTGATCGCGACCGGCTCGGAAGTGTCGATCGCGCTGGAGGCGGCCCGCCTGCTCGCGACCGAGCACGTCCGCGCAGCAGTCGTCTCTGCACCCTGCTTCGCCCTGTTCGAGGAGCAGCCGGACGACTACCGCGCCACGGTGCTCGGTACTGCACCGCGTGTCGGCATCGAGGCGGCCGTAGCGGGCGACTGGCCGCGCTGGATCGGCACTGAGGGCGAGTTCGTCGGCATGCGCGGCTTCGGCGCCTCGGCGCCGGCGCCCGTACTGTACCGCGAGTTCGGCATCACACCGCAAAGCATTGCGGAAGCCGCCCGGCGGGCGATCGCCCGCAAGAAACAATAAGGAGGATCAATCGTGGCTCGTATCACCCTTCGCCAATTGCTCGATCACGCCGCCAGCCACGGCTACGCGGTGCCGGCGTTCAACATCAACAACATGGAGCAGGGCATCGCGATCATGCAGGCGGCGGCCGAGGTCGATGCGCCGGTCATCATGCAGGCCTCGCGCGGTGCGCGCAGCTATGCCGGCGATCTCATGCTCTCGCACATGATCGATGCGCTGGAGCGGACCTATCCCGACATCCCGCTCTGCATGCACCAGGACCACGGCAATGACGAGGCGACCTGCGCCTCCGCCATAGCCCATGGCTTCACGTCGGTGATGATGGACGGCTCGCTCAAGGCCGACGCCAAGACGGCGGCTGATTATGACTACAACGTCGCGATCACCCGCCGCGTCGTCGATCTCGCCCATTGGGTCGGCGCTTCCGTCGAAGGCGAGCTCGGCGTGCTCGGCTCGCTCGAGCATGGCGGCGGCGAGCAGGAGGATGGTCACGGCGTCGAGGGCAAGGTCAGCCACGACCAGCTGCTGACCGATCCGGACCAGGCCGTCGACTTTGTCCGCGCGACGAAGGTCGATGCCCTGGCGATCGCGATGGGCACCTCGCACGGCGCCTATAAGTTCAGCCGCAAGCCGGATGGCGACATCCTGGCGATGCGGGTGGTCGAGGAGATCCATCGCCGGCTGCCGAACACGCATCTCGTCATGCACGGCTCGTCTTCGGTGCCGCAGCCGCTGCAGGACATGTTCAACCAGTTCGGCGGCGAGATGCCGCAGACCTGGGGCGTGCCGGTCGAGGAGATCGTGCGCGGCATCCGAAGCGGCGTGCGCAAAGTCAATATCGACACTGACTGCCGCCTTGCGATGACTGCGGTATTCCGCAAGGTCGCCGCGCAGGCGCGCTCCGAGTTCGATCCACGAAAGTTCCTCAAGCCCGCGATGGATGCGATGCGCGAGCTTTGTCGCGAGCGCTTCGAGCAGTTCGGCACGGCAGGCCACGCCAGCAAGATCAAGGTCGTCCCGATGAGCGAGATGGCGCGGCGCTATCGCGCCGGCGAACTTGATCCGCGCATCGACGCCCGCGAACCGGTCGCAGCCTAGTCATTCAGAGAGAAGAGCAGGAGAGAGTCATGAACGCACACGCAGGAACCGTTCGCGGCAAGGAAAGATATCGCTCGGGCGTGATGGAATATAAGCGCATGGGCTATTGGGAGCCCGACTACACGCCAAAGGACACCGACGTCATCGCGCTGTTTCGCGTCACCCCGCAGGAGGGGGTCGACCCGATCGAGGCGTCGGCTGCGGTCGCCGGTGAATCCTCAACCGCGACCTGGACCGTGGTGTGGACCGACCGCCTGACCGCGGCAGAAAAATACCGCGCGAAATGCTATCGCGTCGATCCGGTCCCAGGCTCGCCGGGCTCCTACTTCGCCTACATCGCCTATGACCTCGACCTGTTCGAGCCGGGCTCGATCGCCAACCTCTCGGCCTCGATCATCGGCAACGTGTTCGGCTTCAAGCCGCTCAAGGCGCTGCGTCTGGAGGACATGCGCTTCCCGGTCGCCTATGTGAAGACGTTCCAGGGACCGGCGACCGGCATCGTGGTCGAGCGCGAGCGGCTCGACAAGTTCGGCAGGCCGCTGCTCGGCGCGACCGTGAAGCCGAAGCTCGGGCTTTCGGGCCGCAATTACGGCCGCGTGGTCTACGAGGCGCTGAAGGGCGGGCTCGACTTCACCAAGGACGACGAGAACATCAATTCGCAGCCCTTCATGCACTGGCGCGACCGCTTCCTCTATTGCATGGAGGCGGTGAACCGCGCGCAGGCCGCCTCGGGCGAGGTCAAGGGTACCTACCTGAACATCACCGCGGGCACGATGGAGGACATGTACGAGCGCGCCGAGTTCGCCAAAGAGCTCGGATCGTGCATCGTCATGATCGACCTCGTGATCGGTTACACCGCGATCCAGTCGATGGCGAAGTGGGCGCGCCGCAACGACATGATCCTGCATCTGCATCGCGCCGGGCACTCGACCTATACGCGGCAGAAGAGCCACGGCGTATCGTTCCGCGTCATCGCCAAATGGATGCGGCTTGCCGGTGTCGACCACATCCATGCCGGCACGGTGGTCGGGAAGCTCGAAGGCGACCCCAACACCACGCGCGGCTACTACGACGTCTGCCGCGAGGACTTCAATCCGACCAAGCTCGAGCACGGGCTGTTCTTCGACCAGTCCTGGGCGAGCTTGAACAAGATGATGCCGGTCGCCTCCGGCGGCATCCATGCCGGGCAGATGCACCAGCTGCTCGACCTCTTGGGTGAAGACGTCGTGCTGCAGTTCGGCGGCGGCACCATCGGCCATCCCATGGGCATTGCGGCCGGCGCGACCGCCAATCGCGTGGCGCTGGAAGCAATGATCCTCGCCCGCAACGAGGGCCGCGACTACGTCCACGAAGGGCCGGAGATCCTCGCCAAGGCGGCCGAGACCTGCACGCCGCTGAAGGCCGCGCTCGAAGTCTGGAAGGACGTCACCTTCAACTATCAATCCACCGACACGCCGGACTTCGTGCCGACGGCGCTGGAAACCGTTTGAGGAGATTCACATGAAACTGACCCAGGGCTGCTTCTCGTACCTGCCTGATCTGACCGATGACCAGATCTACAGCCAGGTGCAGTACTGCCTCGCCAAAGGCTGGGCGGTGAACATCGAGTTCACCGACGATCCGCATCCCCGCAACACATATTGGGAGATGTGGGGCCTGCCGATGTTCGATCTCCAGGATGCCGCCGGCGTGATGATGGAGCTCGCCGAGTGCCGCAGGGTGTACGGCGACCGCTACATCCGCATCAGCGGCTTCGATTGCAGCCCCGGCTGGGAATCGGTGCGCATCTCCTTCCTCGTCAACCGGCCGAAGCAGGAGGCGGAGCTCGAACTGGTACGGCAGGAGGTGGGCGGCCGCGCGATCCGTTACACCACCGTGCGCCGACCGGCCGCGCACGCGTCAACTTAAGGCATCCGCTTCCGCGCGGAGCTCTCCCTGCTCCGCATCCTTGGCGGACCACTGCTTCGCCGCTCCCCCGCGGCGAAGCCCTTTTCTTCGAGGTGCCGATGCTCGATGTGCCCCACGCAACGACGACCGAACACAGCGAGACAAGTTTCGATCTCCGCAAGGAGGCCGAAGCGGCCGGGATCACCGACACGCTGCAACAGCTCGAGCAGGAACTGGTCGGATTGAAACCGGTGAAGAACCGCGTGCGCCAGATCGCCTCGCTGCTGTTGATCGAGCGCATTCGGCAGCGCGCTGGATTGGCCTCCGCGCCGCCGACGCTGCACATGTCGTTCACCGGCAATCCCGGCACCGGCAAGACCACGGTGGCGCTGCGCATGGCCAAGATCCTGCACGGCCTCGGCTTCGTGCGGCGAGGGCAGGTGATCTCGGTCACGCGCGACGATCTCGTCGGCCAGTATATCGGCCACACCGCCCCGAAGACCAAGGAGATATTGAAGAAGGCGATGGGCGGCGTTCTGTTCATCGATGAGGCTTATTATCTCCATCGCCCCGACAACGAGCGCGACTACGGCCAGGAGGCGATCGAAATCCTGCTCCAGGTGATGGAGAACCAGCGCGAGGATCTGGTCGTGATCCTCGCCGGCTATGGCGAGCGGATGACGAGCTTCTTCGCCTCCAATCCCGGCTTCCGTTCGCGCATCGCGCACCACATCGAATTTCCGGACTATGCCGAAGCCGAGCTGCTCGTCATCGCCGAGCTGATGCTGAAGGAGCGCGGCTATCGCTTCTCGGCAGCGGCGCGCGAGGCGTTCGAAAAATACATCGCGCTGCGCCGGACCCAGCCGTTCTTCTCCAATGCGCGATCGATCCGCAACGCCGTCGACCGCATTCGCCTGCGGCAGGCCGATCGCCTTGTGTCCGATCTCGACCGCATGCTCGAAATCGCCGACCTGGAAACCATCGATCCCATGGACGTCCTGGCGAGCCGCGTCTTCAGCGGCGGCGCCGACTCGCGGAGTGCAAAATCATGACGAGAGAGATGATCATTGCTCCTTCGATCCTTGCCGCGGATTTCGCGCGCCTCGGCGAAGAGATCGCGGCGATCGATACGGCTGGGGCCGACTGGATCCATTGCGACGTCATGGACGGACACTTTGTGCCGAACATCAGCTATGGCGCGGACGTCATCAAGGCAATCCGGCCGCTGACGAAGAAAGTCTTCGACGTGCATCTCATGATCGCGCCTGCTGATCCTTACCTTGAAGCGTTCGCAAAAGCCGGTGCGGACGTCATCACGGTGCACGCCGAAGCCGGCCCGCATCTCGACCGTTCGCTCCAGGCGATCCGCGCGCTCGGCAGGAAAGCCGGCGTTAGCCTGTGTCCCGCGACGCCGGAGAGCGCGATCGAGTATGTGCTCGATCGTCTCGACCTCGTGCTGGTGATGACGGTCAATCCCGGCTTCGGCGGCCAGTCCTTCCTCGACTCCCAGCTGGCGAAGATCGCACGGATCAAGGCCATGATCGGCGACCGGCCGATCCGGCTCGAGGTCGATGGCGGTATCACGCGCGACAATGCCGCTGCCGTGGCCGCCGTGGGCGCCGATACGCTCGTGGCGGGGTCCGCCGTGTTTCGCGGCAAGAGCGCCGAGTATGCTGCCAATATTGCGGCCATTCGCACCGCTGCCGAGGCCGGCCGGGTTGCAAAGACGAAAGATAATGCCGCGCGGCCGCTGCGCGTCGGAGAAAGTGCGCGCATCCGGTAGACTACGGAGAGCATCACCAGGCGATTGCGCCGAGGTATCGATCGCTTCATAGCGCGCATTTTTCCCCGGGGTTCTACGGAGAATCCAGCGCGAATCGGCAACACCCTTCATGCCGGGGTAACCAAGGGCGCCGAAGCACGCGTTCGATTAACGGCGACGCAATGCGCCGCGCTACAATCTGTGGTTTAAGAACTGCAGAGGCGTGGATGCACATTCAATATCTCCACTGGAATGCTGCCCATGGCTGGCGCGGAGCTGATCCACTGCCCGGGCCCGCTCAGCTCGTGCTCTATTTCGGAAGCCGTGAGGGTTTGGCTGGCGGCGAACGCTATCGCGAGCTGCGCGGTATGTTTCCCGACAGTCATATCGTCGGTTGCAGCGCGGGCGGGCAGATCCATGGCGACGACATCAGTGACAACGAGACCGTCGTCGTGGCGTTGCGCTTCGAGCGTACCCAGGTGCGTCTCGTAGACAAAATCGTCGAGTCGCGCGATGCGTCTTGGGCCTGCGGCGTACGCCTCGCCCGTGAGATGGTTGCACCGGATCTCGCTGGCCTTTTCATCCTGTCCGACGGGTTGAACGTGAATGGCAGCGAGCTGATCGCCGGCATCACCGAGGTTCTGGGGCCCTACTTGCCCCTCACCGGCGGGCTTGCTGGCGACGGCACGCAATTTGAGCGGACGCTGGTCGGGGCGGACGGCGAGCCGTCGCCGAACCGCGTCGCGGGGATCGGTTTCTACGGCTCTTCCATCCGCATCACGCATGGCTGCGCCGGCGGCTGGGATGTGTTCGGCCCACGGCGCAAGGTGACGAAATCGGAAGGATCCGTGTTGATGCGGCTCGATGACGAACCGCCGCTGGACCTCTACACCCGCTATCTCGGCGAGGAGGAGGCCGCCGGCATGCCCGGTTCAGGCTTGGCGTTTCCTTTGCGCATCCATGACGAGGTCGAGCCGGATCGGCAGATCGTGCGCTCAGTCTTTGCGGTGGATCGCGAGACCGGTACTTTGACGTTTGCCGCCGACATTCCGGAAGGGTGCACGGCGCAGTTGATGCGCGCTAATTTCGACAGTCTTGCCGCCGGTGCAGGTGAGGCCGGCCGTCAGGCGCGCAGTGCGCTCACCGGCGGGATCACGGGCGAGAAGCTGGCCATCCTGGTGAGCTGCGTGGGCCGTCGCCGGGTCATGGGGCAGCGCACGCAGGACGAATTGGACGCGGTCGGCGCCGAACTCGGGCAGGATGTCGCGCGCATCGGCTTCTACTCGTATGGCGAGATCGCGCCGCCGATGCGATCCGGGCGCTGCGAACTGCACAACCAGACAATGACCGTTACGATGATCGCGGAGGCGGCGGATTGACCATGCATCACCTATGGGAAAGACAGCTTCGCCAGGCGACGGACGAAGCCGGGCCGATCGATCTGATGAAGCTCGGCGAACTCGTCAGCGCCGCCTATGATGAGAGCGATCGTGATCGCCGACGCACCGACCGCGCGATCAAGCTGATGATCGAGGAGCTCGAGCAGACCTATAAGCACGCCGAGCAGGGCCTGCTGGCAGCGCGCGAGTTCCTCGACAGCCTCATCGAGAATATTCCGATCGCGGTGTTCGCCAAGGACGCGAAGGATTCACGCTACGTCCTGCTCAACCGCGCCGGCGAGGAGTATTACGGAATGCCCCGCGAGGAGATGTTGGGCAAGACTCCAGAGCAGATCTTTTCGCAAGATGTCGCGCGCGTCGTCGTCGAACAGGATCGGGGCGTGGTGGCGAGCGGGATGCCGATGATCCTGGAGAGCCATCCGCTGGAGGTCGGCGTCAAGGGCCGCGACCGCGTGGTCAATTCGCGCAAGCTCCTCATCAGGGACGGCAACGGCGCGCCGCAATATCTGATCGGCGTGATCGAGGACGTCACCGAGCGGATCGCGAGCCAGGCGCGGATCAGGCACCTCGCGCACCATGATGTGCTGACCGACCTGCCGAACCGCGGCGCCTTCAACGCCGCGCTGGAGGAACGATTGGAGCGGGCGCAGGAGACATCGACCAGCTTTGCCGTGCTTAGCCTCGATCTCGACCGCTTCAAGGAAGTCAACGACGTGTTCGGCCACCCCGTCGGCGACATGCTGATGCGGGCGGCGGCCGGTCGTCTTGCCGCCGAAGCCGACGGCGCTTTCGTCGCCCGCATCGGCGGCGACGAGTT
Source organism: Bradyrhizobium genosp. SA-3 (assembly GCF_004212635.1). GTDB lineage: Bacteria > Pseudomonadota > Alphaproteobacteria > Rhizobiales > Xanthobacteraceae > Bradyrhizobium. Next base: position 70,165 of record NZ_PSRT01000015.1, on the reverse strand, counting down.
CATGATCCTGATGCCCGATGATATCAGCCGCGAGGGCGTGCTGGCGCTCGCCGAACGACTGGTCGAGACCATCGGCAACGAGCTCGAGGTCGACGATTATCTCTCCCATGTCGGTCTCAGCGTCGGCATCGCGTTCTATCCGGATGACGGCGTGAACGCCGCCACGCTGCTTGCCAACGCCGATTCCGCGCTTTATCGCGCCAAACGCGAGGGCAGGGGCAGGGTCCGATGCTTCGAATCCGAGATGGACCAGGAGCTGCGGGACCGCAGACTGTTGCAGCATGATCTGCGACGAGCGCTGGAGCAGAACGAGTTCCTCGTCTACTTCCAGCCGCAGGCGCGGATGGAGGGCGAAGTCATCGGCTTCGAGGCGCTGTTGCGCTGGAACCACCCGACGCGGGGCTTCGTGCCGCCCGACCAGTTCATTCCGCTCGCCGAGGAGAACGGGTTGATCATCCAGATCGGCGAGTGGGTCTTGCGCGAAGCGTGCCGCGAAGCGGCGTCGTGGCCACGGCCGTTGCAGGTCGCGGTCAATCTGTCCCCGGTCCAATTCCAGGCCGGCGATCTCGAACGGTCGATTCACCAGATCCTGCTGGAAACAGGGCTCGCGCCGGCGCGGCTCGAGGTCGAGATCACCGAGGGCATGCTGATCGGCGACTTCAACCGTGCACTCAATCTGCTGCGGCGGCTCAAGGCGCTCGGCATCCGCATCGCGATGGACGATTTCGGCACCGGCTATTCTTCGTTGTCCTATCTCCAGTCATTCCCGTTCGACAAGATCAAGATCGACCGCAGCTTCATCTCCAATCTCGAAGCGACGCCGCAATCGGGCGAGATCGTTCGCGCGGTCCTGAGCCTCGCGCACGCCTTGAATATCCCGGTCATCGCCGAAGGCGTGGAGACCGAAGCGCAGCGTGCCTTCCTGACGCGGGAAGCCTGCGAGGAGATGCAGGGCTATCTGGTCGGCCGGCCCGATCCGATCGAGCGCTATCTCGATCTCGTCGGCGTGACCGTCGAGCGCCGCCTCTATGCCTAGCCCTTGATGGGTGCGGCGGGAATTCAGAGCGAGAGTCCGCTTCGACTGGAACTTTGGCTTCCTTGGGCATTTGCTAGAACTAGCCGAAGTCGGCGCCGCGGCGGGCGCAGCAAAACTTTTGCATGACCGCCATCGGCCTGACGCAAATCGGGGCAATAAGCCCTGTGAATGCGAGGGAGGGTCTCATGGAGAACGTACGTCGCTACCGGGCGCTGGCGTCCCTCTGTCGTCAGCAGGCCGCCTACCGGCCGCTCCAGAACTGGGAGCTCCTCGGCCAGGCCGAACATTTCGAATATCTCGCGGAAGTCGAGCTCAAGGCGCATTTCGACGCGTGCAACGCACAAGGCGGCGAGGACGTCGCTGAAGCCGTGGCATTGAAGACCCCTGCCGCGGCGTAGCGGCGGCGGGCCGGCTCGGCTCAATGCGACATCAGCGTCGGAACCGTCATGGCCTCCAGCATGGCGCGGGTGACGCCGCCGAGAAAACGCTCCTGCAATCGCGAATGGCCGTAGCCGCCCATCACCAGGACATCGAGGCTCTCATCGGCTGCCAGAGACAGGATCGTGGGCTGGATGTCGGCGCGCGTGGCCGACAGGCCGACCGTGCGGGTCGAGAGCCCGCGCCGGCCGAGATGTCTTGCCAGATTTGTCGCTGAAGCTTCGCCGCAGGCCGCATCGGCTTCGTTGATCGTGATGATCACGATCTCCTCGGCGCGGGCCAGGAACGGGGCTGAGTCGCGCATTGCGCGGGCAGCGAGGGGGCTGCCGTCCCAGCAGATGCCGATCCGGTTCGCCTTGAAGGCTCCGCGGAAGGTGTACGGCAGGAACAGCACGGGGCCGCCCGCCTGGAACAGGATCTCGCCGGGCATGTCGTTGTCGAACGAGCCTTGCGTCGGATCGGGCTGGAGCACGATGCTGAGGTCGTGCAGTCGCGCCATCTCGCCGAGCGTGCCGGCTCCATCCATCGGGATCGCACCGAGCGGGTGGCAGGCGTAGGAGATGCCCGCGTTCACCGCTTCGCTCCTGAATATTGCGAGCGCGGCCTCGGCCCGCTCCATTGCGCGCTCGCGTTCGAGCTCGAACACGGCCGCCACGGCGGCGCCACCCTCCACGACGTAAGCCGCACTGGTTGCGATATAGCCGACCGCGACCGCGTCGAGATGGGCGTTGAGGTGCGCCGCGAGCGAAATCGAGCCGTCGATTGCGGGACGCATCGGACGCTCGGTCGGGATGAGGACGAGAATGTCTTTGTACATGACGCGCCTCCAATGAACTTCATCCGGTGACGCAGTTTTTCACTGCACGAAGGACCCGCGTTGAGCTGCATCAAATGTGCAGCGACGAACTTACCACGGTGCCCGGGCCCAGTCCTTTGCCAAGATTTAATCGCCTGGACGGGACGCCGTAAGGTGGCAACGCCCATGTTGCGTGCAAGGCGACACCTGCTCAACATGGACATTTCGACATGAACGATCGCGTCAATTCCGACATCCCCACGTCCCGCAAGATCTTGAGGCCGCGCAGGCTCGCGCTGCTCGGCACCGCAGCCGCGCTTGGCGTGGCCGTGCTGGCGGCTGCTCCCGGTGCTTCGCCATTCGGCGTGACCTCCTTCGTCGCGCCGGCCCAGGCCGCCGAAACGGCTGCGACCCCGCCGGGCTTCGGCGATCTCGTGGCCAAGGTCAAACCCGCCGTCATCTCGGTGCGGGTCAGAATCGACCAGGACAACGACAAGAGCGCAATGCTGCAACAGAACCGGATGGATTCGGACGAAGACTCGCCGTTCGACCAGTTCTCGCGACAGTTCGGCTTCCGCTTCCCGGATGGTGGCATGAACGGCATGCCGCGTCAGCGCCACCAGATGATCACGGGCGAGGGCTCGGGCTTCTTCATCTCGGCCGACGGCTATGCCGTGACCAACAACCACGTCGTCGATCACGCCGAGTCCGTGCAGGTGACCATGGACGACGGCACGACCTACACCGCGAAGGTCGTCGGCACCGATCCGAAGACCGATCTCGCGCTGATCAAGGTCGATGGCAAAAAGGATTTTCCGTTCGTCAAATTCTCCGACCAGAAGCCGCGCATCGGCGATTGGGTCGTCGCGGTCGGCAATCCCTTCGGGCTCGGCGGCACCGTCACCGCCGGCATCGTCTCGGCCAGCGGCCGTGACATCGGCAATGGTCCTTATGACGACTTCATCCAGATCGACGCGCCGATCAACAAGGGCAATTCCGGCGGTCCCGCTTTCGACATGAACGGCAACGTGATCGGCGTGAACACCGCGATCTTCTCGCCCTCCGGCGGTTCGGTCGGTATCGGCTTCGACATTCCGGCGACGACCGCAAAACTGGTGGTGGCGCAGTTGAAGGACAAGGGCGCGGTCACCCGCGGCTGGCTCGGCGTGCAGGTGCAGCCGGTGACGTCGGACATCGCCGACAGCCTCGGACTGAAGCAGGCGCGCGGCGCGATCGTTGACAATCCGCAACCCGACAGCCCGGCGGCGAAGGCCGGCATCGAGGCGGGCGACGTCATCACCGCCGTCAACGGCACGGCAGTCAAGGATTCCCGCGATCTCGCCCGCACCATCGCCACCCTGGCGCCCGGCAGCTCAGTCAAGCTCGACGTCTTCCACAAGGGCGAGAGCAAGACGGTGACGCTGGCGCTCGGCGAGCTGCCGAACGAACGGCAGGCTCAGGGCAAGGCCTATGACGGCAAGGTGCAGCCGGGCGCCGGCACGCCGCGCCTCGGGCTTGGTCTGGCTCCGGCCGGCGATGTGCAGGGCGCCGGCCAGAAGGGTGTCGTCGTCACCGAGGTTGATCCGGAAGGGCCGGCCGCGCAGCGCGGCATCAAGATCGGTGACGTCATCCTCAATGTCGGTGGCAAGGCTGTCAGCAGTGTCGGCGAGGTGCGCTCGGAGCTGGCGCAGGCCAAATCGTCCGGCAAGCGCAGCGTGCTGTTGCAGATCAGAAGCGCGGATGCCACCCGGTTCGTCGCGGTGCCACTCGCGTAAGGCGAACCTTGATCGGTACAATTCAAAAAGGCGGCCCTCGGGCCGCCTTTCGCATTCGCACTCAAGAGCCCGCCGATAACATTCTCGTTAACGGCAGGGAGGGTGACCCGGTTCGTCCGAAAAAGCCGTGTTCGGCCATCACACTTTCTGGCCGCATCTGCTCGGCGGCAATGCAGCCGCGGAGTCGGGTTGCGAGCGTGGAACCTCGAACCCCCGGACGCTTTGTGGAACTGGCCGGTGGTTCGCATTTGATCGGTGCCGACATGGATCGATTGAAGCTCTCGTTGATGAGTACGCTGCTCGTGGCGTGGTTCGTGCTGCCGGCTGGAAGCGCCCTCGGGCGCGACGACGGCCGCTATGCGAACTCGCCCCTCAAGCCATGGTTCGACAGCCTGCGCAGCCACCTCGGTCCGTGCTGCTCGGATGCGGACGGCTTTGCAGTCTCCGATCCCGATTGGGAATCGCACAACGGGCACTACCGTGTTCGGTTGGACGGGCAATGGGTCGAGGTGCCGGATGAAGCCGTCATCACCGAGCCGAACCGCGCCGGCCGCACCATGGTGTGGCCGGTGAAAACCGCGTTCGGGATTTCGATCCGCTGCTTCATGCCGGGCAGCATGATCTGACTGAGGTCAGCGCGACCGCTTGCTGGATTTGCGCTTCGACGATTTCTTGGAAGATTTCTTGGAAGATTTCTTGGAAGATTTCTTGGACGTCTTCTTCTTGGACGTCTTCCGCTTGGAGGCCTTCTTCGGGACCTTCTTGCCCTTCTTGCGGGCCTTCGACAGTCCGATCGCGATCGCCTGCTTGCGGCTCTTCACGCGTCCGCCGCGACCGCCACGCCCGCTCTTCGCGGTACCTTTCTTGTAGCGCCGCATCTCGCTTTCGACATCGCTGCCGGAGCTGCGTGAGTAGCGGCGCTTCTTTGCCTTGCGTGCCATGCCTATTCTCCCTTGGCGGAGGGAGAACCATTCGACACTGGCATGGTTCCGACAGCACGCGTGCAATGTTCCGGGCGGTGAAGGCGGCTCAGAACGAATTCGCCAGCTCGATCTCGGCCTCCAGCACCTGAATGCGCCGCGCAGCCTCGGCAGAGGACAGATCTCGCGCATATTGTGCCGGCTGATAGGCCTCTTCGCTCAGCCGCTTCAATCTCAATCCCTGCGCCCGTGTCATCTGCTCGCCAAGGAAAACCCTGGCGTCGTATTTGGCCTGGACCTGCATGTCGCTCCTCCGTCCTTGAAATCTGACTTGACTATATGTTCTTATTTTGTTCTAACAAGCCATGGACAACAGAATTAATGAAATTCGGCGTAAAATCAGCGCCTTGAGGCTGGAAATGGCCGATGTCGAGGCGTCTGTGCGCTTTCTCGTCAATCGCGATTGCGACTGCGGCGAACAAGCTCTGGCGCAGATCAATCTGCGCCGGAAAAATCAACCTGCTCATCGACGAATGGAAGGCGGCCGGGGGCGGCGATGTCTTGCCTGACGTCCGCGACCGGATGCGTCTTCGCTCCGTGAAGAATGTCGACAAGCCGGCGCGCGTGTTGGCCCGCCGCTGAGACATTGGGGGCCGCGCGGTGGAGGAAGACCCGGACAACTACCGGATCCTGAAATTGCGCGCCGAGATTCTCGAACTGGGCTCCGCCATCCGGCAATTGCAGCGCGAGGGCCTCGACGACGCTGCGGCCCAACTCCTGATCGCACGCAAGCGGGCGCAGCTCTGGCATCTCGTTAAGACGAATTCCGCGGCAAGCTGCCTTAACATCACTGACATCCGACGCAGCTAAGGCGTGCGCGCAAGCGACATGCTGGAGATTGTCGATGCCGTCGGAGGATCAGCGCGCCGACCATGTGGCGCTAGCCTAGAGCGCGACGGGAGGGCAAGATGAATCGTCGTCGTCCTCGAGTGAAGAGCCCCGCGCTGAACGCGAGACTCTCACCTTACCGGGCAGAGCTCACTTGGTGTTGCTCATGCCGCCCTTGTTCGTCATCGTGCCGCCCTGGTCGGAGCCGGGGCCAGAGCCGCCCTGACCGGAGGGATCGGCAGCCTTGGAGGACTTGGTATTCGCGCCCGTGGTCTGCGACGATGACATCGAGGATCCATGTTTGGCCTTGTGCGACTTCGCCTGCGCGGCGAACGGCGCGGCGGCGAGGCCCGTTGCCAACATTGCGGTGAGGACGAGCTTGACTGTCTTCATATGGGGGAACTCCCTGGGTTAAATTGACGCAGGCGGCCAACGGCCGTTCCTCGCAGGAGTTCCCAACAAAGCTTCTCCACGCGTCGCGCACGCTTCAAGATTGCTTGTTCTCTTCGAGGATGAACACGATGCCAGTGAGCGTCGCGCCGATCGCGAAGGTCGTCACCAGCGTGAGAACGAAGACAATAGCGGCTTGGCTTCCGCCATGGTTCAGCAGGTTGGCGACGGCTGGATTGGTCAGAATGAGTGCGAGGCTGAAGGCGAGGCCGAGGGCTGCACCCATCATCGCATGTGTCATCAGCTTGATAAGGCCGGTGGGGGAGATCAGGTTCGACGACTTTTTCGCGCGCATGGAACTATGTCCCGATCTGGCAGGCAAACGCGCGCGATCGTCATTGGTTCCATCAGGATGAAGGAATTGTCATCGTCAGCTTCATCCGACGTTCATGCCCGGCTTGCGAAGATGAGTGCCATCAACATGGGAATATCGATATGGGCAAGGTAGTCTTTCTGTACCGCTCGCTGGCCTATCGCAACGCGGCCGCGGACATGCTGCGCAAGGCGCGCAAGCTCCCGCGCGGCGCGGAACGAAGCGCGGCTCGCCGCTATGCGAAGGCGCTACGCGATCTCGCTCGAACGGAGGCTTGGCTCGAAGGACGCGTCGCGCGCGACCCACGGACGGAGCAGCGCATGACGAGCGCGGCGTCCGGCTAGAGCTTTCCGTTCCGATTAAATCGGAGCGGTAGCTCTCGATTCTTGGAGATTCTTGGCTTGACGCGTTTTCTTGACGCGAACCGGTCACCACTTCGCTGGAAAACGCTCTAACCGGATGCGCGCTGCAATTCGGCCGCGGCGGCGGCATCGAATTTGCCGGGTGCCGTCGTCGCCACCGGCTTGCGTGTCAATGGCACCTCCAGGCGGCACAACAAGCCCTCGGCGCGCCAATCGAATTGCGCCTGTCCGCCAAGCTGGGACTCGACGCTTGCAAGCAGACTCCGCGTGCCGAAGCCGCGGGATTTCGGCGTCCTGACCAACGGGCCGCCGGATTCCTCCCAGGTCAGTGTGAGGCGGTCGTCCTCGGTCTGCCAACCGATCATGAGCCGACCGGATCGCGTCGACAGTGCGCCATACTTGGCCGAATTGGTGAAGAGCTCGTGCAGCGCCAGCGCCAGCGTCTGGGCGGTCGCCGGCAGCAACTGAACCTCGGGCCCGGCAAGCTTGATCTGGCCGCCTAGCGAATAGGGCGCAAGCTCCTCGTCGATCAGCTTGGAGAGCTCGGCGCCCTGCCAGCTCGACAGCGACAGGATGGTGTGCACGCGCGCGAGCGCATTGATGCGCCCCTCGACGGCATTGACATAGGCCTTGACCTCGTCGGCGCGGGTGAGGCGCACGATCGATTGCGCCAGCGCCAGCGCATTCTTGGCGCGATGATCGACTTCCCGCGCGAGAAGATTCTGCCGCTCCTCGGCACGCTTGCGTTCGGTGATATCGACGGTGACGCCGCTGACACGAACCACGCGACCACTTTCGTCCACCGTCGCCGCCGCGGTGCCGACGCACCACCGCACATCACCGTCGGGCCGCACGATGCGGAATTCCGTTTCGTAGGCGCGCGTGCCCTTGTTGAACTCGGCGATCGCCTTGCGCAACTGATCGACATCGTCGGTATGCAACAGCGCCTGAACGTTGGCCGGGTTGACCTCGAAGCTCTCCGGGCTGACCCCAAAGATGCGATATTGCCCCTCGTCCCACATCCAGTCGCCGGTAATCCAGTCCCAATCCCACGAGCCCATCTTGCCGGCCGCGATCGCCATGCTGCGCCGCTGCTCGCTTTCGCGAAGCTTGGCGGTGGAATTTTCCAGCTCGGCGGTGCGTGCGCGGACGCGGTCCTCGAGCTCCTGGTTCAGTCGTTCGAGCTCGCGGGTCTTGCGATAGAGTTCGGAGAACACCTTGATCTTGGCGCGCAGCACCTCCGGCACGACCGGCACGGGAACGTAGTCGACCGCGCCCATCTCGTAGCCACGCAACCGGTCGATATCGCTCACCTGAATGGCCGAGATGAAGATCATTGCGGTCTTCTGGAAGCGCGGATGCTCGCGGATCATCGCGGCGAGCTCGAAGCCATCGAGCTCGGGCATACAGACGTCGACCAGGATGACTGCGATCTCGGTCTTGAGCAGAACCTCCAACGCCTCGCGTCCAGACGAGGCGATCACGAGGTTCTCGCCGAGATCCTTCAGGATCACCTCGTAGGCGAGCAGCTTGGCTGGCTGGTCGTCGACGAGCAGGATGTTGACCTTCTCTTGGTCCATTCGCGGATCCAACTCAGCGGTGCAGCCACATGCGGATCGCAAGCAGCAATTGATCGGTGTTGACGGGTTTGGCGAGGTAGTCGGACGCGCCGGCTTCCAGGCATTTTTCACGGTCGCCCTTCATCGCCTTGGCGGTCAGCGCGATGATCGGTAGCCGCGCGAAGGCCGGGTTCTCGCGGATCACACCCATGGTCTGATAGCCATCCATCTGCGGCATCATGATGTCCATCAGCACGATGGCGATTTCCGGATTGGATTCGACCAGCGCGACCGCCTCGCTGCCGGTCGTGGCCGTCAGCACCTTCATGCCGCGCCGTTCCAGCACGCTCGACAGCGCGAAGATGTTGCGGGCGTCGTCGTCGACGAGCAGGGCCGTCTTGCCGATCAGGTCCTCGTCGGAGCTGTTCAGCTTCTCCAACATGCGCTGCTTCTCAACCGGTAGTTCCGTGATGACACGGTGCAGGAACAGCGCGGTCTCGTCGAGCAGGCGCTCCGGCGATTCCACCCCCTTGACCACGATGCTGCGCGCCATGGTGTGGAGTTCCGCATCCTCTTCCGCCGAAAGCTCGCGGCCGGTGAACACCACGACCGGGACGTTCGACAGCGCCTCGTCGTTGCGGATCTGGTCGAGCACCTCGAAGCCGCTCATGTCGGGCAGCCGCAGGTCGAGCACCACGCAATCGCACGGGGATTGACGCAGTGTCGAGAGCGCGCCGGCACCGGTATCCGTCGTCACGATCTCGATGTCGTCGTGATGCAGCAGCTCGCGGATCGAGAGTTGTTCGGCCTCGTTGTCCTCGACGATCAGGAGTCGCTTGCGCCGCGGCCGCGCATATTCCTTGATCTGCGTCAGCGCGGCGGAGACGCCTTCCGTCGTCGTCGGCTTGTTGACGAACGAGAACGCACCGCGCGCCAACGCGTGCTGGCGGTCCTCGTCGAGCGTGATGATCTGCACGGGAATGTGGCGGGTCAGAGGATTGTGCTTGAGCTGGCTCAGTACGGTCCAGCCCAGCATGTCCGGCAGGAACACGTCGAGAGAGACGGCCGTCGGCTGGTACTGCTTGGCGAGCTCCAGCGCTTCGGCGCCGCGGGCCGCAACCAGGACCTTGAAGCCCTTGTCGCGGGCAAGATCGACGAGCACGCGCGCATAGTGCGGATCGTCCTCCACAATGAGGAGGATGGTGTCGCCGGGCTCGAGGTTGAGCCGGTCGTCGGGAAGCTGCTCGATGACGCGCTGCTGGTCGGGCGCGGCCGACTGCAGCGCCGGCGGCTGGCTGTACTGCTGTGGCGCGGGCGCCGCGCGCGGTGCGAGCGTCGGGCCGGAATATTTCAACGGCAGGTAAAGCGTGAACGACGAGCCCTTGCCCGGCGAGCTGCGCAGGTGGATTTCGCCGCCGAGCAGGCTTGCGAGTTCGCGGCTGATCGCAAGCCCGAGGCCCGTGCCGCCATATTTGCGGCTGGTGCCGGCGTCCGCCTGCTGGAATGCCTCGAAGATCAGTTTCTGCTTCTCCAGGGGAATGCCGATGCCGGTATCGGTCACTTCGAACGCGATCACGGCCGGCGCGGAGTTCAGCACCGGGTGATCCGTCCCCCAGCCGCCGACCGCACCGGCGACCTTCAGCCGCACCTCGCCTTCGGCGGTGAACTTGAAGGCGTTGGAGAGCAGGTTCTTCAGCACCTGTTGCAGGCGCTTGGAATCGGTGACGATGCTGCGCGGAAGGTTCGGATCGATGTCGATCTTGAACGCCAGATTGCGGTTGTCCGCCTCGTGCCGGAACGGCCGGCCGACGGTCTCGAGCAGGTTCGCGGTCAGGATTTCCTCGGCATCGACCGTTACCGTGCCGGACTCGATCTTGGAGAGATCGAGAATGTCGCTGATGAGATTGAGCAGGTCGGTGCCGGCGCCGTGGATGGTGCGGGCGAATTCGACCTGCTTGGCCGAGAGGTTGCCGTCCGGATTGTCGGTGAGCTGCTGTCCGAGGATCAGGATTGAATTCAGCGGCGTGCGCAGCTCGTGGCTCATATTGGCGAGGAATTCGGACTTGTACTTCGAGGTCAGTGCTAGCTCGGTCGCTTTTTCCTCCAGCGCACGGCGGGCCTGCTCGATTTCCTGGTTCTTGCGCTCGACCTCGACGTTGCGCTCGGCGAGCTGCTGCGCCTTCTGTTCGAGCTGGTCGTTGGTCTGCTGCAATTCGCGCTGCTGGGTCTGGAGCTCGCCGGCGAGCTGCTGCGACTGCTTGAGCAGGCCTTCGGTCTGCATCGTCGCCTCGATCGAGTTGAGCACGATGCCGATGGAGTCGGTGAGCTGCTCCAGGAACGTCATCTGCGACGTCGTGAACGATATCAGCGAAGCAAGCTCGATCACGGCCTTGACCTGGCCCTCGAACAGCACCGGCAGCACCACGAGGTTCTTCGGTGCGACGCGGAGCAGTGCCGAGTTGATCGGCACTACGTCGGATGGAATGTCGGCGACCAGGCGCGGCCGCTTGTCGAGGGCGCACTGGCCGATCAGGCCTTCGCCGAACTGAAGCACGCGCTGATAGGGATAGATACCGTCGCTGGCGTAAGACGCCAGCAGCAGGAGCTGGGAATTGTCCTCATTCTCGACCTGGTAGATCACGCCGGTATGCGCGTTCACCAGCGGCGACAATTCGGTGAGCAGCAGCCGGCCGACGGTCGTGAGGTCGCGCTGGCCCTGGAGCATGTTGGTGAATTTCGCGAGGTTGGTCTTCAGCCAGTCCTGCTCCGTGTTCACGTCCGTCGTCAGACGGAGATTCGTGATCATCGTGTTGATGTTGTCTTTCAGCTCCGCGACTTCGCCGCGGGCATCGACCTGGATCGATCGCGTCAGGTCGCCTTTGGTCACGGCGGTCGCGACTTCCGCGATTGCGCGCACCTGCGAGGTCAGGTTGGCCGCGAGCAGGTTGACGTTGCCGGTGAGGTCCTTCCAGGTGCCGGCGGCGCCGGGCACGTTGGCTTGGCCGCCGAGGCGGCCCTCGACGCCGACCTCGCGCGCCACCGACGTCACCTGATCGGCGAAGGTCGCGAGCGTCTCGGTCATGTTATTGATGGTATCGGCGAGGGCTGCGACCTCGCCGCGCGATTTCATCGTCAAGTTCTGCTTGAGGTCGCCGTTGGCGACCGCAGTCACGACCTTGACGATGCCGCGCACCTGCTCGGTCAGGTTCGCGGCCATGAGGTTCACGGTATCGGTGAGGTCCTTCCAGGTGCCGGCAACGCCGGGCACCTGCGCCTGTCCGCCGAGCTTGCCTTCGGTGCCGACCTCGCGCGCCACGCGCGTGACTTCGCCGGCGAAGGCGTTGAGCTGGTCCACCATGGTGTTGATGGTGTTCTTCAGCTCGAGGATTTCGCCCTTCACGTCGACGGTGATCTTGCGCGAGAGGTCGCCGCGCGCGACCGCCGTGGTGACTTCGGCGATGTTGCGGACCTGCGTGGTGAGGTTCGCGGCGAGCAGGTTGACGTTATCGGTGAGGTCCTTCCAGGTGCCGCCGACGCCGGGAACGACGGCCTGACCGCCGAGCCGGCCCTCGGTGCCGACCTCGCGCGCCACGCGCGTGACTTCGGCGGCGAAGGAGCGGAGCTGCTCGACCATGGTGTTCAGCGTGTCCTTCAAGAGAAGGATTTCGCCGCGCACGTCCACCGTGATCTTCTTCGAGAGGTCGCCGCCGGCGATCGCGGTCGCGACCTCGGCGATGTTGCGGACCTGGGCCGTCAGGTTGGAGGCCATGAAGTTGACGTTGTCGGTGAGGTCCTTCCAGGTGCCGGCGACGCCGGGCACTTCGGCCTGACCGCCGAGCTTGCCTTCGGTGCCGACCTCGCGGGCGACGCGCGTGACTTCGCCGGCAAAGCCATTGAGCTGGTCCACCATGGTGTTGATGGTGTTCTTCAGCTCGAGGATTTCGCCCTTCACGTCCACCGTGATCTTGCGGGACAAGTCGCCACGCGCGACGGCGGTGGTGACTTCGGCGATGTTGCGGACCTGGGCCGTGAGGTTGCCTGCCATCGAGTTCACGCTGTCGGTGAGATCCTTCCAGGTGCCGGCGACGCCGGGCACGTTGGCTTGACCACCGAGGCGGCCTTCGGTGCCGACCTCGCGCGCGACGCGCGTCACCTCGCCCGCGAAGCGGTTGAGCTGGTCGACCATCGTGTTCAGGGTGTCCTTGAGCTGGAGGATCTCGCCGCGCACGTCGACGGTGATCTTGCGCGAGAGGTCGCCGCCGGCGATCGCGGTCGCGACTTCGGCGATGTTGCGCACCTGGGCTGTCAAATTGCCCGCCATCGAGTTCACGGAATCGGTGAGGTCCTTCCAGGTGCCGGCGACGCCGGGCACGCCGGCCTGGCCGCCCAGCTTGCCGTCGGTGCCGACCTCGCGCGCCACGCGCGTCACCTCGCCGGCGAAGGCGTTGAGCTGGTCCACCATGGTATTGAGCGTTTCCTTCAGCTGAAGGATTTCGCCCGATACGTTGACCGTGATCTTCTTAGACAAGTCGCCCTTCGCCACCGCGGTCGCGACCTCGGCGATGTTGCGGACCTGTCCGGTCAGGTTCGAGGCCATCGAATTGACGCTGTCGGTGAGGTCCTTCCAGGTGCCGCCGACGCCGCGCACGACGGCCTGGCCGCCCAGCTTGCCTTCCGTGCCGACCTCGCGCGCCACGCGCGTGACTTCACCGGCGAAGGCGTTGAGCTGGTCCACCATGGTGTTGATGGTGTCCTTCAGCTCCAGGATCTCGCCGCGCACGTCCACGGTGATCTTCTTCGACAGGTCGCCGCCGGCGACCGCCGTCGTCACCTCCGCGATGTTGCGGACCTGCGCAGTCAGGTTCGAGGCCATCGAGTTGACGCTCTCGGTCAGGTCCTTCCAGGTGCCGGCGACGCCGAGCACGTTGGCCTGACCGCCGAGCCGCCCCTCGGTGCCGACTTCGCGGGCGACGCGCGTCACTTCGCCAGCGAAGGCGTTGAGCTGGTCGACCATGGTGTTGAGCGTCTCCTTCAGCTGAAGGATCTCGCCCGAGACGTTGACGGTGATCTTCTTCGAGAGGTCGCCGCTGGCGATCGCAGTGGCGACGTCGGCGATGTTGCGGACCTGCGCGGTCAGGTTCGACGCCATGAAGTTGACGTTGTCGGTGAGGTCCTTCCAGGTGCCGGCCACACCGGGCACCTGGGCCTGGCCGCCGAGCTTGCCTTCGGTGCCGACCTCGCGCGCCACGCGCGTCACTTCCGAAGCGAACGAGTTGAGCTGGTCCACCATGGTGTTGATGGTGTCCTTCAGCTCCAGGATCTCGCCGCGCACGTCCACGGTGATCTTGCGCGAGAGGTCGCCGCGCGCCACGGCGGTGGTCACGTTGGCGATGTTGCGCACCTGTGCGGTCAGGTTGCCGCACATCGCGTTGACGCTGTCGGTGAGGTCCTTCCAGGTGCCGGCGACGCCGGGCACGATCGCCTGGCCGCCGAGCTTGCCGTCGGTGCCGACCTCGCGCGCCACGCGCGTCACTTCGGAGGCGAAGGACCGGAGCTGGTCGACCATCGTGTTGATGGCTTCCTTGAGCTGGAGGATCTCGCCGCGGACGTCGACGGTGATCTTCTTCGACAGGTCGCCATTGGCGACCGCGATCGTCACCTCGGCGATGTTGCGAACCTGGTTGGTCAGGTTGTTCGCCATCGAGTTGACGCTCTCGGTGAGGTCCTTCCAGACGCCGGTCACCTCAGGCACCTGGGCCTGGCCGCCGAGCTTGCCTTCGGTGCCGACCTCGCGCGCCACGCGCGTCACCTCGGAGGTGAACACGCCGAGCTGCTTGATCATGGTGTTGACGATGGTCGCCGATTGCAAAAACTCGCCGCGCAGGGGGCGGCCGTCGACGTCGAGCTTGACGGTCTGGAGCAGGTCGCCTTGCGCCACCGCCGCGACTGCACGCGTCACTTCGCGGGTCGGCCACAACAGGTCGTCGATCAGCGTGTTGACGGACCCTTCCATGTCGGCCCAGGAGCCCGAGGCGAGACCGAACTTCACGCGCTGGCGGGTCTTGCCCTCGCGGCCCACCACCTGGCCGACCAGCTCGAGCTGCTGCGCCATGCGCTGGTTGGCCGCGATGATTTCGTTAAAAGTGTCGGCGATCTTGCCGTCGATGCCAAGATAGTCACCACTCATCCGCACGGAGAAATCGCCGCTGCGCATCGCCTGCAAGGCAAGCAGCAATTCCGCCCGGGAATCCTGCTCCGACGTACCGTTGGTTTTTGGCTTTGGGACGCGACGACCGGAGCGAGATGCAGTGCCGGGATCGAGGTCGCTCATACTGATTCCCCCGCAGGCGTCGGCCGAATCCCAGGCAAGACGCGTTTGGTCAAAATAGAGCGTCAGCCAAATTCGAAATCAAGCGCCAAGGTTGCGGCGCAGGGAAATGGAACCTGCTTTGCTCAGCCCGGTTGTACTAACCGCAAACGATCGGGGTGGTTCCACGCAAGTTCCAAAGAATTTGGCCTCGGCGGCCCCCACTGGTCGGCGCCTCGCGGACCCCTCCTTGCGGAACGCAGCGGCAGCCCTGCGGCGCAAAGAACAGGGAGAGCGCAGATGAAAGCTGGATTGGCTGCGATCGTCGTCATGTTGCTTGCCGGAGCAGCCTTCCGCACAAGGCGGGGCGCCCAGTGGCCGGGGGCCGTGACCGGCGATCCCGCCGCGAGCTCGGCCACGCCTCGCGCGGATCCGTCCACCACGGGAACGGCGACCCGATCGAACCCGAGCGGCAGCGGCACCTCGACCTCGGGCGGCAAGGATGACAATGGCGATGCAGGCCGGGACAGAATGCCTGAGAGCGACCGGACCGTGCGGCCGCAGAGTCAGCAGCATCATCCGAATGACAAGTAAAGGCTACTTGTCCGCCATGGTGCGCTCGGCAGCCTTGACCTGCGCACGCAGCATCGGGAGCTGCTCGCGCGCGAACGCTGCAAGCGCAGCATTGTCGGGCGCCTTCAGGTAGCGTTCGAGCAGGTTGATGGCCGCTTCATATTCGGGAATCTGCGAGGCATAAAAGCTTCTGACGTAAGTCGGTCCGTCCGAAGTTTCGGGTTCGATGAGGCTCGCGCTTGCCGACGTCGCCTTGTTGACGTGCGGCTCCGCACCGATCGTCTCTTGAATTCGTTTCAGCGCCTTGTCGCGCTTGGCCGCTTCTTCAGCCCGCAGCGCGGCAAGGTTCTTGACCTCCGTGTTTCCCTTTAGGTCGGTGCTCTCCAGCAGACCCTGTTGGAAGCGGCTAAAGGCGTAGAGGCCGCCGATAACGTCGGTTGCGCCCGGCGTGCGGTCGCCAAGGTTTCGCTCGCCAGTGCTGTCGGCAGGCGCCGCGGTGCTGATGAACATCAGAACTATGGCGACGAGAACTCGCATCGATATCAATGACGGATGACGTGCAAAGTTCCCCGAACGTTACGATCCGGTAAGGGCATTGCGACCTCAGAGTTCCGTCACCACGTCTTCCGCATGAAACAGTCTGACATTTTCAGAGATAACGCCGACAACTGTCTTCAGCTCGCCGAGCGCGCGGAAGGGAAACCCGCTTACAGGCGCTATTCGCGCATGGCGGACGCCTGGACGGCGCTTGCGACGGAACAGGATTGGCTCGATGGAGAAATCCCGCCCGTGACGATCCATATCCCTCAAAAACAGGGCAGATAGTCGTCCTCGTGAAGCCGTGTGTGAGACCGCGCACGGAATGCAAGAGACCAATCCAGGATCATCCGTGAACAGTCGATCGCGTTGATTTTCGATTCCAGAAGGAGGTTTCGCAATGACTCCACGTCTGGCTCTTCTTTCACTGATTCTCGCTTTTGGCGTTTCGGTCGCCTTCGCGACGGTAACGACGGTGCGACAGGTGCATCTGGAAAATGCATCGGCTGCGGTCCACGCGGCACACAGCTAGCGTCGGGGTGCTCTCGTCCGGAACAATCGACGTGCCAGCGCGTAACCGCTGCGAAACATCAAGAGAGGCGAGAGCAGATCATGGCCCATTCCGATCACGGCATCGTCAAGGACAAGCGGGCGGAGGAGCAGCCGCGTGACAAGCGGCGTGCGCAGTCCGTGCACAAGACGGATCCCAACAAGACGGATCCCAAAGGTTCGCTGTCGCGGGAGGCGACACGCGATCCCAAGCTGAACGATGATAGTAAGACGCCAGGCTCCGGCGTGATGCCGGACGATTCAAACGACGCTACGGGTTAGCGTTTACGAGGAACGAATCCCCGCGCGAAGAGTCGACGGATTGCTTCCGGTTGTCATGCCCCCGGTGCGCCGGAAGCAATCTCCAAGGACGGCCCTGGCACCCCCGTGCCGGGGTCGTTTGTTTGTGGACCGTCCTATGGCTTAGTTCTCAGTATCGCCGTCGGGATCTTCCTGAGTATGTCCGCCGGGTCCGCGGCCGAATACGCCGAAATTGCTCGACTTCACGCCGGCTGCCGCATCGACGCACACTGCGGCCAGCCCGAACTTGAGCAGTTCGCGGACAGCTGCCGCCCGTGTCGGCATGCGATGTTTGAACCGGAAATCATCGATGGCAGCCAATTCTTCCGGCGAGAGCATAACCTGAAGGCGCTCGGCGCGAAGGTCGTTCATGGTCGAACACGCAAATTGAGCAAGTTGAGTAGTTTACTCAATCGACGAACTTGGCGGGAGTTCCACAAGAGTCGAAATAATCGCCAAGTGAGTAAAAATAGCAAATAAAATCAATAAGTTAATTTTGAAACCAGTCGTGCGCTGGCGCATTTCCCCCTGCGAAGGGAGAGAGGCCATGACAGACGACGTCAGGTTGCCGCGCAAGCTTTCCGAAGAGGCAGAAGCATCGAAGCCGGTGCGCCCCAGCCATCGGAAGGTGATCGAGGAGGTGGAGCGCTGGGCGAACAGCCCAGGCCTGCAGCCACCGAGGACGGAAAATGCGAAGACGCTCTGAGCCACACACATTTGAGCAACGGCTCGAGGCGCAGAAGCAGCGGCTCGAGCATGAGATGGCGAGGCTGCCAGACGGGCAGCAACGCGATTGCCTTGTTGCGCGCCTCGAACAGCTCCAGACTGCCGCCGAGATGTACGATTTCCTGATGCTACGGCAAGAAACTCCAGCCCCTCGCTGATCGCGCCCCGCGTTCGGGCTGCGGGCGGCCCGAGGTGACGCGAAGCTTCCGCCTCAGCCGCCACGCCGACACGGACACCATGGCCCAGGCCAGGATGGCGGCGGCGAATGCCCCGATGATACTTGCCGACACCACGACGTAGAAGACCGCCGCGAACGCTGCGAGGCCGATACTTCCGAGGCCGGCGCCCGCGGCGTCCAACGCTGCGGCCTGCTGCCCGCGTCTTCGCCCGCTGAGGCCGGCTTTTGCCTTGGCGCGGCGTTCATGGCGTTCGATCAGCGTCGCGCTGGCACAGAGGATGGCGGGAAGCGCGAGAAAGAGTCCGCCGATCGCGACGCCAAAATGGCTGCCGATCAGGCCTGCCGCTACCGTCGCGAGGCCGCCCAGCACGAAGCGCACCGCGTATTCATACCAATGCGTCTGCTGCAGCGCGGATGATGACAGCTTGACCAGCATCAGGCGGCGCCTCCGAACCCGGCAAGCAAGCCGAAGGCGACCACGAGCCAAACCGCAAATGCGAGGATGGTGGCCGGCAGCGTGGCGAGACGAAATCTCATCAGGAGGTGGCAGACGGCGAGGCTGTAGCAGCCGAGGGCGACCGCGCCGTAGATCATGGTCCAGCTCTCGGCCGCGGCATATTGCGGCCCATGCTGAACGACCGCGATGCCAAGCGTGGCGAGTGCGACCGACGGCGCCGCACCGAGAAGCCCGGCAAAGCTCTTCGGCCGCAGCATGTCGCCGACGATCGCGAACACGGAGACGATCAGGCCGCCGGCGACGAAGCGCACGAGATATTCCGTCATGGCCGTACCCGCGAGGCTGGAGGCCGCTGCTGCCGTGACTTTGCCAGTGTGAACGGCCTGAATAATCGCTCGACGACGACGCCAAGTGTGAAGCCTGCCACCACGTCGCTGGCCCAATGTGCAAGCACCACGACGCGCGTCAACGACAAGGCTACGGCAAGGGAGCGCACCAAGCGGCGCGGGACCGGCGGCAACAGGCCGGCGGCCGAGGCGAGGGCGCCCATGTGCACGGCGTGACCTGAGGGAAACGCATCGCGCGGGCGCCCCGAATAGGGAATCCCGCGCCGGTGGCCGCTAACCGTCAGCCGGTCCGGCCTCGTCTGATCAAACAAGGATTTCAGAGCATGCGGCAGCACGGCCGTCGCCAGCGATACCATCAGCAAGTGATCGGCGATGCGACGCTTCTGCGGTTGCTGTAGCCGGGTGTAGAGCCATCCCGCCGTGGCGAGCGCGACGAGCACATGCTCGTCGGCACCCCAGGTCAATGTCTGGGCGACATGCTCGAGTCCCGAAGTGGTGTTGTGCGCGATCTCGTTCGCGATCGCCGCGTCGATCCGGGTGGGTTTGATTGCTACGAGCGCCATCGGTCCGCCGGCGAGAAGTCCTCCATGTCAGTTTTGTAAAACTCGGAGACAAAGAATGTTCCTGTTTCAATCGCGTGGTATCAGCCCGTGGCGCCGCGACTATGGCTGTCCGGCTCCGCCGGCGGAGCCATACACTTGCCCGGTTGCATAGCTTGCGTCAGCCGCGGCAAGCTGCACGTAGATCGAGGCCAATTCGACCGGCTGGCCGGGACGACCGAGCGGTGTCATGCCGCCGAACTTTTCCAGCTTCTCCATCGTGGCGCCGCCGGAGACCTGGAGCGGCGTCCAGATCGGTCCGGGCGCGACGCCATTGACGCGGATGCCCTTGGAGGCGAGCTGCTTGGCCAGCGACTTCACATAGTTCATCGTTGCGGCCTTGGTCTGCGCATAATCATAGAGATCCGGCGAGGGATCGTAGCCTGCTCGGAGGTCGTGCCGATGATGCAGGAGCCCGGCTTGAGATGCGGCAGCGCTGCCTTGATGATCCAGAACGGCGCGTAGACGTTCGTCTTCATGGTGGCGTCGAAATCCTCCGACGAGACGTCGAGGATGGAGGCGCGCGTCTGCTGCCGCGCTGCGTTGTTGACGATGATGTCGAGCCCGCCGAGGCCTTGCACGGCCTGCTCGACCAGCTGCTTGCAGAAGGCCTCGTCGTTGAGGTCGCCGGGGATCGCGAGTCCGGTGCGCCCTTCCTTCCTGATCAGCGCGATTACTTCCTGCGCATCGGGCTCTTCCGCCGGCAGATAGTTGATGGCGACATCGGCGCCTTCGCGCGCATAGGCGATCGCGGCGGCGCGGCCCATGCCGGAATCGCCGCCGGTGATCAATGCTTTGCGGCCGGCGAGCCGGCCGGAGCCCTTGTAGCTGGTCTCGCCATGATCCGGCCGCGGCTCCATCTTGCCGGCAAGGCCCGGCCAGGGCTGCGCCTGCTTCTTGAACGGCGGCTTCGGATAGCGGCTGACGGGATTGATCAGGTCGTGCTCGGCCATGGCGTATCTCCTTCCGCCGTCGAGGCGGCCAGCGAAGCCGCCGCGAGCGCTGCGCTCGCGGCGTGGACCACGTGCCGGCGGGATATCGAGGTCTTGTCTTGCTGGCGCCATGAGGATCTCCGCGATTCTGCGATCCAACGTGCGGAGAAGGGCATCGTTGCTGAGACGAGGAGGACGCCGGCAGAGTCGGCGTCCCCGGTCGCGACCTACTTGGACTGACCGACGCTCGGCGCCTTACCGAGCTCCTTGGCCATGTCGAGATGGTGCTTGAGCGTCGGCAGCGTCTTGCCGGCCCAATCCTTCAGTGCGGCATTATCGCCGCCCTTGGCATAGCGGTCGAACAGGGAAACGGCATCCTGATGGGCGCTGACCTGGTGGGAATTGTAGTCCGAGCTGAAGTTCTTGCCGGTCGCGCTCTTGAGCTTGTCGAGCTTGCTTTGGTGCGAGCTGTCGAGCGCCGTCGGCAGCGTCGCCTGGACCTTGCCGTTGCCGACCAGTCCCTTCAGCTCGCCGCTGGTCTTGGTGTGATCGGTCACCATCTGCTGGGCGAAGGATTTGTCCTGCGCATTGCCCTTCTGCTCGGCGAGCTTGCTCGACTCGATCTCGAACATGTCGCTGATGGCCACCCCCTTGACGAAGTCGACGGTCGTTGGCGCGACGCCGAGCGCCGAATTGACGCCGGTCTTCTCGCCCAGTGATTGGGCCAATACGGGGCCTGCGAGAAGCACGCAAGCGCCGGCGACGATGGTTCGCTTCATGGTCCGATCCCTCCAATTGGTCGCGCGGCCGCTTGCCGCGCCATGTTGTGCCGATCAATACGCCGCAAGGGCCGAGGTTCTTAACGGACTAGTCCGTGGGATTGCGCCCCGTGCGCGGATTGATGGGATCGGTCGGCTTGCGTCGAAGCCGCTCGGGCAGAAACGGCTCGGCCGGCGCGGCGGTAGCGTCGGCGCGCACGTCGGCGTGACGCTGCGCCCGCTCATGCGGCGTCCGGTTGTCGTTGAAATGCCACTTCACGTCGACGCCGTCGACGGGGTCGTTGACGCCGTGCTGGATGTCGCGGAAGTCACTCATGGTTCACCTCATTGCTTTCCGGGCAGAATCGATTCGAGCACCTGCCGCGCAGCTCCCTTGATCATCCCGCTCTCGTTCGGATCGCCCTTCATCACGGCGAGCGAGAAATTCTTCGCCAGCTGCAAGGTGATGTGCGGCGGCAGCGGCGGCACCTCGGGCCGAACGATGAAGTCGGAGACGGTTTGAGGCATCGTGGGTGGCTCTCTCGGTTGGGGCCTCGTCAGCCTCAGAGAACCTGTTGTTTGCGGCGATGTTCCTTGGCGTTTGCGGAACACGACCCGGAACGATCGCTGACCCCGCGCGGTTGATTCACAAATGGCTGAGTGGAGAATTACGATGCTGAATCAGGGCGAACTGGACCGGAATGAGATGGGCCGCCTGATCGGGAGCGACAAGGTCGAGGGAACATCGGTCTATGGGGCCGATCGAAACAGGATCGGTTCAATCGAACGCGTGATGATCGACAAGATCAGTGGCAAGGTCTCTTACGCAGTGCTTGGCTTCGGCGGATTTCTCGGCCTCGGCAATGACCACTATCCATTGCCCTGGCAGTCGCTGAAATACGACACCGAGCTTGGCGGTTATGTTACCGCGATTACCGCGAAGGATTTGGAAGGCGCTCCAAAATACGGCGAAAAGACCGAGTGGAACTGGGGCGATGACACTGCTGTACGCGGTATCAATGCCTATTACGGCGTCCCCTTCGTGTAGCAAAAGGACGATGCGATGAGCAAGGAACGGCCCACCGACGATCCCCGGGATCGGAACGACTGGGGCTCGCACAGACAGACGGACAAGCCCTGGAAGGGCAATCCGGAGAAAGAACAGGTCTCGGACAAAGAAGTAAAGCCCGATCTCGAGAAGTGGCACGAGACCAAGACGCACTAGCGGTGCGCATTTTCCCGTAAGACCATCGAAGCGTGGCGCGCCGGCGCCGCGCTTTTTTTGAGCACCGCGTTCACGAATGGCAGCGGCGTTCCGGCAAGACGGAACCATGCTTCTGCGCTGTGGTTGGGCTCCCGGCGCGCGAGCTTGGCTCAATCGGCTCGCGACCGGTAGTCCCGAGAAAAGGTGTTCAGCGTGGATGCTCAAACCCGGGAGCGTGGGCCGTCCGCGGAGCAGCCGCAGAGGGCGAAGGAAGCTCCGACAACGAATCCTGATCAAGC
This sequence comes from Bradyrhizobium genosp. SA-3, assembly GCF_004212635.1. Taxonomy (GTDB): domain Bacteria; phylum Pseudomonadota; class Alphaproteobacteria; order Rhizobiales; family Xanthobacteraceae; genus Bradyrhizobium. The sequence continues at coordinate 47,862 of NZ_PSRT01000015.1, read as the reverse complement.
AGGCGACGTCAAAGACCAGTCGGACAAGGCGGCGCAGCCGTTGCGCGCGCGCCTTCGCGAGCATTGGCTGCTCGCAATTGTCGGCGCCATTGTGCTGATCGCGGCGCTCGTCGGCGGTCTGCTCTATTGGCTCGCGGTCCGCCATTACGAATCCACCGACGACGCTTTCGTCGCCGCGCGCAGCTTTTCCGTGGCTTCGAAGGTGGGTGGCTACGTGACTGACGTTCCGGTCACGGATAACCAGCACGTCAATGCAGGAGATCTGCTCGCCAAGATCGACGAGCGCGACTATCGGATCGCGATCGACCAGGCCAATGCGCAGGTCGCGGTCTCCAAGGCGAACATCGACAATGTCGAGGCGCAGATCGTTTCGCAGGAGGAGCAGATCAAGCAGGCCCAGGCTCAGCTCGAGCAGGCGCAAGCCCAGCTTCAGTTCTCGCAGGAAGAATTTGCGCGGGCGCAGGATCTGGTCGAGAAGGGCGCTGGCACCGTGCAGCGCCAGCAGCAGACCCGTTCCGATCTTCAAGCCCAGCAAGCCAACACGGAGCGCGCGAGGACCGCAGTCACGGCGGCACAACTCGGCATCAAATCGCTGCAAGCGCAGCTCGAAGGCGCCAAGGCGCAGCTGGAGCAATCGCAAACGCAGCTCGATCAGGCCAAGCTGAACCTGCAATATACCAGCGTCGTTGCCGCGCAGTCCGGCCGCGTCGTCAAGCTGAGCGGCGCCAAGGGCACATTCGTCACCGCCGGCCAGAGCCTGATGATGTTCGTGCCCGACGAGGTCTGGATCGTCGCCAACTACAAGGAGACGCAGCTCAACGACATGCGTCCGGGCCAGCCGGTGGAGATCCGCATCGATGCCTATCCCGGCCGCAAGCTGACCGGCCACGTCGATTCGGTGCAGCCGGGCTCGGGCACCGCGTTCAGCCTGCTGCCGGCGGAGAATGCCACCGGCAACTTCGTCAAGGTGGTACAGCGCGTGCCGGTGAAGATCGTGGTCGACAACTGGCCGCCCGATCTGCCTGTTGGTCCCGGCATGTCGGTCGTGCCCTGGACCAGGGTGCGATGACGGATGTCACGCAAGGCGGCGCGTCCGCCGGCGGCTGGTCGCCGGAGCGCTCGGCGGCGGGCGGGCACAATCCCTATCTGATCGCCTTCGTGGTCTCGATCGCGACCTTCATGGAGGTGCTCGACACCACGATCGCCAACGTCGCATTGCGCCACATCGCCGGCGGCCTCGCGGTCGGCATCGACGAGAGTACCTACGTCATCACCAGCTATCTCGTCGCCAACGCCGTCGTGCTGTCGATCTCGGGCTGGCTGTCGACCGTGATCGGCCGCAAGCGCTTCTACATGATGTGCGTCGCGACGTTCTCGATCGCATCGCTCCTGTGCGGCTTCGCCTGGAATTTGCAATCGCTGGTCTTGTTCCGGATCTTCCAGGGCCTCGGCGGCGGCGGCATGGCGACCAGCGAGCAGGCGATCCTCGCCGACTCCTTCCCGCCGCATAAGCGCGGCCAGGCCTTTGCCATCTACGGCGTCGCCGTCGTGGTCGCGCCGGTGATCGGCCCGACGCTCGGCGGCTGGATTACCGACACGTATACCTGGCACTGGGTGTTCCTGATCAACGTTCCCATGGGATTGCTGTCGTTGTTCCTGGTCGGCACGCTGGTCAAGGAGCCGTCGGGCGCCGAGGAGGAGAGGGAGAAGCTGCTCAGCAAGGGTCTGCGCGTCGATTATGTCGGTTTCGTCCTCGTCGCGATCGGGCTCGGCTCGCTCGAATTCGTGCTCGACGAAGGCCAGCGCAATGACTGGTTCGGATCGAACATGATCGTCGTCTTCGCGGTGCTCGCGGCCGTCTCGCTGCTCGCGCTGATTCCGTGGGAGCTGACGCGGGAGGAGCCCATTGTCGACCTCCGCCTGCTTGGCCGGCGTCAGTTCGGTGCCTGCTTCCTCGTCATGCTCGGCACCGGCGCGGTCCTGATCTCGACGACGCAGCTCCTGCCGCAACTGCTCCAGACCGAGCTGAACTACACCGCCATGCTGGCCGGTCTCGCGCTGTCGCCCGGCGGCGTCGCGACGCTGGTGCTGATGCCGGTGGTGGGCCGCCTCGTCGGCATCGTGCAGCCGAAATATCTCATCATGTTTGGTGCCGCCATCGCCGCGTTCTCGATGTGGCATCTCACCGGGCTGACCGGCGACATCACCTACGGCTACGCCGCGCTGTCGCGCATCTTCCTCGCGCTCGGTCTTCCCTTCCTGTTCCTGCCGGTGACGACCGCCTCCTATGACGGCATCCCGCCGGACAAGACCAACCAAGCCTCGGCGTTGATCAACGTCGCCCGCAATATCGGCGGCTCCATGGGGGTCGCGCTGGCGCAGACCATTCTGGCGCAGCGCCAGCAATTCCACCAGAGCCGGCTGATCGAGCACGCCGCGCCGTCCGATCTCGGTTATCAGCAGACCATCGAGGCGATGACGCGCTACTTCCAGGCGCAGGGCTCCAATGCAAGCGATGCCGCGTCGCAGGCGGTCGCATGGGTCGGCAAGACCTTGCAGCAGCAGGTCGACCTGCTCGCCTATATCGACGTGTTCTGGATGCTCGCGATCGTCGCGGTGCTGATGATTCCCACCGCGGCCGTGCTGCGCCGGATCGATTTGAGCGCGCCGGCGCGGGGGCACTGACGGGCCCTCCGCCCGTTCGGAGAGAAATGGTGACCGCGGCACGAGACTGCGGCTAGACTGAATCTGACATCAGGCAAAATTCCGGGAGGAGAACTAAGTGAGGACCGCGATCACCGAACTGTTCGGCATCGAGCACCCGATCATCCAGGGCGGCATGCATTTCGTCGGCTTTGCCGAGCTGGCTGCCGCCGTCTCCAATGCCGGCGGGCTCGGCATCATCACCGGGCTGACGCAGAAGACGCCCGAGCTGCTGGCCAAGGAGATCGCGCGCTGCCGCGACATGACCGACAAGCCGTTCGGTGTGAATCTCACCTTCCTGCCAACCTTCTCGGCGCCGCCTTATCCGGAATACATCGCGGCCATCGTCGAAGGTGGCATCAAGGCGGTGGAAACCGCGGGCCGCAGCCCGGAAGCATACATGCCCGCACTGAAGGCGGCCGGCATCAAGGTCATCCACAAATGCACCTCGGTGCGCCACTCCCTGAAAGCGGAGCGGATCGGCTGCGACGCCGTCAGCGTCGACGGGTTTGAATGCGGCGGCCATCCCGGCGAGGACGACATTCCCAACATGATCCTCCTGCCGCGCGCGGCGGAAGAGTTGAAGATCCCGTTCGTTGCCTCCGGCGGCATGGCCGACGGGCGCAGCCTCGTCGCGGCGTTGTCGCTGGGCGCATCCGGCATGAACATGGGCACGCGCTTCATCGCCACCAAGGAAGCGCCGGTGCATCCGAACGTCAAGAACGCGCTGATCGCCGCCACCGAACTCGATACCCGCCTGATCATGCGGGCGCTGCGCAATACCGAGCGCGTCCTGAAGAACGCCAATGTCGACCGCCTGCTCGAGATCGAGCGCGAGAAGGGCGCCGAGCTCACAATCGACGACATTCACGACCAGGTCGCCGGTGTGTATCCCAGGATCATGCTGGATGGTCAGATGGACGCGGGCGCCTGGAGCTGCGGCATGGTCGCAGGCCTCATCCACGACATTCCCTCCTGCAAGGAACTCGTCGACCGCATCATGAGCGAGGCGGAAACCATCATCCGCAGCCGCCTGATCGGGTTCCTGGATGGGACAGGGACGACGCGAAAGGTCGCCTGACATCGCCAAACTTCTTAACCACGGCGGCAATTGGCTGCTGGAATTGCGCGCGACGCCTCCTAAATACGGGTAAATTGCCCCTTTCATAATCGATTTCAGGAGGCGTCCGTGGTCCTGAAAAGCGTTCCCTTTGCAATTGCCGTGGCCCTCGTGCTCGCAGGGACGGGCATCGCGCGCGCTGACGACTACAAGCCTGATGAATACCTGGGTCTCGATCTGTCCAAGGCCGTGCTGTCGCCGAAGCGGCTCGGTCCGGAGACGAAATTCGCGCCGGTTGCTCTGGAGGCACGCGGCGGCAACGAGGCGCAGGCGCGCGTCGAGCCGATCGACGTGCCGAAGAAGGTTGCCGCTGAACGCGTGCGTGTGGCCGAGCCCAAGGTCGGCCATGCCCGGAGCGCCCCGCCGCGCGGTGCGGCGCGCACCAAACTTTCACATCGCCACGGCAATCCGCTGGACGCGCAGGCAAGGGACACGCGCATCCAGACGTGGCCGTGCCGCTCCGGCGGCATCTGCAACTGGAAGCGTTAGTCGCAGCCCTGCTGGCTCTTCACCTCGTCCCGCAGGCGGGCGAGGACGCTGAGTTCGTCGAAGTCGTCATCCCCGCGTCGTAAAACCGTAGGCGCGGAGTCAAGAAACCGTAAGGATAGGAGTCAAGGAGCGCAGGCACCTTCCGTCGCGATTCGACGAAGGTTTTCTGAATGGCAACGCTCCGCGCCGCGCGGGCATGGACCCGGCGGCAATTTTTGGTTCGCTCGACCTCCAGCCTCGCCATCGCCTCGCTTGGGACGCTCGCAAAGCCGCATCTCAGCCGCGCCGCCGATCGTCCGCAGATCATGAGCGGCATCCAGTCCGGCGATGTCTCTGACGGCTCCGCCGTGATCTGGGCACGTGCCGACCGGCCGGCGCGGATGCAGGTGGAATGCTCGACCGTCGAGAGCTTCAAGACGATCACCGCGTCAGCCTCGGGCGATGCGCTGCCCGGGGCCGATTTCACCTCAAAACTGCTGCTGAACGATCTGCCTCCCGGGCAGGACATCTTTTATCGCGTCCGCTTCGACGACGTCGCGACCGGTATCGCCGGCGAAAGCCGCGTCGGCCATTTCCGCACCACGCCGGCCGCGGGTCGTTCGATCTCGTTCCTGTGGTCCGGCGACACCGCGGGGCAGGGCTGGGGCATCGATGTCTCGCGCGGCGGATATCGCAGCTATCGCACCATGCTCGACAACCGCCCGGATTTCTTCATCCACTCCGGCGACCACATCTACGCCGACTGCACCATTCCCTCCGAGCAGAAGCTGCCGAACGGCGAAATTTGGCGCAACATCGTCACCGAGGAAAAATCCGAGGTTGCGCACACGCTGGCGCAGTTCCGCGGCAATTACAAATACAACCACCTCGACGAACACTTCCGTGCCTTCCATGCGGAGGTACCGATGTTCGCGCAATGGGACGACCACGAGGTCACCAACGACTGGTCACCAACCGGCAGTTTCGACGCCGCCGGTTATGAGGACGACGGCACGCCGCTCCTGATCGCGCGCGCCCGCCGCGCCTTCTTCGACTTCATGCCGATCCGCGACATCGGCGCGCGGCAGGGCCGGGTCTATCGCAAGATCGCTTACGGCCCTCTGCTCGACGTCTTCATGATCGACATGCGCAGCTATCGCGACGAGACCTGGAACGAGGGAAACGACCATCGCGGCTGGATCCTCGGCGCCGAGCAGCTCGCCTGGCTCAAGCGCGAGCTCGCCGCCTCGCGCGCAACCTGGAAGGTGATCGCGGCCGATTTGCCGATCGGCCTGATCAGCCTCGACGCCGTTGCGCTCGGCAATGGGCCGCCCGACCGGCGCGAGCACGAAATTGCCGATCTGCTGGCGTTCATCAAGCGCGCCGGAATCCGCAACATCGTCTGGCTCACCGCCGACATGCATTACACCGCCGCGCATTACTACGATCCGAACAAGGCGCAATTCCAGGATTTCGATCCGTTCTGGGAGTTCGTGTCCGGCCCGCTGCATGCCGGCACCTGGGGGCCGGGCGAGCTCGATGACACGTTTGGTCCGGTCGCGATGTACCAGCACGGCTGTAGCATGGCGCAGGGCGAGAATCTGGCGCCGTGCTTCGGCTTGCAGTTCTTCGGCCGGGTCGACATCGACGGCCGCAGCGGTGTGATGACTGTGACCCTGAAGGACGTCGACAACCGTGACCTTTGGTCGGTCGATATCATGCCGCGGCCGCAGGCCCGACCGGCTGTGGTGGCGCAGCATTCGTGAGGGACGGCCGCACTGAGCCCTGGTCGTCATGCCCGGGCTTGTCCCGGGCATCCACGTTCTTTGTGCCGCGGGGCAAGGCGTGGATGGCCGGGTCAAGCCCGGCCATGACGATGGGGAAGCATCGTGCGCCCCAAAGCTAACCTGATCTTGATCGGCCGCCTGGCGCCGCCCGCGCTATGGTCGCCACTCCCACCACTTCCTTTCCATCACCGAAGAGTCTGTCACCGCGCGTCCGGCGGGATGAATGACGTCAGGAGCCTGTTCATGGAGCATCTGCAGACACAGGGCATCAGCATGCCGAAGCTCGGCCTCGGCACCTTCCGCATGCAGGGCGACGTCTGCCGCGCCGCGGTCGAGAGCGCGCTGTCGATCGGTTATCGCCACATCGACACCGCCGAGATGTACGCCAACGAGGAGTCGATCGGTTCGGCCATCGCCGTTTCCCGCGTGCCGCGCGGCGAACTGCACGTCACCACAAAAGTCTGGCACGAGAATCTGGCACCGGCCGCGATCCGTCGCGCTTTCGACGCCAGCCTGAACAAGCTCAGGCTCGACCATGTCGACCTTTATCTCGTGCACTGGCCGTCGAGAGCCGCCAATTGGGGCGCGGTGTTCGAGACCCTGATGAAGCTCAAGGAGGAGGGGCGCACACGGGCGATCGGCGTTGCGAACTTTACCACAGCGCTGCTCAAGATCGCCGTCGAGGACATCAAGGCGCCAATCGCCTGCAATCAGATCGAATATCATGCCATGCTCGATCAATCGAAGGTGCTGGCCTATCTCAACGCCAAGTCGATCCCGCTCGTCGCCTATTGCCCGCTGGCGCAGGGGCGCTTCGCAACAGATCCGGTGCTGAGCGAGATCGGGATCAAGCACAATGCGACCGCTGCGCAGGTCGCACTGAAATGGCTGCTCGAGCAGAACGGCGTCGCGGCGATTCCAAAGGCCTCGCGGCGCGAGAGCCAAAAGGCCAATCTCGATGCCCTGAAGATCACGCTCGACGACGCCGACCGCAACAAGATCGCCGCGCTGCCGAAGGACAGGCGCTGCGTCAATCCCGGCTTCGCGCCGGCGTGGGATTAGCTGCGAGTGCTTTCTAACGCAAAGAGATGGCCCCGTGAGGGGCCATCTCCATGCTGCGTTGCGTATTAGTCCCAGTGGTGGTGGCGATGGCCGAGAATTCTGAACGGCTGTTAATCGCAGCGTTGCTGCGCCGGTGTCGGCGCGCCGGTCGCGACGTATTTGCCGTCCCTGATCGTGTACTCGCCGCGCTCGCTGCGATTGTAGATCGCGCGCAAGCTGCCATCCTTCTCCAAGAGGAGTCCAAATTCGCGCGTCTGATGCAGCGAGGGGAAGAACACCATCACATTGAGCAGGCCCTCGGCATTGACCGCGGCGGAGACGACCTCGTTCTCGTCCCTGGCGTCGCCGAAGTTGCGCCGGTACATCACCCGGCCGTCCTTCCTGATCTCGTAGGTCAAGAGCGCGCGCTTGTCGCGGTCGGGCCGAACCGCGCAGTCGACCGCCCAGGAGCCGAGTAGGCCCCATTGTTCGACCGTCGTCGCAAGCGTCTCGGCACGCGCCGCGGACGCGAGCGCAACCCACAGCAGCGCAGCCGCGATCCAGCGGCTCAAACAACGCGTCATGTCCTGGCAAGCCCCGCCTCGAAGAACTCCAAAGTTTAGCATCCCGCACACGGCCGTCCACGCCAGCTGCCGATCGCGCGCGAATTTGATCCGCGTCAATGAGGCCGGCCGTTTCCGGGTTAGGATGTGCTTCCCGAAGGCGAACGTGGATAGACCAATGCTGAATCAAGTCGTGGATTTTGCGGGCGAAGTGCTCCCGGGGAGCTGCGCCGTGCCGCCTTATTCCGAGACCGCGTTTCTGGCTGAGCTGGGCGAGCGCTTAAGGTCCTCGCGCACGCGCTGCGACCTGTCGCGCCGGGAGCTCGCCCGCCGCTCCGGGATTTCCGAGCGCTATATCGCCCAGATCGAGGCCGGCAAGGGCAACGTCTCGATCGTCCTGTTGCTGCGGCTGGCCTCCGCGATCCACGGCAGCCAGCCCCAGGTGGCCTGAGAAGCTGGTCTGGAGCTGGCCTGAGGTGGTGGCCTGAGGCGAACCTTAGGCCCTCTTCTCCACATTGGCGCTGCGGGCCGGCACGCCAAATTCCTTGCGGCAGACCTCGGCCAGCACGGCGATCCCCTCGCGGATCTGCTGATGAGTCGGGCTCGCAAAGCACAGCCTCAGCCGTGAGCTGGAATGATTCTTGTTGGTCGACCATTCCGGCCCCGGATTGATCGAGACACCGGCGGCAAGCGCGGCCTGATAGAGCTTGAGCGTATCGACCTGGTCGGGCAGCTTTACCCACAGGAAGATGCCGCCCTTGGGCTCCTCGAACTCGGCCGCCGTCCCGAACTGCTCGTTGAGGGCTTCCATCAGGGTATCGAGCTTGGTGCGCAGCGCCTTCGTCAGGGCCGGGACGTGAGTCGAAAAATGCGGCTTGCAATAGGTGGCGAGCACCATCTGCTCCAACGCGCCTGAGCCGGCATCCGTCTTCAGGGCCAGCATCCGCGACATCACATCCCAGGGCGCGACGACGAAGCCGACGCGCAGCGCCGGCGCGATCGATTTCGAGAACGAGCCGATATGGATCACGCCGCCGTTTCGGCTCATCGCATGGATCGCAGGCGGCCGCTGTCCCGACCAGATGAGGTCGGCATAGCAATCGTCCTCGAAGATCGGCACGCCGTATTCCGCCGATAGCCGCAGCAGCTCGACGCGCCGGCTCTCCGGCATGATGCTGCCGGTCGGGTTCTGCACTGTCGGGATGGTGTAGATGTATTTCGGCCGGATGCCGCGGCTCTTCAGGCCGGCTAGCGTCGAGGCCAGCGCGTCCATGCGCATGCCGTCCTTGTCGAGGGGGATGCCCACCACGTTGACGCCGAGCCGCGCTAGGCGCGTCAGCGAGCCCTGATAGCTCTCCTGCTCGAAGATCACGGTGTCACCGCGCGCCAGCAGCGTAGCGTTGACGAGATCGATCGCCTGGAGCGAGCCCGAGACGATCAGGAGATCGTCGACCGTGCAGGTGATGCCGGCATCGCGCTTGAGCTTTGTCACCAGGAATTCGCGCAAGGGCAGGTAACCCTGGGGACCGTGCGCCAGCCCGTAAGTGGCAAGCGAGCGGCCCTCGCGTTGCAGCGCCAGGTTCGTCGCCTCGATCAGGTCCTCGAGCGGCACCTGCTCGGAATCGTTGTTGCCGCCGACGAAGCTGTATTTGGCAAGGCCCGTCCAGCGCGCAGAGGGGGCCGGCAGCCCTGCGGGAAACAGGGGCGCGAAATCGAAGCTGGAGGTCATGGGCGTTCCTCGTCTTGTTCTTGTTGGTGGCCGGCGTTGCACCGGCCTGTCTTACTTCCTGCTGGCCGTCCGGGTCGGACGTCCCTGGCTGATGAAAGCGTAATGCGCATTGGCGACGCCGCCAACCATCAGGGCCTCGACCACGGGCTCGGCGATCTCGCTCGTTGCGGCCCAGTCGACGAGAAAATTGGCTCCGGTCCCGCCGCGGACGTCGTCGGTCGGAATGAAGATCGACACGGTGGCGAGCGGCCTCAAGGCGACCGGCGCCTTCAGATAGCTCTCGACCTGCTTGCCCGCGGTGTCGAAATAGGCGATGCGTTTGACCACCAGCGGCTGGGTCTCGGAGGCGTTGTGCACGCTCAGCGTCACCGAGAAGTCGACACGCAGCTTACCCTGGCTCATCGCGACGCTGGAATAGGCGGGCACGTAGAACCCGCCGGAGACGGCAAGTTCTTCCTTCGGCATCGCGGTTAGCGAATCAGCAAAGTTTTGTTCGATACTGACCTTGGATTGCGCGGCGGCGGGCGCGGCGTAGGCGAGAGGGCATAGCAGCATTGCTGCGAAGAGCCCCTTCCGCATGTGACGAATTGCTCGCTTGCCGCACCGCAACCCGTCTCTAGGGTGCGGCAAAACGGACCAATTTGGCATGCACGAGCTCATTCGCGACATCACTCTCTGTATCCTGTTTGCCTGGATGCTGGGCCTGCTCGCCCATTTCTCCAGGCAACCCTTGATCCTGGCCTACCTTATCGCCGGCTTCTGCATAGGTCCATTCGGCGCCGGCTGGGTCAAATCGCAGGAATCGATCAGCGTCATCTCCGAGCTCGGCTTGATCTTCATGCTGTTCATGATCGGGCTGGAGATCGACCTGAAGAAGATCGTGCGGGCGGGAAAGGTGATCCTGTTCGCGGCGGGCGGCCAGCTGCTCGGGGGCTGCCTGCTCGGGGTCCTGTTCTTTGTCGGCATCGGCCTGTCGCTCGGCGGCGGGCATTTCGATGCGGTCTATCTCTGCGTCGCCTGCGCGTTGTCGAGCACCGTCATCATCGTCAAGGTGCTCTACGAGAAGCGCGAACTCGACACGCTGCCGGGCCGCATCACCCTCGGCGTGCTGGTGCTCCAGGATATCTTCGCCATCCTGTTCCTGGCGGTGCAGCCGAGCCTGGCCAATCTGCAAGTCAGCGTCATCCTGCTCTCGATCGGCCGCGTCGCGGTGCTGGTCGCCGCCGCGCTCCTGGTCAGCCGCTACGTGCTGCCCCGCCTGTTCCACCAGATCGCACGCCGCCCTGAGCTGATCCTGCTCGGCGCGCTCGCCTGGTGCTTCCTCGTCGCCGAGACCGCGGAGCGGCTGTCGCTGTCGCGCGAGATGGGCGCGCTGATCGCCGGCGTCTCGCTCTCGACCTTTCCTTATGCGCTCGACGTCACCGCCAAGGTCACCACGCTCCGCGACTTCTTCATCACGCTGTTCTTCGTCGCGCTCGGCATGACCATTCCCGTGCCCGGCCTCTCCGTGATCGGGCTCGCCTTGATGATCGCGGCGTTTACCGTGGTGAGCCGCCTCATCACCACCTTCATCCCGCTCTACCTGATGAAACAGGGCCTGCGCGCGAGCCTGCTGCCGGCCCTCAACCTCGCCCAGATCTCCGAGTTCTCGCTGGTGGTGATCCAGACCGGCATCGCCGACCACCATATCGCGCCGGAGACGGCGAACGCGGCCTCCTTCGCCTTCGTGGTGCTGGCCGTGCTGTCGACCTTCGTGATGACGCGCAGTGACGAGATCACCCGCTGGATGATCGGCCCCCTGAAACGGATCGGCCTGCGCGATCTCGATCACGGCAGCGGATATGCCGAGGAGGCCCATGAGGGCGGCCACGGCGAGGCCCGCCGCATCGTCATCCTCGGCTTTTTCCGTGCGGCGAGCGCGCTTTTGGCCGAGATCGAACGGCAGGCCCCGGTGCTGCTGGAGCAGATCACGGTGGTCGATTTCAACCCCAATGTGTACAAGACCCTGCTCTCGCGCGGCCTGCACGTGATCTACGGCGACATCAGCAATGTCGACACGCTGCTCCATGCCGGCGTCGGCAAGTCCGAGATGATCATTCTCAGCGTGCCGGATTCGCTGCTGAAGGGCGCCACCAACGAGAAGCTGGTCCGCCACGTCCGCGCGCTCAACCCCACCGCCCTGATCGTGGCGACGGCCGACCTCCTGGCCGATGTCGGCGAGCTCTACGAGGCCGGCGCCAGCTATGTCACCGTGACCCGGCTCAGCGACGCCCACGAGCTGTTTACGGTGATCGAAGCCGCCCAGGCCGGCCTTCTGGCCGACAAGCGCGCCGAGCTCGATCAGCGGCTCGGCGAGCGGCGCGAAGTGCTGCCCTGACCGCGCCCGGCCGCCTTCCTTTCCGGCGGTCGGCGCCTATATCCTTGGTATCTTCGGTGCAAGCCTGAACCACCTGGCAGGCCTGCCGTCCGGCATAAGTGGTTGCGCTGGGAAGACTAGCGCCCCGGCTCAAGTCCGGCTAAGCCTCCCGGCCATAACCGATAGAGATTGGGAAATGCCCGATAGCATTCAGGAAGTCTTGCAGGCCTTTGCCCGGGGCGAGCTTGTCGTCGTCACCGATGATGAGGACCGCGAGGGCGAGGGCGATCTGATCGTCGCTGCCTCGCTCTGCACCGCCGAGAAGATGGCGTTCATCATCCGCCACACCTCCGGCATCGTCTGCGCGCCCGTGACCACGGAGGACGCGCGCCGCCTGCGGCTCGATCCGATGGTCGCCCACAACGATTCCGCGCACACCACGGCGTTCACGGTCTCGATCGACTACAAGCCCGACGGCGGCACCGGCATCTCGGCCGAGGAGCGTGCCTCGTGCTGCCGGGCGCTGTCCAATCCCAATGTCGGCGCCAACGACTTCGCCCGCCCGGGCCACATCTTCCCGCTGATTGCCAAGGACGGCGGCGTGCTGCTGCGCTCCGGCCATACCGAGGCCGCGGTCGACCTCTGCAAGCTCTCTGGCCTGCCGCCAGTCGGGGTCATCAGCGAGCTCATGAACGACGACGGCAGCGTGATGAAGGGCGAGCAAGTCGCCCGCTTCGCCGCCGAGCACAAGCTCAAGCACGTCACCATCGCGGACATGATCGCTTACCGCCAGGCGCGCGAGAAGCTGATCGAGCGGGTCTCGACCTTCGTCACCGAGAGCCCGATCGGGCCCTTGCAGGGCTATGCCTACCGCTCGCCGTTCGATTCCATCGCCCACGTCGCCTTCGTCTACAATGGCGTTGGCGACGGCAAGAACGTGCTGACGCGCTTCCACAAGCCGAACATCGTCAAGGACGCCTTCACCGGCCATAAGCGCATGGCAGCGGTGCTCGAGCATTTCAAGAAATCCGGCCGTGGCGTGCTGGTCTACCTGCGCGATGGCGCAGCCGGTGTGCCCGTGGAGCCGCTGCCGGACGAGACGTCCACGGAAGCCGATCGCAACCGCCAGTGGCGTGAGGTCGGCGTTGGCGCGCAGATCCTGCGCGATCTCGGCGTCACTTCGATCCGGCACCTCACCTCGTCGGTGCACGACTACAAAGGCCTGTCGGGCTTCGGCATCGAGATCGTCGCCAACGAGCAGCTCGAAAGCTGACACGCAGTGTCATTCCGGGATGACGCTGAAGAATCTCGATGTCGTAGAGGCGAGGAGATTTCGGGTTCGACGCTTCGCCTCGCCCCGGAATGACCGAAACCAGGATGCAATTGCACTTGTTGCCGCGGCGCTTTAATTTGTCGGGCAATTTATGACGGAACCAGACGCGAAAGGACGTTTCATGAGCGTGCGCCCTCAGGCCAAGGACAAGCCGGCTGCGGCTTCTTTCCAGTGGGACGATCCGTTCCTGCTCGACGAGCAACTCACCGAAGACGAGCGCATGGTGCGCGACACCGCTCGCGCCTATGCCCAGGACAAGCTGCTGCCACGTGTCTCCCAGGCCTATCTCGAAGAGAAGACGGACCGCGAGATCTTCAACGAAATGGGTGAGCTCGGCCTGATCGGCATCACGCTGCCCGAGGAATATGGCTGCGCCAATGCGAGTTACGTCGCCTATGGCCTCGTCGCGCGCGAGATCGAGCGGGTCGATTCCGGCTACCGCTCGATGAACTCGGTGCAGTCCTCGCTGGTGATGTATCCGATCTACGCCTATGGCGACGAGAACCAGCGCAAGAAGTACCTGCCGAAGCTCGCCAGCGGCGAGTGGGTCGGCTGCTTCGGCCTGACCGAGCCCGATGCCGGCTCCGACCCGGCCGGCATGAAGACCCGTGCCGAGAAGGTTTCGGACGGCTATCGCCTCACCGGCAGCAAGATGTGGATCTCGAACGCGCCGATCGCCGATGTGTTCGTGGTGTGGGCCAAGTCGGCGGCGCACGACAACCAGATCCGCGGCTTCGTGCTGGAGAAGGGCATGAAGGGCCTCTCCGCGCCGAAGATCGGCGGCAAGCTGTCGCTTCGCGCTTCCATTACCGGCGAGGTCGTGATGGACGGCGTCGTGGTTCCGGAAGACGCGCTGCTGCCCAACGTCTCCGGCCTGAAGGGCCCGTTCGGCTGTCTCAACCGCGCCCGCTACGGCATCTCCTGGGGTGCGTTAGGGGCCGCCGAGGACTGCATGCACCGCGCCCGCCAGTACACGCTCGACCGCAAGCAGTTCGGCAAGCCGCTCGCCGCGACCCAACTGGTGCAGAAGAAGCTCGCCGACATGGAGACCGAGATCGCGCTCGGCCTGCAGGGCTCGCTTCGTGTCGGCCGCCTGATGGACGAGGGCAAGTTCGCGCCCGAGATGATCTCGATCATGAAGCGCAACAATTGCGGCAAGGCGCTCGACATCGCCCGCACCGCCCGCGACATGCACGGCGGCAACGGCATCTCGATCGAGTACCACGTGATGCGCCACGTCCATAACCTCGAGACGGTCAACACCTACGAGGGCACCCACGACGTCCACGCCCTGATCCTGGGCCGCGCGATCACGGGCATTCAGGCGTTTTTCTAGTCGTCACGCATTCCGTGGCGGTTGTTTTGCTGAGCTGTCATTGCCCGCCTTGTGCGCAATGCGCACTGGGGCGGGCGATCCAGTATCCGAGAGACCTCGCCATCGTCACAGGCGCCGCGGCGTACTGGATACCCGCGGGGTATGACGAAGAGTGTGGCGGTACGTACAGGAAGTCCCATGTCCGACAATGACGACGTCCCGTTCAACCGCAACTTTCCGCTGAAGCCCGGAATCGTCGAGGAGGTCCGCCCCGGCGTGCGGCGCGTGCTCTGTAACAATCCGAGTCCGTTCACCTTCACCGGCACGGTCAGCTACATCGTCGGCACCGGCAATGTCGCAATCATCGACCCCGGCCCGGACGATGCGGCGCATGCGGCAGCGCTGCTCGATGCCGTGCGCGGTGAAACGGTGAGCCATATCTTCGTCACCCACACCCACCGCGACCATTCGCCGAACACCGCGCGGATCAAGCGGGCGACCGGGGCGCTTGTTTATGCCGAAGGCCCGCACCGTGCCTCGCGCCCGCGCTTCGAGAGCGAGAAGCACAATCCGGAATCCGGAGCCGATCGCGATTTCGCGCCCGATGTCAGGATCGCCCATGGCGACGTCGTCGAAAGTGCCGGTTGGCGGCTCGAGGCGGTGGCGACGCCCGGCCACACCGCAAACCATCTCGCTTTTGCCTGGCCCGAGCGGAACTTCAACTTCGTCGGTGATCACGTCATGGGCTGGTCGACATCGATCGTGGCGCCGCCCGACGGCTCGATGATCGACTATATGGAGTCGCTGAACCGTCTCGCCGCACGTGAGGAGGATCTGTATTTCTCCGGCCATGGCCCCGAGATTCCGGACGGCCAGCGCTTCGTGCGTTTCCTGATCCGTCATCGCAAGGCGCGCGAGGCTTCGATCCTGCATCGCCTCGCCAAGGGCGAGGCCGACATCCCGACCATGGTGCGTGCGATCTATATCGGGATTGATCCCAGGCTGACGACCGCCGCTGGCTACTCCGTGCTGGCGCACCTGGAAGACCTGGTCGCGCGAGGCGTGGTCGCGACGGATGGCGATCCCGTGATCGGCGGAACGTATCGGATGGCGAGCGCCTAGTGTTCCATTGTCGTTCCGGGGCGATGCGCAGCATCGAACCCGGAATCCATTCATCCACCGACGCTGCGGCCCGATGGATTCCGGGTTCGGTCCTGCGGACCGCCCCGGAATGACAGCCGCTACTTCTTCACCGTCTTCGCCGGCGTCTTTGGCGGCGGTGCGACCGGCGTCTTCTTCACCGGCTTGAGCGCATCGGCATCGGCGGCGGTGTTGAGATCATCAATGAATTTTTTGACGCGGGCAGCGTTGCTGCCGAGGTCGCTCTCGAAATAGCGCGAGGCGGAGCGGACATCGACGCGGGAATCATCGCCATCAGGCACGACCCGGATCGAGATGTCCTCGCGGAACCCCATGATCGGCGTGCGCGCGACCGCCTCGATGCGACCGATACGGCGCGGCGGCTGCGGCGCACGCTCGTCGATGACGAGCCATTTGCGCTTGTTGACGAGCTGGCGCGCGATCGCATAGGCGCGGTCAGCCGGGATCTCCAGCTCGATCGGCTCGATGTCGGGGTAAAACTGGCGCTGCTGCTCGGCCGAATAGAGGCCGGTATAGACCGCGGTGTTGGTGCCATCGCCGGTGCGTACGGGCGCCAGCGCGTCGAAGCGCGGCGGGTCGATCGGGTTGGTGGTGATGTCGTGGATCGCCGGCAGCTTACGATATTGCAGGCCGAGATAGGCGGGATAGGCGAGGATCAGCGCATCGATCAGGAACGCGAGCAGGATGCGCGCCATGCCGCGCGAGCCGTTCTGCCAGATCGCGGCAAAGCCGGCGAGCCCGAACAGGATCGAGAGGCCGGCGATCACGAGCCCGCCGAAGAAGGCCATCAGCGCCGGTTTCATCTCCAGGAAGTCGAAGCGGACGATGATGATCGAGACCACCACTGCCACCACCGCGAAGACGGCCAGATTGCGCGCCCAGCTCGCGAGGCTGGACACGGGCTCCGACTGATAGGGAGCGGAAAACCTGCGGGCCATCGGGTGAGCTCTGCCGGGTGTTGCGGGCGGCGCCGGCCGATCTGGCGCGGCTATGCGCCGTTGAGACCACGGCCCGGCTGCAAATTCAAGGGCTCCGCGTGCGCCCAGACCGTCATGCCCGGGCTTGTCCCGGGCATCCACGTTCTCCGTGCAGCGGAGCAAGGCGTGGATGGCCGGGACAAGCCCGGCCATGACGTCGTGGAGGCTTCAATGCGTCAAACGCCCACCCCCTCCAGGGGAGGTGGCACCGCGGCTTACGCCGCCGCGTTCGGGAAGCGGTAATCCTTGAACTGGTCGCGCAACGCCGTCTTCAGGATCTTGCCCGTCGCGGTGTGCGGAATGCCCTCGACGAACGCGACGTCGTCGGGCATCCACCACTTTGCGATCTTGCCGTCCATGAACTTCAGGATGTCCTCGCGCGTGGCCTGCTGGCCCTGCTTGAGCTGCACGATCAGGAGCGGCCGCTCATCCCATTTCGGGTGGAACACGCCGATCACGGCGGCTTCGGCCACGGCCGGATGGCCGACCGCGAGGTTTTCGAGATCGATCGAGGAGATCCACTCGCCGCCGGACTTGATCACGTCCTTGGAGCGGTCGGTGATCCGCATGTAGCCGTCCTCGTCGATGGTCGAGACGTCGCCGGTGTCGAAGAAGCCTTCCTCGTCGAGGATGTTGGCATCGATCCGGTAATAGGCCTTGGCGACGGCTGGGCCGGCGACCTTGAGGCGGCCGAAGGTCTTGCCGTCCCAGGGCAGCTCCTTGCCGGCATCGTCGGTGATCTTCATCTGAACCGCGAACGGGGCATAACCCTGCATCTGGAGCACGTCGAGCCTGGCATCGCCGGTCGCGTTCTGGAACGGCGGCTTCAGCGCCGCGACGGTGCCGATCGGGCTCATCTCGGTCATCCCCCAGGCGTGGCGGACGTTCGAGCCCATGTCGAGGAAGGCCTTGATCATCGAGCGCGGCATCGCCGAGCCGCCGCAGATCACCATCTTCAGATCGGGCAGCTTCAGATTGTTGGCGGCCATGTGCTGGAGCAGCATCAGCCACACCGTCGGTACGCCCGCGGTGTGCGTCACCTTCTCGGTCGAGAGCAGCTCGTAAACCGAGGCACCGTCGAGCTTGGCGCCGGGCATCACCAGCTTGGTGCCCTGCGAGGGCGCGGAGAAGGCGATGCCCCAGCTGTTGGCGTGGAACAGCGGCACCACCGGCAGCATCGTCTCGGAGGCGCTGGTGCCGAGCGCGTCGACATTGTTGGCCATCAGCGCGTGCAGCACGTTGGAGCGATGCGAGTACAGCACACCCTTCGGGTCGCCCGTCGTGCCCGACGTGTAGCACATCGCGGCTGCCGTGTTCTCGTCAAAGTCCTTCCATTTGAATTTGCCGTCGGCCTGCGCAATCCAGTCCTCGTAGGCGACCACATTCTTCAGCGTGGTTTCCGGCATATGCGCCTTGTCGGTGAGCACGACATAGCGTTCCACGCTCTGAAGTTTGTCGGCGACCTTCTCCAGGATCGGAACGAAGGTGATGTCGGTCATCACGATGCGGTCCTGCGCATGGTTGATGATCCAGGCGATCTGCTCGGGGAAAAGGCGGGGATTGATGGTATGGCAGATGGCGCCGATCCCCATGATGCCGTACCACACCTCGAGATGGCGCCAGGTGTTCCAGGCGATCGTTGCGACACGGTCGCCGAGCTTGATGCCGTCGCGCTCCAGCATCTGCGAGACCTTGAGCGCGCGCTGGTGGATCTCGGCGTAGTTGGTGCGATGGATCGGCCCCTCGACCGAGCGCGTGACCACCTCCTGCTTGCCATGAATCCTGGCGGCGTGTTCGATGATCCGGTGGCAGAGCAGGGGCCAATCTTGCATCAAACCGAGCATTCTGACGTTCCTCCGAGAAGTCGCTGGGCGCGTTATCGCTCTCAGCATTGGGCCAAAGAATTGTCATGAGTTTTAGCCTGCCGGACTTTCGCCGCAAATGGTCTTGTCGCGGCTATATGTCCACCGGCGCGGCAATGGTTACCGCTGCGCTCGGGCTGTCGCTTGTGCTCGCCGAGAGGGCAGAGGCGCGGAAATATCCTGCGCCATGGGATATCTTCGGCCTTGGTACACCACGACCGCGCGCAGCCGTTCGTCACGCCAAGATTCCACTGCCAAAACCGCGCCCCGAAGAGGCCCCCAAGGCGTCGGACGAGGGGGCGCCGGAGCCAGAAGGCAAGCCATCCGAGGACAAGCCAAGCGCCGACAAGCCCGCCGAGGCCGCGCCGCCGCCCGAGAAGCAGGTCTCGGCCTGCCGGCTGGCGCTGACCGAGGAGATCGCGATCGCGCCCTCCATTCCGGATATCCGCGGCCCTGGCGCCTGCGGCGGTGAGGATCTGGTGCGGTTAGAGGCCATCGTGCTGCCGGACAAGCGCAAGGTGGCGGTCAAGCCGGCGGCGATCCTCCGCTGCACCATGGCGTCCGCGGTCGCCGATTGGGTGCGCAAGGACATGGTGCCGCTGGCTGCGAGCCTCGGCTCCACCATCAGCGACCTCGACAATTTCGACAGCTTCGAGTGTCGCGGCCGCAACCGCGTCGTCGGCGCGATGCTGTCCGAACACGGCAAGGCCAACGCCCTCGACGTCCGCGCCATCAAGCTCGCCAACGGCCAGTCGATCGGCCTCACCGACCGCACCATGTCGCGCGACGTGCGCGAGCGCGTGCTGCATTCTGTGTGCGCGCGCTTTTCCACCGTGCTCGGTCCGGGTTCGGACTGGTACCACGAGGACCACATCCACCTCGATTTGGCGCAGCGGCGCAACGACTACCGGATCTGCCAGTGGAACGTGTGGGATCCGCTGCCGCAGGTCGCCCCGCTGCTGCCGGCGGAGCGCCCCGAGGAGGCACCGCCGCGCGAGGTCGCGGCCAAGCCCGACGCGAAGGAGGACGCCGACGAAGGGGCGGCGGAGAATCCCCCTGCGCCTGCGGACAAGCCGTCGGCTGATGGCAACAAAGCCCGGTCGCACAAGCCGGCAACAAAAAAGCGCCGGTAAGACCGGCGCTTTTGGATGTCAGAGATCAGAATGCGATCAGTAGCTGCCGGCTTGGCCGGTTTGGCTGCCGCCGAGCGCCAAGCGCGAATTATACGGCGAGTCGCCATGCTTCGGCTCAAGCACCACGACGATGGTGCCGACCTTGACGCGGTTGTAGAGGTCGATCGCGTCCTCGTTGGTCAGGCGGATGCAACCCGACGAGATCGAGGCGCCGATATATTCCGGCTGGTTGGTGCCGTGGATGCGGAACAGCGTGTCCTTGCCGCCCGAGTAGAGATACATGGCGCGGGAGCCCATCGGATTGTCCGGACCCGGCGCGACATAAGTCGGCACGCCCAGGCGCGAAATCTCGCCCGGCGTCGGATGCCAGGCCGGCCATTCGGTCATGCTACCAACCTTGGCAATGCCGGACCAGGCCATGGCCTCTTCACCGACGGTGATGCCATAGCGGATCGCCTTGCCGCCCTCCAGCACGTAATAGAGGTAGTGGTTGTCGGAATCGACCACGATCGAGCCCGGCGATTCCTTGCGGTGATACTCGACGATGGCGCGGCGGAACGGCTCTGCGACCGGGGTATTTTCATACCGGACCTTAGCGAGGAGTTCCTTGTCCTTCGGCTTGAAGGCTTTGGTGTCGGTCGCCTCGAAATGCGTGGCCTGCATGCAGCCCGACAGCATCAGGCCAGCGGCCAAGATCCCCAATTTAACTTTCAGCGACGACATGGTTTGGTTCCAATCAAAACAATACCGTGCGGAAGGCCTGAGCTTAGCGCCCAAGTTCCTCGACTCCGTTAATCCCATTATCGTTGAAATCTGCCACAATTCCAGCACTGAAGCCCTTATCCCGCGCTGCAAGACCCCAGCTGTGGCTTTTCTGCCGCAAGTTTTGCGGCGCTGTGTGGATTTTGCGGCAAAGGGCCCCGAACTGTCGATTCCGCGTCACAGTTGAGCCGTGACCCCGCCCTAAATACCAACGCTCCGTTAATCCGGTTGTCATCGTGAACTTGTCAGAATCGCGCTAAGGGCTGTCATTCTGTCGCAGGTTCTCTGGAGTTGTCATGTTTTCGGTGTTTGTTCCCTCCGAGGCCTCCCTCAAGAAGGCTGTCATCGAAGATCTCACCGCGCTGCCGGAGAGCGCGGTCTGGATCGACCTCTTCAACCCGAGCGCGGCCGAGGACAAGGCGGTGGAGCGGCTGGCGGGCATCGCCATCCCGACCCGGGAAGACATGCAGGAGATCGAGATCTCCAGCCGGCTTTATATCGAGAACGGCGCGCGCTACATGACCGCGACGCTGATGTGCCACTCCGATACCGACATGCCGCGGACCACGGCGGTGACCTTCATCCTCGGCGACCACCGCCTGGTGACGGTGCGCTACGATTTGCCGAAACCATTCGCCCTGGTCGAGGCCAAGCTCGGTCGCTCCTGCACGCCTTCCATCACCGGCGAGATGGTGCTGATGGAACTCCTGGACGCCGTGATCGACCGCTGCGCCGACATTCTGGAGCGCTGCGGCGCCGAGATCGACCAGGTCTCGCACGACATCTTCGAGCCCGAGAGTGAGCGCCACGGCCACGCCAAGCAATATTCCCAGATCCTGATCTCGATCGGCCGCAAGGGCGATCTGACCTCGAAGGTTCGGGAGAGCCTGGTGTCGATCGGCCGCGTCGTGACCTTCTTGTCCGCAGTGGTCGAAGGCGTGAAATGGTCGAAGGACATGCGCGAGCAGCTCAAGACCATGCAGCGCGACGTGGCCTCGCTGACCGATCACGCATCCTATCTCTCCAACAAGATCACCTTCGTGCTCGACGCCATGCTCGGCGTCGTCAATCTCGAGCAGAACAACATCATCAAGCTGTTCTCGGTCATGGCTGTTGTCCTGATGCCGCCGACGCTGATCGCCTCGATCTACGGCATGAACTTCAAGGCGATGCCGGAACTCGAATGGATCCACGGCTATCCGATGGCGCTGGTGATGATGCTGGTGGCCGCGATCGTCCCGTACTGGATCTTCAAGTGGAAGAAGTGGCTCTGATCTCCCGCGCTCTCGGAAAATAGCTACCGAGACCTTACGCGGTTCGCAAAGACACAGTCGATCGTGTCGCAGAATAGAGCGGGATTGCGGCGGTGCCGTGATGTGTGCTCCGTGCCCCAATTCCTCCGGTAAAATTTGAGCGGTGGGCTGAACGTTTGCGCGAAACTTGTCTGCGATAAGCAGCGTGTTAGCCGCGAGGAACAGCCATGGTTGAAAAACACATAACGACGCCCCGCAACGTCATCGATCTGGCGAACTATCGTCAGGTCGTGACGGGCGGCAAGGCGCCGTCGTTGTCGGCACGTCTGTGCCGGCACTGTGGTGCTCCGCTGCTCGACGGTGAAAACGACGACGACTGCTCGACTGCATTGAACGCCGCCGCTCCGCGGCTGCGCGAACGGTCGCGTCGGATTCGACTCGATTGAGGAACGGAAGGAAGGCGGGCGATCCAGGTCTTGCGGCGGCGTTGTCTGGATCGCCTTGCTTCCCGTCCTTCGGCAAATCAGCTAGCGCTTCACGATCTGCGCCGTCGAGACAATGGTCTCGGCGATGGCGCCGTCGCGGCTGAACGGGACGAGATGGTTTAAGACATCGCGCAGCATGGCCTCGACATTCTCGCCCAAAGCATCCGGTGATGACGACGAATAAGTGAGAGTGCGTTCCGCCAAGTCGTACAGGCCGACCAGATGGCTGGTTTCGACTGTGACGAGCTCGGCGGGCTGAAACGAGCTGCGGCGGAAGAACGCGGGAAGGTTGCGGTGGGTCCGTGTGCCCCGGCCGGCTTCCTCCCAGAGCTTTGCCGGCGACCAGCGGCGGCGGATCTCGTTGTAGCCATCAAGCCAGGGGTTGCGGCCATCGGCGGCCGAGAACGAGGCGCAGATCGCGAGCGCACCGTCGTGCGCGACCAGCCGATCGAGCAATGCAAGCGTCAAGTCACGATCCATCCAATGCAGCGCGCGGCCGATTGTGACGATGTCGAAACTGCCGATGTCGGAGGCGAGCGACTCGGCGTTGCTTTCGATCAGCGTGACATGTCGCCCCGCGCGCGCTGCGGCGAGCCGGGCGGCGTCGAGCATCGCAGGCTCAGGGTCGACACCGACGACACGGCCGACATAAGGGCCGAAGCCGAGCGCCAGCAGCCCGGGTCCGGTGCCGAGATCGATCAGGCTGCTCTCTCTGGAGAGGCCGAGCTTGTGCGCGACACTGCGAAAGAATTCGCGCGGGTAAGGCGGGCGCAAATGCTCGTAGAGTGACGCCGTGCTTGCGAATCTGCCCATGCTTCCACCGTTCTGGCCTATACGTGCTCGCCGCCTTGATGTGCCGCGTGATCATTCACGACAGAATGCAATGTCGCCCGTCGGGCAAAACACCGCGCGATCACGACCATGTTGTCAAGCGCCTGCGCAAAAAATATTCCGCTTTACCGAAATTCGGATTTGTCGTATGTGTCGCCCATCCCGGCTCATCCTTGAGGGGCGATCGTGTGGTCGTCATGTTTCGCGAGCCGGGCTTGCGGTGGACGCAGCAGCGTCGGGCGCGAACAGCCAGGGCAGGGCGGATTGCTCTCCGTGAGCCCAGGGCTTCGTGCGGACGGACGGCGCTGTCAGGTTCGTCTCGCCCGTAGGTTTCCGGCTCCGTCGACAGGGCTGGGAAAACTGCGGCGAAATGGCGGGCCGTGCGTACGGCAAAACCGTGTGGTCCTGGCCGTCGTTGCTACGGTCAAGCTCTTGCGGATGCGGCAATCGCGTCAACTGGCGCGGGGTCGGCGACTTTCGCAAGCGTGAGGGAGGCCAGAAGGAACTCGGCTCCCGGGAGAACTCGGCATACGCCGTCCAACCATCGCGCAGGGAAGGCCGAGTGATTGGCTACACCTGTATGCTGCTGTGCGGTTCTTCCTGCGTGTGCTTTTCGCGCAGCGGACCGCGGGTGCCGGCCGGCACCCGGCCTTCCCTGCGCCCTCTTGGCTTCGAGGGTGGAGAGATCAAGCAAAACTCGGGCGAAATACGCCGCGAGAATGCGAAGCCGTGTCTGTAAACCGAGAGGCGGATTGGTTGCCGACGAGATCGCTCATTGCTCCGTCGTTGCCACGGGAGCGGATCAAACGTGCTGGCCGCCGTTGATGTGGATCTCGGCGCCGTTGACGTAGGAACTGGTGTCCGTGCACAGCACATAGATGATCTTGGCGACCTCGTCGGGGGTGCCGAGGCGATGCATCGGGATCTGCTGCTCGACGATCTTCTCGGTGCCGGGCGACAGGATCGAGGTGTCGATCTCGCCCGGCGCGATCGCGTTGACGCGCACGCCGATGCGGCCGAAGTCGGAAGCCATCTCGCGCGTCAGAGACGCGAGGGCGGCTTTGGACGTCGCGTAGGCGGCACCCGCGAAGGGATGCACGCGCGAGCCCGCGATCGAGGTGACGTTCACGACCGATCCCCTGGCTGCCTTCAATTCCTCGATCAGCCCGCGCGCCATCATGATCGGCGCAAAGAAGTTGACGTTGAAGACATGCGTCCAGGTGTCAAGGTCGGTGTCGACCGAGCCGAGCCGCGCGCCGCCCGCGCCCTTCGGCGAGATCGCGGCGTTGTTGACCAGCGCATGCAGCGTGCCGTCCTCGAGCCGGCGGCGGATCTCGGTGATCGCCCGCGCGGTATCCTCGGGATCGCCGAGGTCGACCTGGATATGATCCTCGGGGCCGGCGTCCCACGGGCAGTCCTCCGGGAAAGGATGCCGTGAGCAGGTGATGACGCGCCAGCCGGCCGAGGAGAAACGGATCACGGTGGCATGGCCGATGCCGCGGCTGGCTCCGGTCAGGAGCAGCGTACGACGCGGCAGATTGGACGAATGCGGCATGGACATCTTTCAGGTCGGCCCAAAGCTAAAGACAAGGCTCAAGGATACATCCGCGTCTTGGACCACTTCTGGCCGGCCGCGTCACGGCGAAATTCGATGCGGTCGTGCAGTCGGAATGGGCGGTCGTGCCAAAACTCGATGCGCACCGGCGTGATGCGCCAGCCGCTCCAGCCCGGCGGCCGCGGCACCTCGCCGATGACGTATTTGGCCGCGACTTTAGCGATGGCCTGTTCGAAGGCGAAGCGGCTCTCCAGCGCCTCGGATTGCTTGCTCGCCCAGGCGCCGATCTGGGCCTGCTTCGGGCGGGTGGCGAAATAGGCATCGGCCTCGGCGTCGGTCACCGGCGTCACGTTGCCGCGGATGCGGACCTGACGGCGCAGCGACTTCCAGTGAAAAAGTAACGCTGCCTTAGGATTCGCGGCCAGTTCGCGGCCTTTCTGGCTGGCGATGTGGCTGTAGAAGACGAAACCCTCGGTATCGAAACCCTTCATCAGCACCATGCGCACGTCCGGAAGCCCGTCAGGGTCGACGGTCGCGAGCGCCATTGCGTTCGGATCGTTCGGCTCGCTCTTGATCGCCTCGTTCAGCCAGGACTCGAACAACGCAAATGGCTCGTCTGCGGCGGTGAAATCACCGGATGTTAAGGGTGTCTGGTGTTTCATCGAGGTCGTGTCGGTCATGTCTGGAGTCCGAGTTGCGTCCCGCGGCCCAAAACGCGCTATTGTCCGCTACCGCCCTATATAGGGCATGGGGACGCGTTGGCCTATCGGTGATCCGTCCGTCCGGCTTCGTCATGACGATGATTCTAATCGGGCTTGGTGCCGGCGGTTGCAGCTTTTCGCGCAACGACAGCAGTGCCTATGCCAAGGCCGACGACAGCGACCTGACCGGATCGATCGCGCGGCCGGCGAAGGACGCCCCGCCGACCGAGACCGATCTCGCCTTCGCCCGCAACGCCGCCTCCGACGTCCTCAGCAAGGGCGATAAGGATTCCAGCCAGCACTGGGAGAATCCGGAGACCGGGGCGCGGGGCTCGGTCACCCCGATCGCACAGTCCTATGCCGCGGAGGACGGCCGCAAGTGCCGTGACTTCCTGGCGAGCTACGTCAACGGCAATACCGAAAGCTGGCTCCAGGGCGCCGGCTGCCAAAGCAGCCGTGGCCGTTGGGAGATTCATACGCTAAAGCCGTGGCGGAGCTAGGATCCGGCGCGGGCCCTAGTTGCAAAAATGCCACTCTCTCCCCACATGATCTGCAGGTGGGGCGGGGAGCCCTTTGAACAATTCGATTCCGTGAAGGAGACGTGACGGATGCGCGACCCCTATGAGGTCTTGGGGGTGCCGCGGAGCGCCAACGCTGCCGCCATCAAGAGCGCCTATCGCAAGCTTGCCAAGAAGCACCATCCCGACAGCAACAAGGGTGACCCGAAGGCTGCCGAGCGCTTCGCCGAGATCAACTCGGCCAACGAGATTCTCGGCGACGAGGACAAGCGCAAGCAGTTCGACCGCGGCGAGATCGACGCCGAAGGCAAGCCGCGATTCCAGGGCTTTCCGGGTGGCGGCGGGCCGCGCGGGCGCGCGGGCCCCGGCGGGTTCGAGAGCTATACGTTCCGGAGCGGCGGTACGGGTGGCAGCCCGGGCGGCGGCGCGTTCGAGGATATCCTCAACAGCATGTTCGGCGGTGGGATGCGTGGCGCGCGCCCTGGGGCCGGGGGCGGCGCCCAGTTCGACTTCGACACCGGCGGGATCGGGCTCGATCTCGACGTGAACGTTGCCATGTCCGTCTCGCTGGAAGAGGCGGTCAAGGGCGGCGAGAAGCGCGTCCGGCTGCCCACGGGCAAAGAGCTGAACGTCAAGATTCCGGCCGGCGTCACCGAGGGCCAGCAGATCCGGCTGAGGGGGCAGGGCGAGAGCGCGCAGGGCCATCCGCCCGGCGATCTCCTGATCACCATCAACATCGCGCCCCACCCCCACTTCAAGGTCGAGGGCACCGACTTGCGGATCGATCTGCCGGTCACGCTCTACGAGGCGGTGCTCGGCGGCAAGGTCCGCGTCCCCACCCTCGGCAATGCCGTGGAGCTCTCGGTCCCGAAAAACACCTCCAGCGGCCGAACCTTCCGCCTCAAGGGCAAGGGGCTGCCGAACGCCGGCGGAACCGGAGACCTCTTCGTCGTCATCAGGATTATGCTACCGGACGGGAACGATGCCGAGCTTGAGACATTGATGGAAAAGTGGCGGGACCAACATCCCTACAATCCGCGTAGCGGGCTCGGCTAGGGCGCTATCCGAGGCCGCCTCGACGATCGGAGCATTCTCTTCCTGAAAGGATGATGCTCAACATACGTCTGAAGTGCGGTCGCGCTTCAACGCTGACGCGCGTCGGCTGTCCGGCGGGGCAGCCGATAAATAAGGTGCGGCCTCGAGAGGGGGACCAGCGCGGTACCAAAAACCCCAATCGAGGCCGCCTGCGTCGATCGGCGGATCGAACGCTGCTCATTTTCGCGTGATCATCCGGTGCGATTCTGAGACGCGCCGATGTCCTGATTCCAAATTTTCGATGTCGGAATCGAGGCATCGCGCTTGCAGGGGTTGTCTAGGTACCGTGCTTCTCTGCCTGGTCGTAAACGGCCTGCGCCACCTTGGTCAGCCGGTCGCGATCGGCGCCGCCGCTGACGACGTAACCGACGCCACGCTCGGCCCAGAACAGCGCCCCGTCCTTGTCCGTCCTGGCGTAGCGCATCTGCGTCGCACCATTCTCGGTCTTGGCGGTGTAGATCGTGTAGCGTTCGCCCGAGGCGCCCTCATACATCAGGAACGACGCGGGACCTTTCGGCCCCGGCAAGAGCCGGCCGCCGACGAGCTTCAGCCCGCTCGCCTCCAGGTTCGGCGCGAACACGGTCCAGCCGCAGCGCCGGGTCAGCCAGGCCTGGAGATGGTCACGCTCGTTGCCGCCGACCTCGACGGGGTGGCGGACCTCGACGACGTAGAGGCGGTGGGCGTCGAGCGCGTCGGCTGTAAAGCTCTGGAAGGCCGAGGGCGCGTTGGCGGCGCCATGCGCGACCCAGCCCGCCGTGCCGCCGGCGACGAAAGCAACCAGCACAGCCGCGGCGGCGCCATAGAGCCATTGCCGGGGGCGGCGCTCCAGCCGCTCGAGCTCCAGCCGTGCCGGCACCGGCTCCTGGGCGACGGAGTCGTAGCGGGCGTGCAGCATCTCGGCCATGGCGCGCCAGGACTGCACACGCTCGGCCTCGTCAGGATGGGCGGCAAGCCAGGCCTCGACGTCGGCGCGACGTTCGGCCGGCAGCTCGCCATCGACATAGGCGTGCAGCTCGTCTTCGGTGATCGGAATGTTGCGGTCGTTCATATCGGTCGTCTCTGGCTCTGTGGCCTAAAATGTCTTTCGTGGCTCAACGTCGCTCGCTCCATCTGCGTGGGGCGGACAAACACGCGATGCACCAGCCCTGCCATCATTTCACCCGCCTGAGCGCCGGGCGCGCGCCCTCGAGCGAAGCTTTGACGTGGGCGCGGGCGCGCGCCAGGCGCGACATCACGGTGCCGATCGGCACGCCCTGAATGTCGGCGACCTCGCGATAGCTCATGCCCTCCAGCATCACCAGCAGCAGCACCGAACGCTGCTCCTCGACGAGGGTGGCGAGCGCCTTCTCGATGTCGCGCCCTTCGGCCTCGGTCCCGCTGGCATCCGGGTTGTTCTCCGTCAGCGGCATGAATTGCGGCCGCCTGGCCAGTGAGCGCCGCCGGTTCTTGTTGAGGTTGGTCAGGATCGTGTAGAGCCAGCTCCTGACGTCGCCCCCGAGGAACAGGCGCTCCGAACGCAGCGCGCGTACCAACGTATCCTGTACCAGATCGTCGGCCGCATCCGCATCGCGCGTGAGTGCGCGGGCATAGCGGCGCAACGCCGGGATCATGGTTTCCACACTCTGGCGAAACGCGTTCATTGCGGTTTTCACGTCCCGGTGTTCGGCGCGAGCGCCACAACGATCATAACACCCGAATGAAACGGCTATTCCGGCGCTCGAAACAGCGTTAACGCCGCGTATTAGGACTGTACCGCGAAGGAGGGCTGGTGTACCTCCAGACCTCAACCCGCTCGATGGGACGTTGAAAAAATGGCGCAGAATTCAGGTCTGATGCAGGGCAAACGGGGCGTGATCCTCGGCGTTGCCAACAACCGATCGATCGCCTGGGGCATCGCAAAGGCATGCCGCGCGGCCGGTGCCGAGCTCGCCTTCACCTATCAGGGCGATGCGCTGAAGAAGCGCGTCGAGCCGCTTGCCGCGGAGGTCGGCGGTCTCGTGCTCGGCCATTGCGACGTCACGGATGCCGCGACGATCGACGCTGCCTTCGCGGTGCTGAAGGAGAAGTGGGGCAAGATCGACTTCCTGGTGCACGCGATCGCCTATGGCGAGCAACTCGACGGCCGCTATGTCGACACCACGCAGGAGAACTTTTCGAAGTCGATGCTGATCTCCTGCTATTCGTTCACCGCGGTGGCGCAGCGTGCCGAGAAGCTGATGACGGATGGCGGCTCGCTCATCACGCTCAGCTATTACGGCGCCGAGAAATGGATGCCGCATTACAACGTCATGGGCGTGGCGAAAGCCGCGCTGGAAGCCAGCGTGCGCTATCTCGCCGCCGATCTCGGCGAGAAGAACATCCGAGTCAACGCGATCTCGGCAGGTCCGATCAAGACGCTCGCCGCCTCGGGCATCGGCGATTTCCGCTATATCCTGAAGTGGAACGAATACAACGCGCCGATGCGGCGCAACGTGTCGACAGAGGATGTCGGCGGCAGCGCGCTGTATTTCCTGTCCGACTTGTCGCGCGGCGTGACCGGCGAGGTGCACCACGTCGATTCCGGCTATCACGTGCTCGGCATGAAGCGCCCGGACGCGCCTGATATCTCGCTCGGCGGGTAGAGCATGATCCGGAAAAGTCGGAACCGGTTTCCCGATAAGATCATGCTCAAACGAGAGGACTAGCCTTCGAACCGCATGCCCGTGCCCACGATCTACTTCCTTCGCCACGGCGAGACCGAGTGGAACGCGCTCGGGCGGCTCCAGGGCGCCCAGGACATTCCGCTGAATGCACGCGGCCGCGGACAGGCCGCGCACGCGGCCGGCGTTCTCGCCGATCTGTTCAGGCGCGACGGCAAGGACAAGGCGGCGCTGCCCTACGTGTCGAGCCCGCTCGGGCGTGCGCGCCAGACCATGGAACTCGTCCGTCGCAAGCTTGAACTGCCGCTTGCCGATTATTCGCTCGACGACCGCCTGCGTGAGATCGGCTACGGCACCTGGGAGGGGCTGACACTGGCCGAAAGCGAGGCCTCCGATCCCGATGTCTATGCAAGGCGCCTCGCCGACAAATGGACGGTCGCGCCAATCGGCGGCGAGACCTATGCGGCCGTGCAGCTGCGCATGCTCGATTGGTACGAGTCGCTTCTGGTCGACACCGTCGCGGTCGCCCATGGCGGCACCTGCCGGGCTCTAATGGTGGCTTTGGGCATCGAGACTCCCGCCGGTGCCGCCGAGCTCTATATCCAGCAGGGCGCCGTCTACGTGTTCCGCGACCGGCGGCTGGAGACGTTTAGTTAGCCTGGCCGGAATGACCGAGTGTGTGTTTGACCCGGGTGTTCCCCCGCGTTACCACCACAAGTCAGAACTGACTGACGAGTAGAGACGGATGTCCTTCAACACCTTCGGCCACATGTTCCGCGTCACCACCTTCGGCGAGAGCCACGGCGTGGCGATCGGCTGCGTGGTCGACGGCTGTCCGCCCATGATCCCGCTCACCGAGGCCGACATCCAGGGCGATCTCGACCGCCGCCGGCCCGGCCAGTCGCGCTTCACCACTCAGCGCCAGGAGCCGGACCAGGTGAAAATCCTGTCCGGCGTAATGGCGCATCCGGAGACCGGCGTGCAGGTGACGACGGGCACCCCGATCGGGCTCCTGATCGAGAACACCGACCAGCGCTCCAAGGACTATTCCGAGATCAAGGACAAGTTTCGCCCCGGTCATGCCGACTTCACCTATGAGGCGAAGTACGGCCTGCGCGACTATCGCGGCGGCGGGCGCTCCTCGGCGCGCGAGACCGCGACGCGCGTTGCCGCCGGCGCGATCGCGCGAAAGGTGCTGCCCGACGTCAAGGTGCGCGGCGCACTGGTGCAGATCGGCCCGCACAAGATCGACCGCGCCAAATGGGACTGGGACGAGATCGGGAAAAATCCTTTCTTCTGTCCCGACAAGGACAAGGCCGCCTTCTTCGAGACCTATCTCGACGGCATCCGCAAGAGCGGCTCGTCGATCGGCGCGGTGATCGAGATCGTCGCCGAGGGCGTGCCGGCGGGCCTTGGCGCGCCGATCTACGCCAAGCTCGACTCCGATCTGGCGGCCGCGATGATGACCATCAACGCCGTCAAGGGCGTCGAGATCGGCGCCGGATTTGGCGCGGCCGAATTGACCGGCGAAGAGAACGCCGACGAGATGCGCACCGGCAATGACGGCACGCGCTTTCTCTCCAACCATGCCGGTGGCGTTCTGGGCGGCATCTCCACGGGACAGCCGGTGGTGGTGCGTTTTGCGGTGAAGCCGACCTCGTCGATCCTCCAGCCGCGCCGCACCGTCGATCGCAAGGGCACTGATACCGAGATCGTCACGAAGGGCCGCCATGACCCCTGCGTCGGCATCCGCGCCGTCCCCGTCGGTGAGGCCATGATGGCCTGCGTGCTGGCCGATCACTTCCTGCGCGATCGCGGGCAGGTGGGACGCTAGTTTTTTCACCTCTCCCCGACGGCGAGAGATGAAAACGCCGTCCCGACGGTCTGGTGTGGCGGTACTAGCTCTCCGCGCAGCTTGACGGGCCCACAACTTCGTCCGCAAATGCGGACATGAACAGTTCCGAGCTTCAGCGCATCTGCAACTGGCTGATCGGCGGTGCCTGGTCGTCGCTAGAGCCGGCCGAGATGATCGCCGATTTCTGCGAACGTCTGGTCGCGGCCGGCCTGCCGCTGTGGCGGTTCGGCATCTTCATCCGCACGCTCCACCCCGAGATATTCGGCCGCAATTTCATCTGGCGGCAGGGTGGGGAGGTCGAAATCGGCAGTGTCGATTTCGAGATCCTGGACACGCCCGAATTCGCCCGCAGCCCGCTTCGCATCGTGTTCGAGCAGGGGGTGGAGGTCAGGGGACGCACGAGCGATCCCGACAGCAAGCGATTTCCGTTCCTTGATGACATGCGCGCCGAAGGCGCGACCGACTATATTGCGATGCCGGTGCCGTTTCTCGATGGCTCCATCCACGCGACGAGCTGGATCACGCAGCATCCCGGCGGCTTCAGCGACGACGACATCGCGGCGATCCGAAGCATCATAGCGCCGCTCGCGCGGGTCAGCGAGATCATCAGCCTGCGCCGCACCGCCGAGATGCTGCTCGACACCTATGTCGGCAACCGCGCCGGCGCACGCATTCTCGGTGGCCAGATCCGCCGTGGCCACACCGACACCATGCAGGCGGTGATCTGGCTCTCGGACCTGCGCGGCTTCACCGCCCTGTCGGACCGGCTGCCGGCCGAAACGGTGGTCGCAATCCTCAACCATTATTTCGACTGCCAGGTCACGGCGATCCGGGGCCATGGCGGCGAGGTGCTGAAATTCATGGGCGACGGCCTGCTCGCTGTGTTTCCGATCGACGAATATGTCGGCGATGCCGCCCATGTCTGCGCGCGCGTGCTGGAGGCGGCGCGTGAATCGCGCGCCAGCGTGGAGCAGCTCGCGTTTCCGGTCGGCGACGCCGTCGAGCGCTTCCGCTTTGGCGTCGCGCTGCACATCGGCAACATCCTCTACGGCAATATTGGCGGCGGCAACCGGCTGGACTTCACCTGCATCGGCCCCGCCGTCAATCTCGCGGCCCGGCTGGAGAAGATCACGGGGCGGCTGGGGCGGACCGTCGTCGCCTCGGAAGGTTTTGCCAATGTCTGCCACCACGACTGGCACGAGCTCGGCGAATTTCCGATCGCAGGATTTTCCAAGGCACAGCGCGTGTACGGGCTGGCCGAAGAAACGCACGCGCTGGTGGGCTGAGCCCTATTCCTCCGGCTCGGTCGTGAACAGCAGCGGATAGCCCTTGGCGCGGCCGGCATCGGTGGCACGCGTCGCCTTGGTCTCGGCGACGTCCTTGGTGAACACGGCGACGACGCAGGTGCCCAGCTTGTGCGCGGTGATCATCACCTTGTAGGCCTGATCCTCCGTCATGCGGAATTCGGCCTTGAGCACCATGGTGACGAATTCGCGCGGCGTGTAATCATCGTTGATCAGGATGACCTTGTGCAGCCGTGGCCGCTCGACCTTGGTCTTCGTCCTGGTTTTCGGTGTGGTAACGGTATCGTTCATTCCGCCTCCGGACACGGCGGGCTCGGGTTCCTGCTGGAGCGATCAGCTCGCGGCCTTCGCACCATATTGCAGGACCTGCACCTTCTCCAAGGTGATCAGGCCGCTCGACATCATGCCATCCAGGATGGGCAGGAATGCGTTGATGTTGTCCTCGCTGTCGACGATCTCGATCAGCAGCGGCAGGTCTTCCGAAAGCCGCAGGATCTTCGAAGTGTGCAGCCGGCTCGATTTGCCGAAGCCCATCGGACCGCGCAGCACGGTGGCGCCGGCGAGGTGCCGCTCGCGCGCGGTCATCACGATCGCTTCATAGAGCGGCTTGCCGTCGAAATGGTCGCTCTCGCCGATGAAGATCCGGAGCAAAACGGCCTGAGCGGGGATTTGCATGGTCAACTCCTTGTCAAGCGGTTGTAGCGGCTCGCCATCATATGCCCGAGCCACGCCGACACCAGCCAGCAGATGACGGACGCTGCGACATAGGCAAGTGCCGTGTACTTCATGCCGCCGTGGAGCAGGCGGAAGGTCTCGAGGCTGAAGGTCGAGAACGTGGTGTAGCCGCCGCAGAAGCCGGTCATGACGAACTGCCGGTGCTCGGGCCGCGCCAGCATGCGACCGTCGGGGCCGGTCAGCGTCGCGTAGAAGCCGATGATCAGCGATCCCGTGGCGTTGATGAACAGCGTGGAGAAGGGAAAGCCCGGTCCGGTGTCGAGCGCGAGACCGACCAGATAGCGGGTCAGTCCGCCGACGATGCTGCCGGCGGCAACCCAGGTGTAGAGTATCGCGCTACGCCAGCGCTCGGCGGAGGAGGGGACAGCCATGCGCTTCTATGCTCCAAGCCTGTCCGCGAGGAGGAAGCCGCAACTGACGGCCGCAAGGCACAGCCCGACCGAGAGCACGACATTGCCGAGTGCGGAGAGCGGCTCGCCGCTCCGCGCCAGCGTCAGGGTTTGCAGGCTGAACGAGGACACCGTGGTGTAGCAGCCGAGAAAACCGGTCACCGCGAACAGCCAGGGGGTGGGCGTGGCGAAGGCCGAGCCGGGATGGGTCGCGAGCGCGCCCAAAATGCCGATCAGGAAGGCGCCGGTGACATTGATGGTCATGGTGCCCCACGGAAACGTCTCGCCCAACCGCCGCGCGATCGCGCCGGACACGAAATAGCGCGCACAGCCGCCGAGCACGCTACCCAGCATGATCGCAAGCACCCCACTCAGCACGACGAAAAACTCCCCGTCATCATTTTTGCTCCGCTGCCAGACCGTTGCCGACGGCAAGCAGCCCGATGAGCGAGATCAGCGCAAAGCCGAGCCCCGCCAGGAACGTGCCTGCCGGGCCATAGGCGTCCCACAACGCGCCGGCGATCACGCTCGCAGCCAGCAGAGCCAGACCCGTGAACAGGTTGAAATAGCCGAATGCGGTGCCGCGCAGGCTCGGCGGCGCGGCATCGGCGACGAGGGCCGAGAGCAGGCCTTGCGTCAATCCCATATGCAGCCCCCACAGCACGACGCCGAGCGCGAGGCCTGCAAGGCTCGGGAGCAGTGCCAGCGCGAGGTCGGCGCCGGCGAGGAAGATCAGGCCGAGCGCGAGCAGGCCGGTCCGGTTGATCCGGTCCGACAGCACGCCGGCGGGATAGGCCGACAGCGCATAAGTGACGTTCATCAGCACCAGCACCGCCGGCACCCACATCGGGTTGAGCCCGATGTTCTGCGCGCGCAGGATCAAAAAGGCCTCGCTGAAGCGCGCCAGCGTGAACACGACACCGACCGCGACGACGCGCCAGTAGACTGCCCCGAGCTGCCGCATCGCGGCAAGATTGAGCGGGTTCGTTGCAGGCTTGCGGTTCGGATCCGGCTCCGGCTCGTGCACGGCAAACGCGATCAGGCCGAAGGACAGAAAGGCCGGCAGCACCGCCACCCAGAACACGATCGTAAAATTGTCAGCCGTCCACCACATCAGGCCGATGGCCGCGAGCGGCCCGACGAAGGCGCCGATGGTGTCGAGCGACTGCCGCAGGCCAAAGCTCGCGCCGCGCAGGCCGACGGGAGCGATGTCGGCGATCAGGGCATCGCGCGGCGCGCCGCGAATGCCCTTGCCGACGCGGTCGATGAAGCGTGCCGCCACCAGCCATCCGACGCTCGAGGCGAGCGGAAACAGCGGCTTGGTGAAGGCGGCCAGCCCGTAGCCGAGCGCGGCGAGCAGCTTGCGGCGACCGAGCCAGTCCGACAACGCGCCGGAGAAGATCTTCGTGATCGAGGCGGTCGCCTCGGCGATGCCCTCGATGAAGCCGACCGTGAGCGTGGAGGCGCCGAGCGCGGTGACGAGATAGACCGGCAGCAGCGCATGGATCATCTCGGAGGAGATGTCCATCAGCATCGAGACGAAGCCGAGCACCCAGATTCCCCTGGGCAGCGAGGCGCGCGCAGCATTCGGTGTCGTCGTGGTCACGTCTCCGCCTTCTCCTGGCCTTGGCTTGCTGGCCCAGTTTCCTGCCTTCGTCACCAGGCAACAAAAAACCCGCCATCGGCGGGCTTGTCCATGCTCCCGCCAAAGGCGGAGGCTCAAAGATTGCCCCACCTCAAGCAGGAGTCATCAGCCCAGCACGATCATCGACCGCCGGGCGGTTGTCGGGGGACTCCATCCCCATCTGTGCATCCAGCCTAGCATGGAAATTGCGCCGGACAAGTGGGCCGGCCGCTCTGTCCCTAGGCGTCATTCTGCGCGCGTCGCCGCGAGCTCTGGAACGACGGTGCCGATCTCGCTGCGTGTTCCAGTCGCGCGTAGCGAGGCAACACAGCGCCGATCCTAACTCGAATGTGAAGCGCAGGCGATCTTCGCACTTTGCGGCAAGGCGATTGCATGTCACCATCGCGTCATACGACGGGAGACCGCTGCGATGCGCTTGCTGTTCTCGATCGGGGCTGTGCTGGTGGCCGGCGTGCTTGCCGGAGGGGACGTCGCGGGCATCGCGGCGCCAGGGCCTAAATTTGAGCCGCCCAAATCTGAATCATCTCAAAATCAGCCGCAGCGGCTGGCTGCCGACAAGGATGCACAGACGGTCGACGTCGAACTGATCCTCGCGGTCGACGTCTCCTACTCCATGGACATGGACGAGCTCGCGGTCCAGCGCGAAGGCTACGCACAGGCGATCCAGTCGAAGGAATTCCTCCAGGCGCTGAAGCTCGGTCCGAACGGCCGGATCGCCGTGACCTATTTCGAGTGGGCCGCCTCCAGCGACCAGAAGATCATCATCCCCTGGCGCCTGATCGACGGCCCCGAGACAGCGGATGCGGTCGCCGCCGAGATCATGAAGACGCCGATCCGGCGTGCCTCGCGCACCTCGATCTCCGGCGCGATCACGTTTGCGATGCCGCTGTTCGACGAGGATCCATATCGGGGCTTGCGCCGCGTGATCGACATTTCCGGCGACGGCCCCAACAACAATGGCACCCCGGTCACGGTGGCGCGCGATGCCGCGCTCGAGAAGGGCATCGTCATCAACGGTCTGCCGATCATGGTCAAGGAGCCGTCCTATTCGACCATGGATATCGACAATCTCGACTTCTACTACGAGGACTGCGTCATCGGCGGTCCCGGCTCTTTCGTCATCACGATCAAGGATCGCGAGAAGTTCAAGGAAGCGATCCGCACCAAGCTGCTGATGGAGGTTGCCGGCCGCATGCCGGAGCGCCCCGTGATGCGGGTTGCGGACAAGGAGCCGCGCGTCAATTGCATGATCGGCGAGAAGATCTGGTCGGACCGCTGGGGCCGCTAGAGCATGATCCGGAAAAGTGTGCAGCGGTTTTCCGAACAGATCATGCTCAAACAATAACCTAAATCGCGATGACGATTCGTCCTAATCTCGTTGCGCTTTTAGCAGCACCCCCGGTTGGGACCTTTCGCCTCATCTCGCCCGACGGTTGAATTTAACCGCTCGTTAACCGGCACATGGCCCTAATCCGGTTGTTTCAGTTCGTTTCCGATCGCAGTTTTGACTTTGCTGTCGGGCGCGCGAACGAGAGCGGGTGCGTCGAACCCGTCCACCGAGCAGACCATGGCCATCGTCACGTCGAGCACCAGCCAGATTTCGCCCGCCAATGAGCGGGTCTTTCACCAGAGCAAGTTGCTCGGTGAATGGAAGGGCAATTGGGTGGGCAACAACCAGCCCGTCGGCTTCAAGGTCGTGAACATCCGCGGTGCCCGGGCGCAGGTCGAGTACACCCATAACGGGCATACCGAGCGCGGCTTTGCCGAGGTCAATGGCTCGCTGATCACGTTCGGCGGGGTCACGGTCGGCACCAAGGACGGCAAGAGCATGGTGCTGTTGTTCTCGGTGGGCGGCGCTGGCAAGCAGACCGCGAATCTCGAGAAGCAGGAGCCGCCGGCTTCCGACAGCCGCCTCATGGGAAGCTGGGGCGGCTATTCCAGCGATAACGGCAAGAGCGCGAGCTTCAAGGTGCTCTCGGTCAACGGCAAGGAAGCCCAGGTCAGCGTCACTACCGACGGCATCACCCGCCAGGGCACCGGCACCGTCTACAAGAACGTCATCATGTTCGGGCAGGCGCAGATCGCGACCGACGACGGACAGAACGGCAAGGTCATCTACCAGGTCGGCACAAAATCCTTCATGGTGCCGGTGACGAAATATCCGCCGGCCGACTCCTCGGTCGACAAGACCGCCTGAAAGCTGCCGTCCTCACCATTTCGGCGCCCGCTTCTCCACAAACGCTCTCAAGCCTTCCTGCGCCTCATCCGACGTCGCGACATTGCAGAAATCGTCCACGGCGCTTGCAATGCTGCGCCGATAGTCGAGATCGATCTGGCGCATGAAGGCGGCGCGGCCCATCCCTAGCACCGCCGCCGATTTTCCCGCGAACTGCGCCGCGAGCCTTGCGACCTCGGCCTCGAGCTCCGCGTCGGCGACGACGCGGTTGACCACGCCGAGTTCGCGCGCCTCCGCGGCGCTGAAGACGCGGCCGGTGAACAGCAGCTCGAAGGCGCGGTGACGTCCGACGATTCGCGGCAGATGGGCATAGTGGATCGCCGGGATGACGCCGACGTCGATCTCGGGATAGCCGAACGTCGCGTTCTCGGCCGCCAGCACCACGTCGCAGGACACCGCCATGGTCATGCCGCCGCCCCGCGCCGCACCGCCGACGGCGGCGATCGACGGTTTGCCGAGCCGATACTGCGCGTCGTAGAGGTCGATATAGAGCGCCTGGAGGAATTCGCGGATCTCGGCGCCGGGCTTGCCGAGCAGGATGTCGAGATCAAGGCCCGCCGAGAAGCGCTTAGGGATAGCGCTCGCCAGCACGACGACGCGCGCCTCGGTATCGTCCGCGGCGCGGCGGAGCGCCGCGACCACCGCGCGGATGACCTCGAGGCTCAGCGCGTTGACGGGCGGGCGGCGCAGCGTGATCCGGGCGATGTTGCCTGCGCGTTCGTAAGTGACGGGACTGTCCGATGTCACCGGGTTCTCCATGCTTTCAAGATGTCAGCACCTTCGACTGCCGGTCGATCTTGCGCAAGGCCTCGCAAGCGGGCGCAAGGGCACCGTCGCCGATCAGCCGCCAGACCTTGTTTGCCTGCTCCTCCAGTTGCGAAATCAGGCGCGTGAGCAGCGGATCGTGGGGCATCAGGTGGAGCTCTCCGGGAGGCTCGGGGCCGTGACGTCGGCGCGGTCGCACCGCTGGCATTGGTGATGTCCGAGGAGTATAATTTGCAAAACTCTCAACGGTAACCTGGATGTTCAACTTCGCACGTTCATGCGCTCTTGCAACTCTCGCCTTGCTCTGCCTCACCGGCGCACCGGCTCATGCGCAAGTTGCGCCGCTGAGATATTGGATTCCCGGCGGGCCTTTCGGCCTCAGCGGTGGTGCCGACCAGAGCTCCGATACTTACGGCGGCTTCTCGAGCTTCAATGCCGGCGATGCGGGTTGGCGTACCAGCTATGCGAACGGTTTCTTCGTCGGCAGCGAGCGCGGCAATTTTGGTTTGAGCGGCTTCAATCAGGCCGGCTCGGCCGGCAATTTCAGCGCGCTGTCCTATGACAGCACGCAGTTCGGCTACAGCACCAAGACGGCGGGCGGCCTGCCCGTCACGTTCTTTGCCGGCTTCGACGCGCTGAAATTCGGCAACGGTATCGGCAGCTCGCTGGCGCCGCTGACCTCCAGTGCCACGCCCGGTTATGGCGCGTTCGCGGGTGTCGAGTTCAAGCCGACCTCCAATCTCAGCCTGTCGTTCGGTGCCGGCTTCCTCCAACAGCAATCGGGACGCATGGACAGCGACATCAACTCCTCGATGCTGCCCGGCGAGTCGCCGGCGTTGGGCGGCTTGCGTCGTTGAGCGATCACCACAGGCATCACGACAAGCCCGCGATTAGTGGGCGTTGCAGGTGCCGGGCCATCAGGTCGGCCGCCTCGGTGTAGCGTCGCGTCTCGAGGACGTCGAGCAGGCGCAGATGCTCGCGCACGTGCCGCCGCATGCCGTCGCGGTCGGCGAAGCTGCGATAGGCGAACAGGCGTCTGATCGAGTTCACGCGCCTGAGCGCTTCGAGAAAGAAGGGATTGCCGGCGCCGCGGATGATCTCTTCGTGGAATTCGCAGCCGGAGTGAAAGACCTCGCCGATCGTCATCTTCTCGAGCTCGCCTTCGAAGACGCGCTGTTGGCGCTCGCGCAAGCGTACGATCACCTCCTGCGGCAACGTAAAGCCCGGCTGCGCGATCGCCGCCGGCTCGATCACCGCGCGAAATGCCATGGCCTTGGCCTGGGCTTCGGGGTTCGAGACCGTCTCTGCGAAGCGCCAGCCGTAGCCGGGCAGGCGTGCGATCCAGCCCTCGGCGGCGATCCGGTCCAGCAGCCGCTGTAGCTCGGCCCGGCTGAGGCCGTAGCGGCGCATCAGCTCTGCCTCGGTGACGTCGGCCGGCAGCCGCGTTGCGAGCACGTCGCCTGCGATGGTCGCATAAACCTGCTCGCTGCGCCTGACCGCCGCGAGCGCGGGTTGGGCAGCGCCGCTGGTGGGATTCTTTGCCAGCACAAAGCCGCGATGCGGCTCGCCGCGCGCCAGCCCCGCTGCTTCCAGAGCCTTCAGGCCGAGCCGGATCGGCGCGCGTGAAAGGTCCAGCGCATCCGCAAGCCTTTGTTCGATCAGGCGGTCTCCGGCCTTCATGCCTTCGCGCCGGGCCAGCGCCATGATAAGGCCGGCGAGGTGTTCGGCACGCTCGGAACCGTTTTTGACGCTGCGCTGTCGGGAACTGTCGGATTTGATCATTGCAGTGCACGCAAGTTTTGGGCTTGACAGACTGTCCCATGGATTGTTCTTTTATGCAATAATATACAATCAACCTGGGAGAGCCCCGATGGCGCGCGCGCCCGATGTCCACATTTGCGAGGTTGCTCCCCGCGATGGTCTCCAGAACCTGGACATCTTCGTTCCGACTGAAGCCAAATGCGCGCTGATCGACACGATCGCCGCCGCCGGCGTGCGCGAGATCGATGCGGGGTCGTTCGTTCCGCCAAAGGTCGTGCCGCAATTCGCCGACGTCGACGCGGTGATGGCGCATGCGCTCACGCACAAGTCCGCAACCATCGGCGCGCTGGTGCCGAACCCGAAGGGCGCCGAGCGCGCCATTGCCGCAGGCGTCAACGCCGTCTATTTCGTCATCTCGGCGAGCGAGACGCACAACCGCGCCAATGTGCGCTGCACGATAGAAGAGCAGCTCGACGGCTTTCGCGCGGTCCGCGCCGCGATCGACGCCCGACCGGCGGACCAGCGGCCGCAACTGATGGGCGCGATCTCCACCTCCTTCGGCTGCTCGCTGGAAGGCGAGGTGAGCGAAGCGGCGGTGTGCCGTGTGGCACGCGCTTTTGCTGAAGCCCGCGCCGACGAGATCGGGCTTGCCGACACCGTCGGTTATGCGACGCCCAAATCGATCGGGCAGATCGTCGCGGCCGTGCGGCGTGAGGTCGGATCGCAAATGACGCTGCGACTGCATCTGCACGACACGCTCGGTGCGGGCCTTGCCAATGCCGTCGCCGGCCTCGAAGCGGGCATCCGCCGTTTCGACGCCGCGGTGTCCGGCCTCGGCGGCTGTCCTTTTGCTCCCGGTGCGCGCGGCAACATCGTCACCGAGGATCTCGTGTTCATGCTGGAGCGCATGGGACTCTCCACCGGCATTGACCTCGACCGCCTGATGCAGACGCGCGAGATTCTCGCCCGCCATATCCCGGCAAAACATTTGACGGGGCATCTGCACGAGGCCGGCATCCCCAAGGTTCTGCGGAGCGCGGCATGACCACGGCTGTTCGTGAGAGGGCACCGGAGCTTCGTCCGCTGGCAGGCGTTCGGGTCATCGAGTTCAGCCAGATGGTGATGGGGCCGAGCTGCGGCTTGATCCTGGCCGATCTCGGCGCCGACGTGATCAAGGTCGAGCCGCCCAAGGGCGACCGCACTCGCACCTTCAAGGGGCCCGCCGCCGGCTTCTTCGCCACCTACAGCCGCAACAAGCGCAGCATCGCGCTGGATACGTCGACCGCGGAAGGCCAGAACATCGCACGCCGGCTGATCGAGAACAGCGACGTCCTGATCGAGAACTTCCGGCCGGGCCTGTTGAAGCGGATCGGGCTCGACTACGAGAGCGTCGCGGCCTTTGCACCACGCCTGATCTATTGCTCGCTCAAGGGCTATTTGCCCGGGCCTTACGAGAACCGCCTCGCGCTGGACGAGGTCGTGCAGATGATGGGTGGCCTCGCCTACATGACCGGCTTGCCCGACCGTCCCATGCGCGCCGGCGCCTCGGTCAACGATGTCATGGGCGGCATGTTCGGCGTGATCGCGATCCAGGCTGCGCTCGCCGAGCGGCAGCGGACCGGCCGGGGTCGTTATATCCGGAGTGCGCTGTACGAAAACAACGTGTTCCTGATGGCGCAGGCCATGATGTGCGAGGTGGTCAGCGGCCAGCCCTCGATCCCGTATTCGATCAAGGACAGCCCGTGGCCGGTCTATGATCTCTTCGACACCAGGGACGGCTCAAAACTGTTCGTCACCATCGTCGGTGAAGAGCAATGGGCGGCGTTCTGCCGCGCCTTCGATCGTGAAGCCTGGCTCGTTGATCCGCGCTTTGCAACGAGCAACGACCGCGTAGATCATCGCGGCTGGCTGATCCCCGAGATCGCGAAGATCTTCAAGCAATGGGACAAGGCCGATCTCGCCGCGCGTCTCGAGCAGCTCGATCTGCCCTACGCGCCGGTGAACAAGCCCGGCGATCTCTTCGATGATCCGCATCTCAACCAGTCGGGAGGCCTGACCGACATTCGTCTGCCTGACGGCGGCGCGGCCAAGACCCCGCTCTTGCCGATTTCCATGGACGGAAGGCGCCTGCCCAACCGTTACGATCCACCTGAGATCGGCGAGCACAGCGGCGAGATCCTGAGCGAGATCGGCATGTCGCCGAATGAGATCGAAACGCTGCGACAAGCAGGGACGATCAAGGTCGCGCCGTCCTGATCGATTGGCGCAATCGAACGAGAACCAAGGGAGGAGGAGCACATGAGCATTAGCAGGCGCCAGGCCCTGATCGCGGGCTCCGCATGGGCCGGTGCATCGCTGCTGCCGGGGCAGCTGCGCGCCGAGGCCAAGCAGGTCTCGCTCGCCTTCGGACCGGTGTCGCCGGTCTATGCCATCGGCATGATCGCGGAGCTGAAGGGGTACTTCAAGGACGAAGGACTCGATTCCAAGCTCGTCACCGGAAATGCCGGGACATTCGGTCGCCAGACGCTGGCGGCGGGGCAAGCGCTGTTTGCACATGGCGATGCCAGTCATCCGCTCCAACTCGGCGCGCGCGGCAAGCCCTGCAAGATCCTGCTCGCGACCGAGATGGTGTGCTCCTACGCCAGCATCATGGTCCGGCAGGATCTCTATGACAGCGGCATCAATTCGGTCGAGAAGCTCGCGGACTACAAGCGCCCCGATGGCGCCAAGCCGATCGTCGCCGCGACCGCCATCGGGTCCGGCACCTGGGTGTTCGGCACCTATGTGTTCGAAGCGCGCGGGCTCGGCGGCAAGGTGAACTGGGTCGCGGGCGGCGGGACCAACACCATGTTCCCCTCGCTCCAGACCAAGCAGTTCGACGCCATCATGGCGCCGCCGAGCTGGATCATCGAGGTCGAGAAGAAGGGCTTTGGCAGGACGATCTACGACACGTCCAAGCCCGGCGTGTTTGAGAAGGATTTCGGCGGGACGCTGCCCGTGCTCGTGATCTACACGCTTCAGGACACGGTCGAGCAGGACAAGGCGATGGTGCAGGCCTATGTCAACGCGATCCATCGCGCGATGGCTTTCGTGAAGGCGACGCCGCTCGCGGAAGTGCAGGCGCTGGTC
Source organism: Bradyrhizobium genosp. SA-3 (assembly GCF_004212635.1). GTDB lineage: Bacteria > Pseudomonadota > Alphaproteobacteria > Rhizobiales > Xanthobacteraceae > Bradyrhizobium. The sequence continues at coordinate 4,656 of NZ_PSRT01000015.1, read as the reverse complement.
ACGCCGAAATATTTCTCGGGCATCGATCCCGACGCGGTCAGTGCCGAGCTCGGCTTCGACAAGTCGACCTGGGCCTATGACGGTGTCATCGACAAGCCCGCGTTCGAACGCGGCGCCAAGCCCTGGTACCGCAAGGGAACCGATATTCCCGAGACCAAATACGAGGATGTCGTCGACATGAGCTTCCTCCAGGCGGCCAGGGCGAAATACAAATGATCGCCGCGCCAGGTCAGGGCCTCGCGTTCGCGCGCGATGAGGATCAAACAGCGGCAGCGCGCATCCGCATTGCCGTGCAGGGGCTCGCCAAGCGCTTCAACGCGTCCGGCCGCGAGTTCGTGGCGGTGGATGACGTTTCCTTCGAGGTGAAGCAGGGCGAGTTCGTTGCGCTGCTCGGTCCATCCGGCTGCGGCAAGAGCACCATCCTCAACATGGTCGCGGGCCTATTGCCGCGCTCGGGCGGACGCATCCTGATCGACCAGGACACGGTCGAGACCGGCAAGGTCAACCCCAGGGTCGGCTATGTCTTTCAGCGCGATACGCTGTTTCCCTGGCGAACCGTGGAGCAGAACATCGGCTATGGGCTGGAGATCGCGGGACTGCCGAAGACCGAGCGCGCAGGGCGCGTCGCTTCCGCCGTCGAAAAGGCCGGGCTCTCGGGTTTTGCGCAGAGCTTTCCGCGCATGCTGTCCGGCGGCATGCGCCAGCGCGTCGCCTTGATGCGCACGCTGATCCTGGAGCCCGAGATCCTGCTGATGGACGAGCCGTTCGGCGCGCTCGACACCCACACCAAGCTGGAGATGCACAAGACGCTGCTGGAGATCTGGGAACGCGAGCGGCAGACCGTGTTGTTCGTGACGCACGATCTCGGCGAAGCCTTGACGCTGGCGAGCCGCATCATCCTGCTCTCGGCGCGGCCCGGCCGTCTCAAGGAAGACTTCGACGTCGCCATCCCGCGTCCGCGCGATCCCGTGGCCGTGCGCGAGACCGCCGAATTCGGCCGCCTTTATTCCCACATCTGGCATTCGCTCGGCGAAGAGTTCCGCCGCACCAAGGCCGACTGACCATGTCCAACAGCCGCACCGTCATCCTGTTCTGGCAACTGGCCATTCTCGCAGCCGTTCTCGTCATCTGGCAGTGGGGCTTCGAATGGAGCAAGGCGCTGCTGCCGAAGGCCTACGTGCCGAAAATCCTCGATCCCTATTTCGTCGCCAAGCCGTCGCTGATCTGGCAGAGCTTCCTGCGGCTCGGCTGCTTTGCCGATACCAGCGGCTTTGCCGCCTGCATCAAGGGCAACGACAACAATCTGTGGCTTGCGACGCTCGTCACGCTGAAGAACACCTGGTGGGGATTTCTGTTCGGATCTGCGAGCGGCATCGCGGCCGGCCTGATCCTGGGACGTTCGGATTTCCTTGCCCGCGTATTCGGTCCCTACATCGTGGCATTCAATTCGATACCGCGCATCGCGCTGGTACCGCTCGTCATCCTGATCTTCGGCCTCGGCGATCTCTCCAAGATCGCCACGGCCTGGCTGGTCGTGTTCTTCGTCGTGTTCTTTAACACTTTCGAGGGAACGCGTGCGGTCGACCGCGACCAGATCGCCGCCGCCCGTCTGCTCGGCGCCAGCGAATTCACCGTGCTGCGCACGGTCGTGATCCCGTCCGCGCTCGCCTGGGTGTTCGCTTCGCTGCTGCCGGCGGTGTCTTTTGCGCTGATCGGCGTCATCGTCGGGGAATTCATCGGCGCCGAGCGCGGGCTCGGCAAGCTCATCATCGAAGCCGAGGCGCGGGCCAATGCCAGCGAAATGATGGTCGCCATCTTCGTCATGATGTTCGTCGGCATCCTGCTGGCGATCGCGGTGCGCTCGCTCCAGTCCTACCTGCTGCGATGGCAACCGCAATTCGAGCCGTCGACATAGCAGTCCGCACGGAATTGGGAGGCGGGTCGCGTCACCGGCTGAACCGCGCCACCAGCTCCACATGCGGCGTGTGCCGGAACTGGTCGACCGGCACTACCGCCTCCAGCCGATAGCCGCCGTCGATGAGCAGTCGCGCATCGCGGGCGAAGGTCGCGGCGTTGCAGGATACGGCGACCACGACGGGCACCTTGCTCGCGGCGAGCTTCAGTGCCTGAGCTTGGGCGCCCTGGCGCGGCGGGTCGAACACCACCGCGTCGAAGTCGCGCAGCTCCTGCGGCACCAGGGGGCGGCGGAACAGGTCGCGCGGCTGGGCTTTGATTGGCTTCAGGCCGGGCGCGCGCGCCGCTTTCGCCAGCGCTGCGATCGCGCCGGCGTCGCTGTCATAGGCGGTCACGCGCGCCTTCTCCGCAAGCCTCAACGCGAACGGACCGACGCCGCAGAAGAGGTCGGCAATTTCCTTGGCCTTGCCGACGCGCTCGGCAACGAGAGCCGCCAGAGTCTCTTCGCCCGCGACGGTCGCCTGCAAGAATGAGCCCGGCGGCAGCGTCACCTCGGCGCGGCCCATCTTTAGCGCCGGCGGCAGGCGTTGCAGCACCAGTTCGCCATGTCGGGTCAGTCGCGCCAGGCGGTGCTGCTCGGCGACGCGCGACAACGCCGTCACCAGTGCCGTCGGCAGCGGGCCGGAGCCCCGCACGTCGACATCGAGGCCGTTGGTGGTGGCGGTGACCTGGATATCGAGCGGCTTCGTCACCGGCATCCTGGTCGTCAGCGGTTCGGCCAGCGCCCAGGCGGCGTCTATCGCACCGGCGAGCGCGGGATCGAGGATGGGGCAGCGATGGATCGGAATGACGTCGTGCGAGCTCGTCGCGGAGAAGCCGACCTTGAGAACGTCATGCGTGCCGAAGCGGCCGTGCAATGTGATGCGTCTGCGCCCGGCGCCGTGCGCATCGACCAACGGCGCCACTTCGCAATCGACGCCGGCCTGCGCCAGCGTCTCGACCACGATGCCGCGCTTCCACGCGTGATACGGTTCAGCCGCCCAGTGCTGGATGGCGCAGCCGCCGCAGACGCCGAAATGCGGGCAGAATGGTTCGATGCGCTCGGGGCTTGCGACGTCGATCGCGAGCAGCTTGCGGCGGTCGGGATGGTGGCCCGCGACGTGATCGACCTCGACGGTCTCGCCGCCAAGCGTATAGGGCACATAGATCGCTGCGCCGGCGTCGAGGCAGACGCCGTCGCCGCGATGGCCGACGTGATCAATCGTCAGGCGCTCAACCACGGCGCGCGCCCAGGAAAAATTCGATGTTGCCGTCACCGCCCGCGATCGGTGAGGGGAATATCTCGATGTCGGTGCAGCCGAGCGAAGCGGCAAAGGCCGCGATGTCGTCACAGATCTCCCGGTGCACGGCGGCGTCGCGGATGATGCCCTTCTTGTTGTGCTTTCGCTCCGCTTCGAATTGCGGCTTGATCAGCGCCAGCAGGCTCATGGGGGCCGCCGCCAGCGACAACGCCACCGGCAGCACCGCCTTGAGCGAGATAAAGCTGACGTCGATGACGACGATGTCGGGCCGCGCCGGCAGACGCTTGCCTTCGTAGGACCTTATATCGGTCTCCTCCATCGACACGATCTTGGGATGATCGCGCAGCGAGGGATGCAATTGGCTGGTGCCGACGTCGATGGCGAACACCAGGCTCGCGCCGTTCGCCAGCAGCACCTCGGTGAAGCCGCCGGTCGAGGCGCCGACGTCGAGGCAGACATGGTCCTCGATTTCAATCGGGTAATGCTCGAGCGCGCCGGCGAGCTTGACGCCGCCGCGGGAGACATAGGGATGCGCCGGCTCGGCTTGGATCACCGCGTCCTCGGCGATCGTCTCCGACGGTTTCGAAACCGGCTTGGCGTCGGCCGTGACCAGGCCGGCCTCGATCGCCGCGCGCGCCCGCGCGCGGCTTTCGAACAGGCCGCGCTCGACCAGCAATACATCCGCGCGCTTGCGGGCAGGGGGCATCACGCTCTCATGGGCACGACTGAGGTGCTTATGTAGCGATCAATCGCGCAGCCGCCATCCGGACGCAAGTCTCGAACGCGGCGAGATCGTGCCAGACATCGATCGGCATCTGCGCCGGCGTCACCAGCGGGCAGCCGTGCAGTTCCAGCGCATGGATCATCATGAGGTTGTCGACGAGACCAAAATCCTCGACTGTCAGTCCCTGCGCATCGACCAGCCGTCCGTCCTCGGAAGCGACGTCCATGAAACGGCCGACGCGGTCGGCATAGACGGCGCCGTCATTGGAATAGGCGAGGCAGAACTTACGCCGCCCGGCCATGTAGCCGAGCTCGTAGACGGTACCGGGATCGGCGCCGGCGCCCCGGAACGGGGTGAGGTTCGCAATGATGGCGTCGGCCCCGTCCATCATTGCCTCGTTGCCGCAAAAGATCTGCCGCGAGGCATCGGGCGCGGTGAGGTCGATGGCGTTGTCGAGGGGATAGAGGCCGGTAAGGCCATGAGCCGTGCAGACATCGACCTTGCGGCGGCCGATCTCTACCGCGTCCGGCAGGAACACGTCGGGGCCTGCCAGATAGATCTTCATGGTGCTAGTACCGAAAAATTGGGATCGAGATGCGAGCCACAGCGTGCGGTCTGCTCCCTCCCCCGCCTCCGGGGGAGTGTTGGGGAGAGGGTGTCTCGGCAATCGAGAACCCTCAAGAGGAGAAAACCCTCACCCGCGCCTTCGGCGCGACC